>CAZMSZ010000276.1:0-7343 GCA_964569055.1 uncultured Planctomycetota bacterium | reverse complement strand
CCGTGCTCGTGACCCGTCTGACGATTCCATACATCTCTGGCGAGCTCCAGCTGGGAGCGAAGCGCAGAGAGCGCCGAGGCCGCAGAGGTTCTCTGCGGTCTCGGCGCTCTCTGCAGGGTCAGCCGTGCCCGTGCCCGTGGCCCGTCGCGACGCGCGGCCGCATGAGCGACGGCGTTGCCGCGCGTCGCAAGAGGCTGGGGTCACGCGCACGGAGACGGGCGCGGGCACGGAGACGGGCGCGGGCACGAAGGCTGACGCCAGGAGGGCAGCCTTCCCCCCGCCGAGCTCACGCGTAGCGGGCGCCGCCCCGCCGCTGCACGGCGTAGGCGTAGAGCTGCTCGCGCTGGGAGATCGCCTGGAGCGCCGCGGCGAGGCCGTTCGCCTTGAGCGTCTTCTTGATCTCGTCCTTGAGCATGTCGCGGGCGGCGTTCTGCACGGCCGAGTCGGTGGCGAGCCTGCCCTTGAAGCCGCCCACGTAGACCTTGCCGGTGAGCTGGATCTTGACCGAGGACCCCGGCCCCGAGGCGGTCACCGTGACCAGCGCCCGGATGCTCGTGCCGTCCTTGTCCTTGAACTCGCCCACCAGCTCGCTCGGCGGGCGGTCGGTCGGGAAGCGCACCGTGTAGCCCTGGCTCTTGTAGCTCTCGAGGATCTGCTTGCTGAAGGCGTAAGCCTGCGCCGGCGGCGTCGAGAGGTGCTGGGTCACGCGGACGTCGTTGCCGAGGTCGAACAGGGGCACGGGCTCCTCCGGGGCTGGCCCGGAACGATAACACCTCGCGCCCGGCGTTCGAAGCCGCTCAGACGAACCGAAAGGGCTGGGTGTCCACCCGGCTCGCCAGCACCTCGACCGGTTGGCTCGCGAGGCGCTCGCGCAGCTTGCCGGCCAGGAGGTCCGCCACCTGGCGCTCGCCCGCCCAGTGGCCCACGTCGATCAACGCCAGGCCCCGGGCGCGCGCCTCGAGCGCGGTGTGGTGGTCCACGTCGCCGGTCACCAGCGCCTCCGCCCCCGCGAACAGCGCGTCCTCCACGAAGCGGCGGCCGTCGCCGCACAGCACGGCCACCTTGCGCACCGACGCCGACGGATCGGGCGCCGCGACGCGCACCCCCGGCGCCCCGAGCGCCTCCTTGAGCCGGCGCGCCAGGTCGAGCAACGGCTCGGGGGCGGACAGCTCGCCGATCCGCCCGATCCCGCGCGCCTCGGCGCCCGAGCGGAGCGGGAGCGACAGCGGCGCGGCGCCGAGGCGCTGCTCCAGCAGCCGCGCGGCGCCGGCCGCCTTGCGGGCCGGCACGACCACCTCGAGCCGCTCGCCGCGCACGCTCACCTCGCTCGCCCCGCGGGTCAGGAGGGCCGCCCGCAGCCCCTCGAGCTCGGCCGGGGCCGGCGGCGCCGCGAGCAGCAGCTCGCGCTCGTCGCGCCCGGTCTCCTTGAGGAGGCGCGGCGCGAGCAGCCCGACGGCCGCGGCCAGCGCGTCGTTGAGCCCGCCCGCGACCACGTCCATGGCGGTGTGCGGCGCGTACACCGCCACGTCGTGCTTGATCAGCGTCTCGAGGATCCGCCCCTTGAAGGTGTCGGTCCGAAGGTCGGCGAGCGGCCGGAAGATCACGGCGTGGTGGCTCACCACCAGCCCGGCCCCGAGCTCCCTCGCCTCCTCGGCCACCTCCAGCGTGAGGTCGAGGGTGCACAGGACCCGCTCCACCTGCCGGTCGGCGCGCCCGACCTGCAGGCCGGTCGCATCCCCGCTCAGGGCAAAGCGCGGCGGACACAGCTCGCGCACGACTTGCAGCACGGCCTCGCAGGCGACGGCCACGGGGCACCTCCTCCGGCTGGCGGGCCGTCAGTTTGCCATTTCTCCGGCCCGGAGCGCTTGCGCGCGCCGCGCGGGCCGGGGCACACTCGCGCCTCCCAGGAGGTGCGCTCATGACCGGGCGAGCCGCGGCCGCGCTCTCGACCTCGCTGCTCCTGGCCCTGGCGGGCGCCCACACGCTCTCGCCCCTGGCGGCGCAGGAGCGCCCCGCGCCTCCGCCCGTGGAGGAGGTGGTGGCCGAGCTCGACGGGCTGTGCGAGGCGGCCTGGCGCGAGGCCGGTGTGCGTGTCGCGCCGGAGGCCGACCCGGCCGAGCTGTTCCGCCGGGCCAGCCTCGACGCCGCCGGGGTGGTGCCGAGCGAGGAGACGGTGGCCAAGCTGCTGCGCCGGGGCGCCAAGCCGCCCCCCTGGCCGCAGCTCGTGGAGGCGCTGCTCCACGGGCCCGAGCACGCCGGCTTCCTGGCGACCCGCTGGGCGAACCTGTTGGTCGGCCGCCGCGCGCTGCTCGAGGTCGCGCCGGGCACGGCGCACCCGCTCCACACCTGGCTGCGGCAGCGCCTGCAGGCGAACACGCCCTGGGACGTGGTGGTGCGCGAGCTGTTGAGCGCGCGCGGCGACCCGCGCGCCAACGGGGCGGCCGGCTACCTGGTCCGCTACGAGGGGCGCCCCGCGGAGATGGCCGGCAACGCCATGCGCGTGTTCCAGGGCCAGCAGGTCCAGTGCGCCGAGTGCCACGACCACCCCTACAAGGAGCAGTGGAAGCAGCGCGACTTCTGGGGCGTGGCCGCCTTCTTCGGGCGCGCGGCCGTGGTGCGGGAGATGGACCGCATCCGCCTGGTCGAGCGCGAGCGCGGCCAGGTCCGGATCCCGGGGCCTCCGGGCGCGCCGGGTCCCGAGGTGCCGCCGCGGTTCATTACGGGCGAGTCGACCGACCCCGGGGAGGGCGACTTCCGCCGCGACGAGCTGGCGCGAATGGTGACCTCCCCCAACAACCCCTGGTTCGCGCGCGCCACGGTGAACCGGGTGTGGTCGTTCTTCTTCGGGGCGGGGTTCAGCGACCCCGACGACCTCGCCGTCCCGGCGCTGGCCGCGGTCGAGCAGCGCCTCACGGCCGATTTCGAGGCGAGCGGCTACGACATGCGGCGCCTGTGCCGCGTGATCCTGCTGAGCGCCGCCTACCGCCGGAGCGCGGGCGGCCCCGCCCAGGGCGCGTTCGAGGCGCAGGAGCTGTTCGCCCGCGCCCGGCTGCGGCCGCTGCTGCAAGAGCAGCTCTGGGCGTCGTTCGTGCGGGCCACCGGCTACGAGGAGGCCCTCGCCGCCTGGCCCGACCCCGAGCAGGCGGCGAACCAGCGCCGCGCGCTGCGCCGCCGCTTCTACGACGCGTTCGGGCGCGACGGCGAGGCCCCGCCGCGCGAGCACTCCCTCAGCCAGGCCCTGCTGCTCCTCAACGGCCCGCTCACCAACGACGTGCTCCGCGCGGACCGGAGCCCGCTCCTCACGCGCCTGCTCGGGCTCTCGCCCGACGAGCGGACCACGGTGATCTACCTGCGCGTGTTCGGCCGCGCGCCCAGCGCGAGCGAGCTCAGGGCGCTCCGCCCGCGCGGGCTGTCATCGGAGGAGGAGGCGCAGTTCCTGCAGGACGTGTTCTGGGCCCTGCTGAACGGGAGCGAGTTCCTCTACCAGCACTGACCTAATGCCCGTGATCGCGCCCGTGCAGGTCGGGCGTGACCGCGGCCTCCACGGCCGCCGCCAGGCGCTCGTGCTCGGCGCGGATCCCCGCGGGCAGGCGGTCGCCGAAGGTGGCGAAGAACTCCTGCTGGCCGTGGACCGCCTCCATCCAGTCGGGGAGGTCGACCCGCAGCAGCTCCTGCATGGCCGCGTCCGAGATGTCGAGGCCCTCGCGGTCGATGGCGTCGGGGGTCGGCAGCAGGCCGATCGCCGTCTCGACCGCCTCGCCGCGCCCTTGGCAGCGGTCGAGCACCCACTTCAGCACGCGCAGGTTCTCGCCGAAGCCGGGCCACAGGAAGCGGCCGTCGGCGCCGGTGCGGAACCAGTTCACGCGGAACACCAGCGGCGGGCGCTCGATGCGGCTCCCCACCTCGATCCAGTGGCCGAAGTAGTCGGCCATGTTGTAGCCGCAGAAGGGGCGCATGGCCATCGGGTCGCGCCGCAGCACCCCGACCTTGCCGGTGGCGGCGGCGGTCGTCTCCGAGGAGAGCGTGGCGCCCTGGAACGTCCCGTGGGTCCAGTCCCGCGACTGGACCACCAGCGGCACGCGCCGCTGGCGCCGGGCGCCGAACAGGATCGCGCTGATCGGGACGCCCTCGGGGTCGTTCACCCGCGGCGAGACCGACGCGCAGTTGGCCACCGGCGTGGTGAACCGGCTGTTGGGGTGCGCCGCCTTCTCGCCCGAGTCGGGCGTCCACGGCCGCCCCTGCCAGTCGGTCGCGCGGGCGGGCGGCGGGTCGTCGTGCCCCTCCCACCAGGGGGTGCCGTCCTCGCGCAGCGCGACGTTCGTGAAGATCGTGTCGCGGTGGATCATGTCCATGGCGGTGGGGTTGGTCTTGTGGCTCGTCCCGGGCACCACCCCGAAGAACCCCGCCTCGGGGTTCACCGCCCACCGCCCCCCGTCCGCGCGAGCAGCAGGAAAACGCCGAGCTGGACGATCAGGGCGATGACGCTCCACACGGCCATGTCGGCGAGCGAGACGCTGTTGGTGATGGCGCTCGTCAAAGGAATGGTGAAGCCGAGCACGGCGCCGCCGAGGCTGATCGCCGCGGCGCTGTTGCCGGCCAGGATCAGCTTCGCCTCGTGATGCGGCGTCAGCATCATATAGAGAATGACGAAGACCGCCTCCGCAATCAGGGCCGCGATGAAATAGGTGAGGAAGGGGCCGATGCCCTGAAGGGAGAAGGCGAGATCCATGGCGCTCACTCGAAATAGTGGGGGATGAAGCGGCTGCTGTCGCGGGTGATGGCGGTGTCGTCCTCGCGAATGCCGATGCCGGCGGGCTGGCTCGCCACGACCCAGGAACCGATCACCGGATACCGGCCATCGAACGCCGCGAGCGGCGCGTGGGCCTGATAGACATGGCCCTCGGCGCCGTAGTCGCCGGGCGTCTCGGCCGTGACGCGGCCGTCCTCCATGACCTGGACGTTGGCGCCTTCGCGGCCGTAGATCGGCTTGCGCACGACGGCGCCCTCGACGGCGCCCGGCTCGAGGGCGGCCGGCAGAAGATTGGGGTGGCCGGGCGCCATCTCCCAGAGCAGGGCGAGGGCGGCCTTGTTGGACAGGACCATTTTCCAGGCGGGCTCGATGACCTTCGCCGCGCCCGACAGCAGGTGCTCCCCGAACGGCTCCTGGACCAGCCACTCCCAGGGATAGAGCTTGAAGAGAACGTCGATCGGCCGGCTGTCGAGATCGACGAAGCGGCGGCCGTCCCAGCCGATGTCCTCGATCGCGATGCCGGTCGTGTTCAGCCCGGCCTGCATCGCGGTGTCGCGCAGATAATCGGCGGTGCCGCGGTCCTCCGCGTGATCCTTGACCGCGGCGAAAGCGACGTGCGCGCCCTCGAGACCGAAGCGCTGCCAGGCGTCGACCAGGCGCTCATGGATCGAGTTGAACTGATCGGCGCCGGGCCGCATGGCTTCGAGCCAATCCCATTGCACGACCGCGGCTTCGAACAAGGCGGTCGGCGTGTCGGCGTTGTATTCGAGGAGCTTCGGCGGGCCCTCGCCGTCATAGCGGAAGTCGAACCGGCCATAGAGGTTCTTGTCGCGCTGGCTCCAGCTCCGCTCGATGGCCGGCCAGGCGAGCTCCGGGATGCGCAGACGCTCGTAATCACGCCCTCCGGTCCGTACGACCTGCTCGACCAGGGCGAGCGCCATCTGCTCCAACTCGGCCGTCGCGTCGTCGAGCAGGTCGATCTCGGCGGCGGTGAAGCGGTAGCACGCCGTCTCGTCCCAATAGGGCGCGCCCTCGATGGTGTGGAAGACGAAGCCGAGGTCGCGCTCGACGTGCTCGCGCCAGTCGGGGCGCGGCGCGGTCGCGACTCGCTGCACCGGCTCAGCCGCCGGCGCCGCTGCGATAGGATGCCGTGCGGCCGAACCCGCCGCGCGCGACCTTGGTGATCGGCGCCGGCTGGAACGCCGCGGCCCGGCCGACGCCGGCAAACTTGCCCACATTGTAGAAGCTGCCGCCGCTGCGCATGACGGCGCTGTTGTCGGGTCCTCGATAGACCGGCCGGTTGAACGCATTGCCGAGCATGTAGCCCATCAGAAGCGGCATGAAGATGCTGCCGCCCGAGCTCGCCTGGGCGCCCTCCTGCGGAGCCTGCTGCGCCTGGCTCGCATCGGCCGTGCGCGCCTCGCAATTGCCGGCGCCGAATTCGGCCTCGCATTCCTCCTTGCGGGTATAGCGCGGCGCCTCCTTGGCATAAGCCGCCCTGCCGTCCGCGACCATCTGGTCGCAGGTGGCCTTGTCGTGAACCGCGACGCAATCCTCGGCGGTGCGATAGAAGCGCGCATCGGCGGGCGGGCGGTCGTCGCACGCGGCAAGCGCGAATCCCGTGCTGCCGAGCAGCATCAGCCGGATCGCCTTGGATTTTCTCATGACCGTCTCCCGTTGGTCCTCGATTTCGGCCAATATGGCCCGTCATGGGCCGCTCTCCAAGCGCGAAAGGCGAGTGTGCAACGGATTTCGTCGCATCGGACGAGCGGAGGGGATGAATGAGCAGTGGACGCGTTCTCGCCGGCGGCTGCCTGTGCGGCGTGGTGCGCTTCGAAGCCAGGATCGCGGATCAAAGCGTCATCAACTGCCATTGCGGCCAGTGCCGGCGCTTCCACGGCCATCACGGCGCCTATGTCACCGTCGCCACGGAGGCCTTCCGCCTCACCGAGGAGCGGGGACTCGCCTGGTACGCATCGTCCGAGAAGGCGCGGCGGGGCTTCTGCCGGGACTGCGGCTCGAGCCTGTTCTGGCAGGCACTGGACGAGGCCGAGATCGGCATCGCGGCCGGCGCGCTCGACCAGCCGACCGGTCTCCGGACCAGCGGCCACATCTTCGTCGCCGACAAGGGCGACTATTACGACATCACCGATGGGCTGGAGCAGCGCGATCAATAGTTCAAGTCACGCGTCGAGCTTGAACAGCTTCAGGGCGTTGGTGCGGCCGATCTTGCGGCGGTCGGCCTCGCCGATCGAGGCGCGGTCGAACCATTCCGCGGCCTCGGCGACCTGCTCGAAGGGGTAGTCTGTCGAGAAGAGAATCCGGTCGACGCCGATCTCGCTCATCGCGGCGACCAGCGACTGGGTGCGGAAATTGCCCGCCGTCGTGACGTAGACATTGTCCTGGAAATATTCCGAGATCTTGCGTTTGGCCGGGTAGCCCATGGGCGACCAGGCGATGCGCTGGTCGGTGCGGTAGAGCGTGACGGTCAGGTTCTCGCCCAGATGGCCGAGGATGAGCGTGAGGCGCGGATGCGCGTCGAACAGACCGCTGCCCAGCAAGCGAAGCGCATGCAGGCCGGTCTCGGCGCCGA
>CAZMSZ010000275.1:0-10421 GCA_964569055.1 uncultured Planctomycetota bacterium | reverse complement strand
CGCGAGCGACGGTCCGCCTCACACGACCCGCCCTCCGGGCACGTGGCTCTCCCCACGTCCCCTGGCGACTCAACCAATCATCCTCGCGCGAGCGACCGTCCGCCCTACACAACCCGCCCCCAGTCGGTGATTCTCGGCGCCCTCCGCAACACCTGGCTGTTCACACCGAACCAGCCGAGAATCACCGAGCCGAGAATTACCGAGCGACGAAGTCCTTGGTGTTGCGGCAGGCCGGGTAGCCGGAGCAGGCGACGAAGGGGCCGCGGCGGCCCTGGCGGACCAGGAGCGGCTTGCCGCACTGGTCGCAGTCCTCGCCGTAGGGCTCGGGCTCCTTCTTCTTGGGCAGCTCGATGTCCTTGGGGAGCTGCGCGGTCCCCTTGCACTTGGGGTAGGCGGTGCAGCCCAGGAACGGGCCCCGTCGGGAGAACTTGATCCCCATGGGGCTGCCGCAGCGCTCGCACTTCACGTCGACCTTGGGGAGGTCGGCCCGCTGCCCCTTCTCGCCCACCTCCCAGCCGCCATCGGCGCGCTGGATCAGGGGGAGCGTGCCGGTGCAGTCGGGGTAGCGCGGGCAGCCCAGGAACTGGCCGCGGCGCCCGGCGCGCACGACCATGGGGGTCTCGCACTCGGGGCAGTCGGCCTCGATCTCGGGCCGCGGCGCGGGCGCGCCGTCCTCGCCCACGTCGAAGGTCTGGCTGCAGTCGGGGTAGCCCGAGCAGGCGAAGAACCGGCCGCGGCGCCCGCTCTTGAGCACGAGCTTCCGCTCGCACTTGGGGCAGGTGAACTCGCTCTCCTCCTCGGGCAGCGGGTTGCCCTCCTCGTCGAGCGGGACGGTCGTCTTGCACTCGGGGTAGTCGGGGCAGCCGAGGAACTGGGTGAACTCCCGGGTGTTGTAGAGCTTCTGCATCCGCTTGCCGCAGGTCGGGCAGGGGAACTCGGTCTCCTCGCGCGAGTCGTTGACGTGCGTCATCTCCGCGGTCGCCTTGGCGAGGTCCTTGGAGAAGTCGCGGTAGAAGCGGTCGAGCAGGTCGCGCCAGTCGAGCGCGGGGAGGACGTTGTCCTCCTCGTCCCAGGCGGCCTCCACCCGGTCGAGGTCGCGCTCGAGGTCGCGGGTGTAGGCGTAGCCCATGATGTCGCCGAAGAACTCCTCGAGCTTGTGTGTGACCACGATCCCCTTGGTCGTGGCGTGCAGCGCGCGGTTCTCCTGGCGGACGTAGCCCCGGTCCTGGATGGTCGAGATGATCGCGGCGTACGTGGACGGGCGCCCGATCCCTTCGTCCTCGAGCTTCTTGATGAGGCTGGCCTCGTTGTAGCGCGCCGGCGGCCGGGTGAACTTCTGCTCGGCCTGAAGCGGCGGCACCAGCGCCAGCGCCTCGCCTTGCTCGAGGGGCGGGAGCAACCGGTCGGTGAGCTCGCCGCCCGCCACGCGGAGGAAGCCGTCGAACAGCAGGGTGCGGCCGCTGGCGCGGAACACGGCGAGCGGCTCGCCAGCGCTCGCGTCGGAGCGGGCGCCGACGTCGACGGTGAGGCTGTTGAAGCGGGCCGGCTCCATTTGGCAGGCCACGAAGCGCTCCCAGATCAGGCGGTACAGCTTGAGCTGATCGGGCGAGAGGAACGGCTCGAGCGACTCGGGCGTGCGCTCGACGTAGGTGGGGCGGATCGCCTCGTGCGCCTCCTGCGCCTGGACCTTCTGCTTGCCTTGCTTGTAGGTCTGGGGCTTCGCCGGCAGATAGGCATCCCCGTAGCGCTGCGCGATGAACACGCGCGCCTCCTCGATGGCCTCGGGCGCGAGGTTGAACGAGTCGGTGCGCATGTACGTGATCAAGCCGACGGCGCCCTCGCCGCCGAGCTCCACGCCCTCGTACAGGCCCTGCGCCAGGGTCATGGTCTTCTTGCCGGAGAAGCCGAGGCGGGTCGAGGCGGCCTGCTGCAGGTCGGAGGTCTTGAAGGGCGGCCGGGGCCGGCGGCGGGTCTCCTTCTCGTCCACCTTGTCCACGGTGAACGTGGCGCGCTCGAGCTCGGCCACGAGCGCCTCGGCCTGCTCGCGGTCCGCGATCCGGAAGCCGGCCGGGTCGAGCTTCTGCCCGCGCGCCTGCACCATGGACGCCTCGAAGCGCCAGGCCGGCAGCGGGGGCTGCTCGCCCTCGGGGAGGTCGGCCGGGACGGGCGGCTCGGGCGCGCCGGCGCGCAGGCGGCTGGAGTCGAGGCGCGCGCCGAAGTCCCAGTACTCCACCGGGACGAACGCCTGGATCTCCTCCTCGCGCTCGACGACCATCTTGACCGCGACCGACTGGACCCGGCCCGCGCTCAGGCCCCGGCGGACCTTCTTCCACAGCAGCTGCGAGAGCTTGTAGCCCACGATCCGGTCCAGGATCCGGCGCGCCTGCTGGGCGTTGACCTTGTTCATGTCGAGCTGCGCCGGGTGCTCGAACGCCGCGCGGATCGCCGCCTCGGTGATCTGGTTGAAGACCACCCGCAGCATGCGCTTGTCCTTGCCCTTGAGCAGCTCGCTCACGTGCCAGGCGATCGCCTCTCCCTCGCGGTCCATATCGCAGGCGAGGTAGATCGTGCGCGCGCCCTTGGCCGCCTTGCGCAGGTCGGCGATCGTGCTGCGCTTCTCGGCGAGCGGCTCGTAGAGCGGCTCGAAGCCGTGGTCGATGTCGACCCCGAGGTCGCTCTTGGGGAGGTCGCGGACGTGGCCCTTGCTGGCCATGACCTTGTAGCCCTTCCCCAGGAACTTGTTGATCGTCTTGGCCTTGGCGGGCGACTCCACCACCACCAGCGCCGTGCCGTCCTTGGCCGCCTTGCCGCCCTTGACGGGCGCCGCCTCGTCCTCGTCCTCGCCCTCGTCGGCCGAGGCCTGCTTCTTGGCGGTCTTCTTCTTGGTGGCCTTCTTCTTGGCGGCCTTCTTCTTGGTGGCCTTCTTCTTGGGAACGGCCTCCTCGCCCTCGCCGTCGGCCTCGCCGCCCGCGGCGGGGGCCGTGTTGGCGGCCTTCTTCTTGGTCGCCTTCTTCTTGGGCGCCTTGTTCGAGGTCTCGTCGCTGGTCGTCTTCTTCTTGCTGACCACGTCCGCTCCGGCGCTCCGTGCTTGCACTCCCGGGAGAGCCCCGGGGGGCTGAGCTATAGCAGGCCGCCCCGGCTCCTTCAACCGCCAGGCCCCGGACGCGCTGCGCCCAGGCGAGCGCCTAACCGGCGCCCGGGGGGCCTGCCCTGCCCATGATGACCGCTCGCTGCGCTCTCACAAGCCGTGGGCCCGCTTGATCGCGTCGAGGTCGTAGAACTCGCCGCCGGTCTCGGCCGCCAGCCGGCGCAAGAACCGCTCCCCGGGCTTGCTGGTGGTCACCTGCAGGCAGTGGACCTGCACCCGGCTGTAGCGGTTGACGAGCCGCAGGTGGCGCATGAACCGCTCCGTCTCCAGGTAGCGCCCCTCCGTGGGGCCGCCCTCCGACAGGAAGAAGATGGTGTCGATCTCGGGGTCCGCGAGCGCCACCGCCAGGGTGTCGTAGAGGTTGGAGCGGCTCATGCCGGTGCCGTCGGGGATCACCGCCTTCTGCCCCACGAACTCGATCAGCTGCGCGCGGACCTTGGCGACCGGGAGCAAGCGGTCGGCGGTCAGCTCGTACTTGGTGGCGAAGAACGCCACGTTGGCGTGGACGTCGTCGCCGAGCGCGCCGAGGACCCGCTTCAGCTCGCGGTTGCTGAACTCGAGCTTGGAGGGCGAGTCGGCCTCGTCGCGCTCGAGCGGATTGCGCATCCCGCCCGAGATGTCCTGCGCGAACAGCAGCCGGTTGGAGCGGATCGGGATCCCGTGGAACCGGACCCGGGTGCGCGCCCCGTCGCCGGTGAGCGGGCCCTTGCGCCCCTCCCCCTCGGCCGCGTCCCCCTCGTCCTTGCGCTTCCCCTTGCCCTTGGCGCGCTCGGGCGGCGCGGCCGCGGCGGGCTCGGGCGGCGTGAACCGCTCGCGGCGCGGCTTCCACCAGCCGCGCCAGATCTCGACGTCGTCGCCGAGCGGCTCGCCCGTGAGGTCGGCCAGCGCGAGCGCCACGCGGTAGCGCGACAGGCCCTCGGCGCGCTCGAGGCGCGCGATCAACGCGTCGACCCCGCGGACGGCGAGGTCGCGGTCCGCGGCGCGCTCGCGCCAACCAGCCAGCGCGTCGAGCGCCGCGAACAGCACCCGCGCCTCCCACCCGCGCAGCTTCTCCTTCATGGGCGGCGCGGCCACCACGTCGACCGCCGCGGCCGCCGCGGCCCGGCCATCGATCCGGCGGAGCGCCTCGAGGCCCGCGACCTGCAGCGGCGGGTCGTCCTCGAGCGCCTCCTGGACGTGCGGCCGGGCGCGCTCGGGATCGAGCGCCGCCAGCGCGATCAGGGCGTCGCCGCGCACGCGGAACGGAGACCTCCTCCGCTCGAACGCCTTCTCCAGGGCGGGCGCCGCGGCGGGGTCGGCGATCGCCTCGAGCGCCCAAATGCTCTCGAGCACGACCTGCTCGTCGCGCGCCCGCAGCCCGCGTCGCTCCAGCGCCTCGCGCCCGGGCGCGTAGCGACACTGGCCGTACAGCTCGGCCACCGTCGCCGCCACGAACGGGTCCTTGTGCTCGAGCAGGCGCTCGAGCTCACCGAGCAGCTCCTCGCTTCCGCGCGCCACGAGCGCCTCGAACACCTCGTCGCGCACCTGCACGCTGGGGTCGGCGAAGTAGCGCGCCACCTCGGGCCCGGCGCTGCGCGCCTCGTCTACGGCCGCCTTGGCGGCCTCGCGCTGCTTCTCGAGGCTGCGCTGCCTGTCGTAGAAGGGTGGGCCCTCGGGCGCGGCGAAGGTGGGGCACGCGGCGAACAGGGCGGCGGCGAGCGGCAGGGTGACGCGGAGCGCGAACATGGAGGACCTCCTGACCGAGGCGAGCCCCATTCTTGGGATCGCGCCGGCGAGGTCAACCGGGAACCTGCTGCTCGCGCGGCGCACGGGGGCGGCGCGGACCCCGGGTTCGAGCGCCAACTGGCGCGGCGAGCCCCGCTTACGCGGCGCTCAGCGCTACTCGCCCAGGTAGGCCGCCTTGACCCGCGGGTCGTCGCGCAGCTCCTTGGCGTCGCCCGACATGGTGACCGAGCCCGTCTCCATGACGTAGGCGCGGTGGGCCAGCTCGAGCGCCGCGTGGGCGTTCTGCTCGACGATGAACACGGTCGTCCCTTCGCGCGCGTTGAGCTCGCGCACGGTGCGGAAGATCTGCTGGCAGATCAGCGGCGCCAGGCCGAGGGACGGCTCGTCGAGCAGCAGCAGGCGCGGGCGCGCCATCAGCGCCCGCGCGATCGCGACCATCTGCTGCTCGCCGCCCGAGAGGCTCCCCGCGCGCTGCTCGCGCCGCTCGGCCAGCCGCGGGAACATGGCGTACATCTCCTCGATGTCCGCGGCCACCGCGGCGGCGTCCCGGCGCAGGTAGGCGCCCAGCTCGAGGTTCTCGAGCACCGTCATCTCCGAGAACAGCCGCCGCCCCTCGGGCGACTGCGCCACGCCGCGCGCCACGATCTCGCTCGGCTGCAGGGTCGAGATCTCCTCACCGTCCAGGCGGATGCTGCCGGCGCGCGTGCGGATCAGGCCGGAGATCGTGTTGAGGGTGGTCGTCTTGCCGGCGCCGTTCGCGCCGATCAGGGTGACGATCTCGCCGCGGCGGACCTCGAGCGAGACCCCCTTGAGCACCTCGAGCGGGCCGTAGCCCGCGCGGACCTCCTCGAGCGCCAGCAAGACCTCGCTCACGAGGACGCCTCCTCGCTCGGGCTCGCCGCCTCGCCCTCCGCGCCGGGGGCCGGCGCGTCCTCCTGCACACCGAGGTAGGCCTCGATCACCTTGGGGTCCGCCTGGACGGCCGCCGGCGGGCCCTGGCTGATCAGCTCGCCGTGGTCCATGACGTACACGTAGTCCGAGATGCTCATGACCAGCTTCATGTCGTGCTCGATCAGGAGCACCGTCCCGCCGCAGCGGCAGATCTTGCGGATCAGGTCCATCAGCGCGCCGGTCTCGGCGGGGTTCATGCCGGCCGCCGGCTCGTCGAGCAGCACCAGCTGCGGGTGGGTGGCGAGGGCGCGGGCGATCTCGAGCAGCCGCTGCTCGCCGTAGGCCAGGTTGGTGGCCAGCTCGTGGGCGCGCGCGCCGAGCCCCACGAAGTCGAGGTAGCGCAGCGCGGCGGCGTGGATCTCGTCGGCCTCCATGAGCATGGCGGGGAGGCGGAGGATCGAGGCGAACACCCCGCTGCGTGTGCGCGGGTGCAGGCCCACCTTGACGTTGTCGATCACGGGCAGGTCGGGGAACAGCCGGATGTTCTGGAAGGTCCGCGCCAGGCCCAGCGCGCAGATCTGGTCGGGGCGCAGGCCGGCGAGCGAGCGCCGCCCCAGCTCGGGGTGGTGGACGGCGAGCTCGCCCGAGCTGGGCGGGAACACCCCGGTGATCGCGTTGAACACCGTGGTCTTGCCGGCGCCGTTGGGGCCGATCAGGCTCGTGATCCGGCCGCGCCGCACCTCGAGCGAGATGTCGTGGGCGGCCCGCACCCCGCCGAACGAGCGGCACAGGCCGCGCACCTCGAGGAGCACCTCGCCGCTACTCACGCGGCTCTCCCAGCGCGAACAGCCGCGGGGCCGCCGCGCGCAGCTCGGCCTCCTCGCCCGCCGTGACCGGCGTCGACTCCCCAGCGCCGCGGGGCAGGAGCCCCTGGGGCCGGAAGCGCATCACCACGACCAGGAGCAGCCCGTAGACCAGGAAGCTCGCCTCCGGCGGGATCCCGAACCGCGGGCGCGCGGGGCCGAGCCACAGGAGGAGCACGCCCGCGGCGGCGAGGGCGCCGGCCACGGCGGCCTTGAGCTTGGGCCCGAAGCGCGCGGGCGCGAGGGCCCAGGCGCAGGCGGCCGCGACCAGGAGCGCGAACCCGAGCGCGCTGCCGAGGGTCACGTCCTCGCGCAGGACCTCGCGCAGCGAGAACAGGATCACCGAGCCGAGCAGGACGCCCCGCAGCGAGCCCATGCCGCCCAGGACCACGGCGCACAGGATCAGGACCGACTGCCAGATGTCGAGCGCCTTGACCGCGACCGTCCCGAGCCACACGGCGAACAGCGCGCCGCCGACCCCGCCGAAGAAGCCGCTGATGGCGAACGCGACCATCTTCTCGCGCGCCACGTCGACGCCGCACGCTCGCGCCGCCACCTCGTCCAGCCGGATCGCCGCCCAGGCCCGCCCGATCCGGGAGTGGTCGAGGCGGAACAGCACCAGCAACGTCAGCCCGAGGGCGAACAGCACCAGGTAGTAGAAGGCGGCGGAGTCCCAGTACAGCCGCTCGAACAGCACCGGGCGGGTCGCGGCGCTCAGCTTCATGCCGTAGGCGCCGCCGGTCAGGCTCGCCGTGTTGAGGTAGATCAAGAACACGATCTCGGCGATCCCCAGCGTCACGATGGCGTAGTAGTCGCCCGTCAGCCGCAGGGTGGGGATCCCGCGCAGCACGCCGATCAGCGCGCACAGGACGCCCGCGAGCAGGATGATGACCAGGTAGCTCCCGGGGAAGTCGAACGGCCGTGGCCCGCCGAGCGACTCCAGCCCGCCGACGGGGAGGATCAGGTCGCCCGGCACGACCCCGAGCCGCGCCGCGACCTCCGGGGCGACGTCGGCGGGGACGACCTCCACGAGGAGCGCCACGAACGTCACGATCGCGCCGGTGGCGAGGAAGGTGACGTAGCCGAGGTCGAGCAGGCCCACCTGGCCCACGACCACGTTGAGGCCGAGCGCCATGGTCGCGTAGATCGCTGCGAACACGGCGACGTTGGTCACGCGGTGGTCGAACCCGAGCGCGAGGGGGAGGCCGATCAGCGCCAGGGCCACCAGCGCGATCGTGACGAGCTGGCCCCAGGCGCGCTGGGCAACGAGCTCACCGAGCGGGAGGATTCGCAGCTTCGAGGTCACGCGCGCGCCGCCTGCGCCTTGCCGAACAGGCCCCAGGGACGGAACAGGATGACCAGGATCATCAGGCCGAACGCGAAGGCGAAGTCGTACTCGGCCTTGACGACCTGCCCGATCGCCTGGGTGATCCCGATCAGGAACCCGCCGGCGACCGCCCCGCGGATGCTGCCGATCCCGCCCAGGACCGCGGCCGCGAACGCGATCACCCCCGGGGTGTAGCCCATGCGGAAGTAGATGTTCCCGCCGACCTTGATCGCGTAGAGGATCCCGGCCACCGCCGCCAGCGCCGACCCGACCATGAACGTGATCGCGATCACGTAGTTGACGTTGATGCCCATCAGCGAGGCGGTCGCCTTGTCCTGGGCGCAGGCGCGCATGGCCTTGCCGATCTTCGTCCGGGCCACCATGTAGTTGAGCCCGCCCATCAGCACCAGCGCCGCGGCCCAGGTCACGACCTCCTTCCCCTTGAGGGCGGCCCCGCCGGCCTCGAGCACGGTCATGTCGAGGAAGATCGGCAGCGTCCAGTCGGGGAAGTGCTCGAAGTCGGCCCCGAACAGGAGGCGGGCGACGGTCTGGAGCGTGAGCGAGATCCCGATGGCGGTGATCAGGGCCGAGAGGCGGTCGGAGGTGACGTTCGCCTTGGGCCGGCCGAGGCGCCCCAACAGGCCCAGCACGGCCGCCGCGAACAGGGCCAGGGGGATCACCCCCACCAGCGCGGCGAGCGCCAGCGACAGCCCGTCGAGCGAGCGGTTCACCGCCTCGAAGTAGGCGATCGTGAGCACCCCCACCCCGACCAGGCCGGCGATCGAGATCCCGTCGGGGAGCGGGTGCACGCGGCGGAGCGGCAGGTAGGCGGTGAAGTCGATCACCGCGCCGAGCACGCCGCACAGCAGCATGGCGAGCAGGATCGCCCCCGCGAGCGGCACGTTCGCCTGGGCCACCAGCAGCAGCCCGGCGTACGTCCCCAGCATGAACACCTCGCCGTGGGCGAAGTTGATCAGCTGGATGATCCCGTAGACCATCGTGTAGCCGACCGCGATGAGGGCGTAGATCGCCCCCAGCGTGATCGCGTTGAACAGCGTGCCCCAGGAGAGGATGCCGTCGAGGAGCTCGATCACGGCGCCTGCGCCGCTACTCGGACAGCTGCTTCTCGGCCGCCACGAACTTGCCGCCCCGTACGACGGCCACGTGCGCCCCCTTGCTGAAGCAGTCGCCCTCGGCGTCGAAGAACGTCAGCCCGGTGACCCCCGAGTAGGCCTTCTCCTTGCTCGTGCGGCCCGCCAGCCAGTCGCGGATCGCCGCCCGGTCGGGCCCGGCCTCGGCGATCGCCTGGAGCGCCATCCCGACCGCGTCGTAGGTCAGCGCGGCCCAGGTGTCGGGGTCCTTCTGGTTCCGCTGGCGGAACTTCTCGAAGAACTCCTTGGCGGCGGGGTTGTCGACGGCCGCCTCGAACAGGAACGGCGTGGTGACGAGCGCCCCCTCGGCGGCGTCCCCGGCCGTACGGATGAACTCCTCACTCATCACCCCGTCGCCCGCGAGCACCGGCACGTCCATGCCGAGGTCCTTGCGCGCCGTCTTGGTGATCAGCGCCGCCTCGTTGTAGAGCCCCGACACGAAGATCACGTCGGGCGCCTCGTCCTTGACCTGCTCCACCAGCGGCTTGAAGTCCTGCGTCCGCTCGCCCACGAACGAGATCGGCGAGATCACCTCGAGCTTCTGCTCGGCGGCCTCCTTGACGAAGGCCTCCATCAGCCCCTTGCCGTAGTCGTCGTTCTCGTAGAACACGGCCGCCTTCTTGGCGTCGAGCGCCTGCGCCGCGTAGCGGGCCAGGAACGTGCCCTGGTAGTCGTCGCGGTACAGGTTGCGGAACGTCCAGGGGCTACCCTTGCAGACGTTGACGTTGGTCGAGCCGGGCGAGAACTGGACCACGCCCTTGCGGTTGTACTCCTCCTTCGCGGCGATGCTGCAGGTCGAGTTGAAGTGCCCGATCACGAGCAGCACGTCGGGGTTGGAGGCGAGCTTGCGCGAGACGTTCGCCGCCTCGCTCGTGTCGCCGCGGTCGTCCTCGTAGATCGCGACGACCTTCTTGCCGTTGATCCCCCCCGCCGCGTTGACCTCCTCGAGCTTGAGCTCGGTCGCGAGCTTGATCTGCTCGCCGAACGCCGCGTTCTTCCCGGTGAACGGCGCCGCCACCGCGATCGTGTAGACGTTCCCGCCCCCGCCCGAGCCCCCTCCCTGCGGACACCCCGCGGCCACGAGCGAGACCGCCGCCAAGGCAAGGAAGTGCCGACGCTTCATGGGTTTCCTCCAGTTCGAGGGCTAGGGCCCGACATGTTAAGGGACGCGCGCGCCCTTGCAACCACCCCCACCCAGGCGCCTCCCGCACCCTTCGCCCGGGCCCGATCGTCCAAGCGGACCTCTCTCACGCTTGGATCGCCCGGGGCCCACCGTCCAAGCGGCGCTCTCTCACCCTCGGATCGCCCGGGGCCCA
>CAZMSZ010000274.1:0-10450 GCA_964569055.1 uncultured Planctomycetota bacterium | reverse complement strand
TCCGAATCCGATTCCGATTCCGATTCCGACTCCGACTCCGCCTCCGCCTCCGCCTCCGACCTCCGTTGCAAGCTCCTCCCTACCTCGGCATGCTCCTGCCATGTCCGGCGCCGCCGACTGTTCGATCTGCCGGGCGATCCCCGACTACGCGATGGTCGAGCGGCTCCACACCGCCGAGCGGCTGCCCGACGAGGTGGAGCGGCTCGAGCCGCTGTACGGGCTGCGCTGGCCGGCGCAGCTCCGCCGCTGTCCGGAGTGCGGCGCGCTCTACCGCTACGTGTACGACCACGACTCGGAGGCGGGCGTGGGGTACGGCTACACCGACGAGTCGATCGAGCGGCTCACGCCGGAGAACGCCGCGGCCTGGCTGGAGCGGATCGTGCATGACGTCCCGTTCGCGCCGCACGAGCGGCTCGAGCGCGAGCTCGAAGCGCTGCTGGCGGGCACGGGCCTGCGCGAGGCGAGCGTCGCCGAGCTGATCGCGCGCCTCGAGGGCGACGACCCGGTGGCGGCGCGGCGCGCCGCCTGGCGGCTGGGTCGCCTCGGGGCCGCCGCCGCGAGCGCGGTCCCGGCGCTCGCGCGCGCGCTGCGGGCCGGCTCGCCGCACGCGGCGCGCGCGCTGGGGCGGATCGGGCCCGCGGCCGTCGGGCCGGTGCTCGAGGCGTTGGAGGCCGCGGAGCACGACCCCGCGCTCCTCGAGGTGGCGGCGGTCGCGGCGGGCTTGCTGGGCGCGCCCGCGGCCGCGGCCTGGCCGGCCGTGGTCCGCGGCCTCGAGCGCGAGGAGTACCCGGGCCGCCCACCCCACATGACCGCGCCCTTGCGCAGGAGGTGCGCGGCCGCCCTCGGCCGGCTCGGCGGCGGCGCGGCCCCGGCGGTCCCGGCCCTCGTGGCCCAGCTCGGCGGCGGCTGGGTGCGCGAGGCCGCGATCGAGGCGCTCGGGGCGCTCGGGTCCGCGGCGCTGCCGGCCCTGGTCACGGCGCTCGCGGAGCCCGATTGGTCGCTCCGCTGGGATGCGGCGCGCGCGCTGGAGCGGATCGGAGCGGCTGCGGCCCCGGCGCTGCCCGCGTTGCGCGCGGTCGCGGCGCGCGAGCGGGAGCCGCGCGTCGTCAGGTCGGCGGCGAGCGCGGCGATCGCCGCGATCGAAGCGCCCGCGAGCGGCGGGGAGGCCTGAGGGGTGGCCGACGCCGATCGCGAGCGCTGGGACGCGCGCTGGCGCGAGCGGGGCGAGGCGCTCGCCGCCCCCGAGCCCTGGCTGGTCGGCCTCGACCTGCCGCGCGCCGGGCGGGCGCTCGACGTGGCGGGCGGATCGGGACGGCACGCGCTCTACCTCGCGGCGCGCGGGCTCGACGTCACCCTGTGCGACGTGTCGCCCGTGGCCCTCGCGACCGGCGAGGCGCACGCGCGGCGCGCGGGGCTCCCGCTGGCGACGCGCGCGGTCGACCTCGAGCAGGCGCCGCTCCCGCCGGGGCCTTGGGACCTGATCGTGGTGTTCCACTACCTGCAGCGCGAGCTGTTCTCGAGCTTCCCCGCCGCGCTGGCGGCGGGCGGCATGCTCGTGGTGTGCCACCCCACCCGCCGCAACCTCGAGCGGCACGCCCACCCGAGCGCGCGGTTCCTGCTCGAGGAGGGCGAGCTACAGCGCCTGGTGGTCGGGTTGGAGCTACGCTCGGCCGAGGAGGGCTGGCTCGAGTCTGGGCGCCACGAGGCGCGGGTCGTGGGCGTGAAGGCAAGACAGCGGGCCTGAGGCGCTGCTACTCTCGACCGGAGCCGCGCAACCAGCCGGGCTCGCTCTCGCCCGACTGCTCGGCCAGGCGCTCGTAGATCCGGGGCGCGATCGCCTGGAGCGCCTCGGTGTCGGCGCGACAGTACTGCGTCAGGCGCGTGAGCGCGGCCCGGTCGCCCGCCTGGTAGGCCTCCCACAGCCGGACCGCGTCGGCGCCGGCGAGGTCGCGCAGGCCTTGGGGACGGCGCCGCCCGAGCTGACGCTCCACGGCCTTGAGCCCGCCGCGCAGGCCGACTCGCCGCCCGAGCACCGCGAGGTCGACGTGGGGCAGGTCCCAGGCGGGTAGGCCCGGGAACGCGGCGCGCAGGCGCGGGACGTCGAAGGTCGCCCCGCAGAACGTCACGAGCAGGCGCGCGTCGGCCAGCGCCTCCCACAGCCGCTCGCGCGTCAGGTCGCGCCCGCGCACCAGGACGGTCGAGAAGTAGCCGTCGCTGATCCCGACCAGCGTGATCGGGTCGGTGGGGGCGAGGCCGAGCGTCTCGATGTCGATGAACCGCGCGCCCTCCCGCAGGTCGGGGTACAGCCGCCAGTGCTCGCTCGGCCGCAGCAGGCGCGCGAGCGTCAGCGCCTCCACGGGCTGGGGCGGGCGGGCGACGGTCCGGCGCGCGAGGAGCGCGGCGGACGCGGCGCGCCGGCCGGACTCGGGGGCGAGCCCGCGGCTCCGCTCCGAGGCGTGGAGGCGGGCCTCCTCGGACGGTTCGGCGGCGAGCGTGGTGGGGGGCGGCGCGGTCATGTGTTGCCCCAAAGTTAGCCCACGACTCCGACAGCCCCCGGTCCCTCCATGTGGTCCTTGACAAGGACTTAGCCCGACCGAGACGCCGTCCATCGCGCCCATCGCCCGCGCCGACAGGACCGAACCGGGTCCGAACGACTCGCCCCCGCGCGCGGCGCATCGCCAGGCCATCCGCCACAGCCGAACGCACGGTCAGTAGGGCGGGAGCAGCCGCCGAAAGCCGTGGAGCAAGACCACCAGGAGGAACGCCAGGTTCCGCAGCGGCAGGAGCGGCCAGGCCAGCGGGAGCGGCGCCGCCGCGCTCGGCGGCGAGGCGCCACCCGACGCGAAGCGCGTCGTCAGCGCGGCCGCCAGCCGCTCCAGCCACGCGACCGAGCGCGGCCACTCGACCAGCCCGTCGATCCAGCTCGACGGGATCCCGCCGCGTCCGACCGCCGCGCCCGCCAGGCCGCCGGTGATCGCGCCCACGGTGTCGGCGTCGCCTCCCAGGGCCACCGCCCCCTCCACCGCAGCGCGCAGGTCGCCCGGCGCGCGCAGCCAGGCGTACAGCGCGACGGGCACCGTGTGGTTCACGTAGCCGGTCACGCCGCGCGCGAGCCCCAGCGCGGCGGCGAAGGCCGCGGGCGGCGCGCCGTCGCGCAGCATGACCGCGGCCCGCTCGAGGTGCCCGCGCAGCTCGTCCCCCGCGGCCTCCGCCGTCAGCTCGCGCAGGAGCGCCTGCGGGTCGAGCGCCCCGGGCGGGCTCAGCGCGGCGCGCCGGGCCGCGAGCGCCACCACCCACGCGCCCTCCTCCGCGCGCGGGTCGGTGTGGGTCAGCCGGGTCGAGGCGCGCACCGCCGCGCGCAGCCGCGCGGGGTCGTCGGCCAGCACCACGCCGAGGAGCGGCGCCCGCATGACCGGGCCGTTCCCCGCCGAGCGCACGCCGCTGCGCTCGGGCGGGAAGCCGAGCCACAGCTTGAGGCAGGCGCGCAGGGTGGCGAAGCCCACCCCCGCGGGCAGCGCGAGCAGCCAGCCGCGCAGGCGCCAGGCGAGCGAGCGCGCGAACCGCGCGGGGTCGCCCCCCGAGGCCAGGAGCGCCTGGCCCACCATACACGCGTGCTCGGTGTCGTCCGACACCAGCCCGCGGCCGAGGAGCAGCCGGTGCTCGAACGGCGGCGGCCCGAACAGGCGCGCCGCGCGGCGGGGCGAGAGGTTCTCGCGCGGGAGCCCGATCGCGTCGCCGACCGCGAGGCCGAGGAGCGAGCCCGCGATCCGCTCGGCGCGCGGCGAGGGGCCGTCGGGCGCGGGCCCGGGCACCTCAGCCGATCTCGCCCGCGAGCTCGCGGCGGATCGCCTCGACCTCGGGGCCGACCGCGCTGAACCGCTCGTGGAACTCGGCGAGGAGCACCTTCTCCTCCTCGGTCCGGTCCACGAACGGGGTCGCGAGCGCGCGCTCGGCGACCTCGGTCACGGCCGCGCCGAGCGCGAACAGGGCCGCCGCCTGGCGCAAGAACGCCTCGCGCTCCGACGCGCGGTCGAACGCCTGCGCGCGCTCCCGCAGGGCGGCGGTCACCGGGGCGCGCCCGCCGAACACGCGCAGCGTGTAGCGGTGGAAGAACGCGATCAAGGGGCGGAGCGCGTCGGGCCGCGCGCGCGTCCCCCCGACCAGGGCCGTCAGCGCGCGCGTGGTCGCGGCGTAGCCCTGCTGCGCCTGGGCGACCGGCGCCCGCAGGCGCCGCCGCTCCTCCTCGATCCAGGCGGCGGCGAGGACCTCGTCGAGGTAGCTGAGGAGGACGGCGCGGTCGCCGCGCAGCAGCGGGGCGAGGGCGGCGTCGAGGGCGGCGTCGTCCTGCAGCGCCGGGTGCGCGCCGGCCAGGGCGGGCCGGGTGAGGAGCGTCAGGGGGCTGAGCGGGACGAGCGCCTCCCAGCGCGCTCGCGTCGCTCGCCCGGCCTCGTCCGCGGGCTCGACCAGCGCGTCGCAGCGGGCGCAGCGCGTGCGGCCCTCCCGCTCGCGCCCCGCCTCGCGCCGCCCGCCGGCGCGCCCCTTGGCGCCCGCCCGCGTCTTCGGCGCGGGCGGCGTCGGCTGGGGCGAGCGCTCGACCGCCTCGAGCAGCGCGCCGCACGCGGGGCAAGTCCGCAGCGCCAGGCCGGTCGGCTCGAGCTGCGTCACGAGCCGGTGGAGCGCCAGCAGGTCCCCCGTGGCCGGCTCGGGCCCCGTGAGCCCTTCGGCCACCCGCGCCCGCCCGGCCTCGTCGAGGTCGGGCACGCCCTGGTCCGCCTCGAGGGCCGCCACCAGCAAGCGCAGGGGCCCCGGGGTGAACCGCACGCCCAGGCGCGGGAACACGTGACGGTCCCACACCCGCGCCTCGCGCCGGCGCCCGCCCACCACGACCTGCCGCCGCCGCCAGCCGCCGGCGCGGCACAGCCAGCCGATCGCGTCCTTCTTGAGCGCCTCGGCGATCCAGCGCACGCGCGGCGCGCCGCCCGGGACGCGGCGCCGCTTGATCGGGCGCGCCACGAGCGGGCGCTCGCCGCGCTCGAGCAGCGCGCGCGTGAAGCCGGCCGGCCCCACTCTGCGCTCGAGCTCGCCCCTGGCCACGTCGTTCGCCATGCCGCGAGTGTAACGGGCGACGACCGCAGCGCGCGCCGAGTAGACTGGTCCTATCGGCCGACGACGCACCGGCCATGGGACGAGAATGGCGCGGATCCTGTTCTACGACGACGAGCGCGCGCTCGCCGCCTACCTCGGCGGCGCCGCCCTGCTCGAGCCCGAGCTGGCCGAGGCGAGCTGCGAGGCCATGCGCCTGGTCCCCGCCGACGAGCAGGGGCCGGCCCGGCGCGCGCTCCTGTTCACCGACGACGCGCTGGCCCTCCCCGAGGACCGCTCGCGCACCACGCGGGTGGCCGCGGCCCGGGTCGACGCGGCCCGGCGCGAGCTCACGCTGCAGGAGGACGGCCGGGCCCGGTTCAACGTCACCGAGGCCGCCGCCTCCCGCGAGCTGGCGCGCGTCCTCCCGCCGATCCCCTGGGACGCGCCGCCGCCCGGCAGCGCCGGCCAGCTCGAGGTGATCTACCTGGTCCGCCCCGGGGCCGCGTTCGCGCGCCTGGTGACGCAGCACCTCGAGCTCGGGCGCGACCAGCTGCGCTACGCCCCGGTCGCGACGCCGGCGGGCGACCGCGTGCTGCTCGAGGTGCCCGAGCCGTCGTGGTTCCTGCTCGAGCGCTGGCTCGAGGACCACCCCGACGAGGCGCGGGTCTACCGGCGCCTCGAGGGGCCGTTCGGAGCGCGCCGGGTGTACGTGGAGTGGGGCTACCGCCACCCGCTCGAGCCCTGGCTGAGCGAGCCCGCCGACGAGGGGCTGCTCCTGTTGATCGACAAGGACGGCGGCCACGCCACGCTGACCCGCGGCGCGCTGAGCGACGTGGGGCAGGCCCTCGAGCTCGACCCGACCCGCTTCGCGAGCGACGCGCTGACGCCCGCCCCCGAGCCCGAGCGCGTGGCGGTGGCGCTGCGCCTCGAGGGGCGGACGGCCCCGAGCGACCCCGAGCTGTGGATCCTGCCCGCCGCGCAGCGGGCGCGCCTCGAGGAGCTGCTCGCCCACACCCCGGAGGAGGAGCTCCGCAACCTCATGGTGGCGTGCGCCGCCGACGCGCGGGGCGAGCGGGTGTTCGTGGTGCGCGAGGTGCTCGCGGGACGGGCCCCCCAGCTGCTCCCCGTGACGGGGCGCGCCTACGCGCCCTTGCCGGGCCTGCCGAACCTGCTGGTGCCCTGCGAGCGCACGATCGCGCCGCCGCTGTCGAGCGAGCGCTACGCGCGCGCGTTCGCGCTCCGGCCCGGCGAGCTCGCGATCCTCGACTCGGCGCCGGGCGAGGATGCGCGCGCGATCGCGGTGACCCGGCTGCCCGAGGCGGCGTTCGGGCCGATCGAGCGGATCGTGGACTTCGTGTTCGAGGGCGACGCGGCCGCGCTGGCCGAGGTGGTGCGCGCCGCCCCGTTCGACCTCGGCGAGTTCGCCGAGGAGGACCTCGTCCCCACCGCGCCGCGGGCCGCGCGCGCGACCCGCGCCAAGAAGAAGGAGCCCGCGCGCCCCGAGCCCGAGCGCCCGGCGCCCGCGCCCGAGCGCAAGGGGAGCCTGATCCACAAGCTCCTGCAGCCGTTCCGCCCGCCCGCCGAGGAGGAGGAGCGGCCCGAGGCCAGCCCCGCGCAGGACGACGCGCGGCGGCGCGAGCTCGAGCGCGTGCAGCGCGAGCTCGTCCTGGGCGCCGCCACGCCCGAGGGGTGGCTCGAGCTGAGCCGGCTGTGCTTCGCCGATGGGGAGGGCGAGGAGGGGCTGCGGGCGCTCGAGAACGCGGTGTGGACGCTCCCGCGCGAGCAGGGCGAGGAGGCGCTCGAGGCGCTCGAGCGCACGCTCGGGCCCGCGGGGAGCGGCGGCGCCGCGGCGCAGGACACCGACGACCTCTACCGCCGCGTGCTGGCGTTCCGCGGCGGTGGCGGCCACGACGTCGACGCGCACCGCGGCGAGACCGAGGCGGTCTACCGCGAGCTGCGCGAGCACGAGGACCGGCTGCGCAAGAAGAGCCGCTGGCTGCTGTGGTGGCTGATGCTGCGCGAGACCGGCGACGCGATCGAGCTCGAGCGGCAGCGCGAGGCGATCCTGTCCGACCTCGTGCTGCGCGGGGTCGAGGAGCGCGAGGTGCCGCCGTTCGTGCGCCACCTGCTGCTCGAGCAGTTCGGGCAGCGGGCGGCCACGGGCTCGGGCGCGGCCGAGGCGCTCGGGTTCCTCGAGCAGGCCCGCGCCTTCTGCGCCTACCTCGCCCACCCGGCCCTGCGGGCGGAGGCGCTGGCGCACGTGGCCTGGGCGCTCGCCGAGCTGGGCCAGGGCGAGCCGGCGCTGGCCGCCGCGGCCGAGGCCGAGCGGTTCGCGGCGAGCCGCCAGGGCGTGCCGCCGCACGACGCCTGGCGGGCGCGAGCGGTGGGGCGGGTGGGCGCGGTGCTGGAGCGCGTGCGCGGGCGCGACCAGGGGCGCGCGCACCTGGAGCGCGCGCTCGAGCAGGTGACCCGCCTGCTCCCGAGCGGGGCGGTGGCGCAGCCGACCCCCGAGATGGTCGACGCCCGCAAGGCGGTGGTGAGCTGGCTGGGGGCGCTGGCCGACGCCTGGGTCGGGGCGCCGCGTCGCGACGACCCCCTGCTGCGGCGAGCGCTCGAGGTGATCGAGGGGCGGCCGCCCAACGACCAGTCCACGATCCTGCACGAGGCGGCCGACGCGCTGCAGCGCCTGGGCCTGGCGACCGAGGCTCGCGACCTCGCCGACCGGCTGCTCGGCGCGGCGGACCTGCGCCGCGCGCGCGACGCGCTGCGCGACTTCACGCACCCCGAGGACGCCTACCGGGTGCACGTCCAGAACGTGATGGAGTGCATGGAGCGGTTCCGCGGCGGCGAGCCGGTGCCGTCCGAGGCGGCCGAGGCGATCCTCGAGGTGCTGCGCGGCGCCCCCGAGCTGATCGACGAGTTCGCGATCCAGCCGCTGCTCGCCGCGCTGCGCGGCCTGCGGACGGGGCCCTGGGAGGAGGTCGACGCGCTGGCCCGCCTGCTGATCGGCCGCCAGCGCCTGTACGAGGCGCGCCTGGTGCGGATCGCCGGGCTGCGCCGCCTGGCGGAGCTGCGCGAGCGCGAGCGGGGCGCCGAGCTGCTCGAGCGCGCGCTCGGGGACGCGTGGGGCGACGACTACGGGGTGACCGACCCGCAGCAGCGCTCGACGCGCAAGCACCGCGTGGTGACGCGCCTGGTGACGCTCGTCCCCGCGTTCGGCATGCGCCAGCGCGGGCTCGAGCTGCTGCAGGGGGTGAACCGCCGCGCCCAGGACCACGCCAACGAGGGGGTCTACTTCCGCAACGAGCTGCTGCTCGCGACCGCGCTGGCGGCCTCCAAGCTGGGCGACAGCCGGGCCTCGTTCGAGCTGATCGAGGAGACCGCCGAGCTCGCCATGCGCGACTACCAGGTCGCCAGCCAGCCCGGGGCCCGCGGCCGGCAGGGGCCGAGCTGGCTGCTGTTCGAGACGCTCGACGCCTGCGTGGACGGCGCGGCCGAGCTGGGCGAGATCCGGCGCGGCACGGCGCTGGTGGCGCGGGTGGCGGGCCTGGCGCGCGCGGCGCTCGACCAGGCGCGCGAGGGGCCGGCCCGGACCGAGGGGCGCTACTTCTTCTGCCGGACCCTGATCCGCTGCGGGCGCGCGGCCCTGGCGCTCGGCGACCTGCAGGCGGCGAGCGAGCACTTCGGCGCCTCGCTGGCGCAGCTCGCCGACCTCAACAGCTACGACCAGATCGAGCTGCTGCAGGAGGCGGCCGCCACCGCGGGCGAGCTCGAGGGCGCGCGGCGCTACCAGCTCGCGCGCCAGGTGCTCGACTCCGCCCGCGCGCCGGTCGAGAGCGCCGCCGGCAACCAGGACCGCTTCGCGGCCGAGCTGATCGCGCAGGTCGCCCGCGAGATGATCCAGGGCGAGAGCGCGTTCGCGGCCGCCCTCAAGCGCTGGCGCGGCCGCGAGGAGCGCGCGATCCGCGACCGGGTCGCGCACGAGGGGCTGGAATGAGGCGCGCGCCGCCGACCCCACCCAGGGGGACGGCGGCGCAGGCATTCCGACGGGCTCGGGCCGCGCGGCGCTACCGCAGCGGGATCCGCACGCCGGCGGTGACCATGGGGCGGGTGCGCCCGTCGAGGTCGCGGCGGAGCTCGGCGCCGACGGTGAAGTACTCGTTGAGGTCCGCCTGGAGCGCCGCGCGGAAGCGGGTCTGGTCGAAGGGCAGGTTCGGGTTGAGGCGGTTCTTGACGCTGATCAGGCTGATGCTCGGGCGCAGGCGGATCCCGTCGGCGCCGACCCGGAAGCTGGCCTCGGCCGTGTAGGTGGTGCGCCGCAGGACGTCGGTCGAGGTCTTGACCCCGAAGGTCTCGGCCTCGCGCTCGTCGGTCACGCTCAGCCCGGCGCTCCAGCGGTCGCCGGCGCCGAGCGACACGTCCACGCGGTTGGTCATGCCGGCGCTCGGCGTCCAGGGGCTGAGGTCCTTGAGCCCGACCGCCATCTCGGAGTCGACGTGGACCGTGAGGTGCACCTCGCGGTACTCGCCCAGGCGGAGCGCGGTCTCGCTCCCCCACACCAGGCGCGGCGCGCCCTCGCCGTTCACGCGGGCGTGCTCGATCCCGACCCGCACCCGCCAGCGGACGCCGATCCAGTCGGCGAGGTCGTCGGCCTCGATCGCGAACGGCTCGGGCTGGGCGATCAGGCGGTAGCGCCGGACGCGCGCGTTCACCGCCTCCTCCTCGAACCCGCGCAGCTCGAACCGCACGATCGTGGCGTTGGGGTCGTCCGCCAGCTTGTAGCCGAGGCTGACGAGCTCGTCGCGCGCGTTCACGCCGGCGAGCTCGCGGGCGTCGAGCTTCACGTCGACCAGCACGCGGCCGGCGATCACGTCCTCGAACCGGACCCGGTGCCCGCTCGCGGCCCCGTCGGTGGCCGGCACGTCCACGGCGGCGTCGATCGCGCGGCTGATGAAGCGGAGCGTGACCCCCGACTGGAGCCCGCGCCGCGTGGTGAGCCAGGTGTCGGCCCGCACCTCGGAGTCCTCGGTCAGGCTCCAGACGTAGTCCCCGATCGCGAGGCCGATGTCGGTCAGCTTGCGCGCCGTGCTCGGCGAGGGGGAGGTCGCGCTGGTGACGGGCGCCGGCGAGGCCGGCAGCGGGAGGCCGTCGGCCGGCTGGGCCAGGGCGGGGGAGGTGAAGGCCACCACGGCGGCGGCGCAGCTCAGCGAGAGGAGGAAGCGGGTCATGGGTGGGGGCTCCTGAAGGGGCGTTGGGAGCCTCGGTCGCAGGGACGGTGCCAACCGCCCCGCGGACCCGCTCCACGCGCGCAAGCCCTGCGTCAGCCAGCGCTTTGCCGCTTCTTTTCAGGACCCCCGTACGGCCG
>CAZMSZ010000273.1:5867-10471 GCA_964569055.1 uncultured Planctomycetota bacterium | reverse complement strand
CGTCCCCCATCCGACCTTGACTCAACCGCCGGCGCGGGGGACAACCGCCGCATGATCGACGAGCAGCGCTTCGACAAGCTGGCCAACGCGACGCTCGAGCGCGTCGTGGCCGCGTTCGACGAGATCGACCCCGACGTGGTCGAGGTGAGCGGCCCCTCCATGGGGGTGGTCCGGCTCGAGTTCGGGAGCGGGCGCAGCCCGTGGATCGTGAACACGCAGCGGGCCGCGCTCCAGATCTGGCTGGCGGCCGAGCGGCGCGCCTGGCACTTCGCCTACGCCGAGGACGCCGCGGGCGGCGGGACCTGGGTCGCCGACAAGACCGGCGAGGAGCTGTTCGCGACCCTCACGCAGCTGCTGCGCGAGCACGAGGGCGTCGCCGTCTCGTTCTGATCGCCATGCCGGCCGCGTTCCTCACGCTCCGCGCCCTGTTCGGCGGGCGCGCGTTGATCGTGGAGTAGCGCGGGCTACCCGGGCGGCCCGCGCTGCAGCTCCTCCTCCTCCATGGCCGGCGGGCGGAGGCCCGGCGGCGGGGGGAGGCCGGCGCGCCGGCAGATCTGGCGGATCGCGTCGGCGGCGAGCTCGCCGGCGAGGCCGGGCTGCTCGCTCCAGTGGAGCAGGCGACGAATGTCGTCGGGCTCGCCGACCCGAGCGAGCCCCTCGATGCACGCGAGCTCGAGCAGGCCCGGCAGGGCGCCACGCCACAGGCGGCGGGCGAGCACGCTGCGCCCGTCGGGGAGCTCGGCGCAGGCGTAGGCGGCCTCCCGCGCCACGCGCGGCTCGGGGTCGTCGAGGAGCCGCTCGAGCGCGCGCCGCGCGGCCGGGTCGCTGGCCGCCTGCTCGATCAGGAGCGGAATGGCCGCGAGGCGCCGCTCGGGGTCGGCCGCGTCGGCCTCGTCGACGGGGCCCCAGGGCCGCGGCGTCGCTGCCGCTGGCGGGGCGGGCGTCTCCGCGCTCGGCGGGGTCGCTGCGACCGGAGGCGGGGGCTCGGCCTCGCGCGCGGGGGTCGGCTCGGGAGCGGGCTCCGCCGGCGCCGCGGCGCGAGGCGGCCGCGTCGGGCGCCGGACGGGGGCCTGGGCGAGCACGGGGCGCGCGCTCGAGGTGGGCTCGGGCGCCAGCACGACCTGCGCGCACAGGACCGCGGCCACGGCGACGGCCGGGAGCGGCGCGAGGTGCGCCAGCCAGCGCCGGAGCCGCACGTCGCCGCTGCGTTGGTTCCTCGACACCTCGACCTCCTCTCCTGGCGAACGCATCAGGCGCTAGCTCGACCCGCCGCGGCGCGTCGACGCCACCACCGCCAGGCTGGCGCCGCCCAGGGCAGCGCGCCGACCCCCATGCCCACCGCCGCGCGCACCGCGGGGGGCGCGAGCGCCGACTCGGCCAGGCCCACGGCGAGGTAGCCGAGGACGGTCGAGAGCGCCAGGAGCGCGCTCAGCCCGAGGTCGTAGCGCAGCCCGCCCAGCCCGAGCCGACGCACGAACAAGGTCGTCGTCGCGTAGCGGAGCGCGTCGGCCGCGACCAGGCCGAGCACCGCGCCCGTGAACCCGTGGCTCGCGAACCCGAGCGGCAGGAGCCCCACGATCGCCAGCAGGCGGGCGGCGTTCCCCGCCGCGATCGCGTGCGTGTGGCCGAACGCCAGCAGCGTGGCCTCGTTCGGCGCGCCCAGGCAGCGCATCCAGCCCCCGACCAGGAGGAGCCGCAGCATCCAGCCCGCCTCCGCGTAGCGCTCGTCGTAGAGCGTCTCGACCAGCGCCGGGCCCGCCGGGAGCAAGGCCGCGATCAGCGCGCCGCCCCCCAGGAACAGCGGGAGGCGCGCCTCCGCCGCCGCCTTCCGCAGGCGCGCCTCGCCCCGGTCCCGCAGCCGGCTCAGCACCGGGAACACCACCGCGTGGCCCAGGCGGGACAGCATGGTGGTCGGCGCCATGGCCAGCGTGACCGCGATCCCGTACACCCCCAGCAGGTCCCAGGAGACGAGCTTCCCCAGGATCAGCCGGTCGGCCTGCGCGGCGAGGAACGTCAGGATCGTGCTCGCGAACACCCACTTGCCGAACTCGAACAGCGCGCGCCCCGCGTCGCGCTCCCAGCGCAGCCGGTCGCGCTCGCCCTCCAGGAACAGGTGGCTGCCCAGGGTATGGAAGCTCGCCTTGGCCAGCCCGCCCGCCACCAGCGCCCAGATCGAGGGCGAGAGCCAGGCCCACGCGATCATGACCACCATCGCGAGCGCCTGCGAGCCGACGTCGAGCATCGCCACCTGCTTCAGGCGCAGGTGACGCCGGTAGCGCGCGATCCGGCTCGAGGCCGCCCCGTCGATCGCCGCGCCCAGGCCGGCGACCGGCAGGAACCAGACGAGCTGCGCCGCCAGCGGCTCGGTCGTGCGGTAGAAGCTCGCCACGGGCGCCGCCAGGAGCGCGCACGCCGTGCAGAGCGCCAGGCCCCGCACGACCTGGAGCGTGAACGCCGTGTCGAGGAAGCGCTGGTCGTCTCCCCGCGGGCTCTGCACGATCGCGGGGCCGATCCCCACGTCCGTGAACAGCCACAGCCCCTGAATGAAGACGTTGACGATCGCCATCACCCCGAACGCTTCGGGGAACAGCAGGCGGGTCAGCGCCAGGTTCCCGCCCAGCCGGATGGCGTTCGCCGCGACGTGCGAGCCGGCCGTCCAGAGCGTCCCGTTCACCGCGCGGCGGCGCAGGGCGCCGGGCGCCGGGCTCGGCGGGGAGCATTCCGCAGCTGCCGCGGAACTTCCCGCCGCGATCGCTTGCTCCGCTCCGGCTGGCGTCATCCCCCGGCTCGCTCCCTGCTGAGGAGGGCGACTCGGGTGGAGCGCCCACGGGCGCGGACCGCGAGGGCCCGCGCCCGTCGGCGCAGCGAACGTCAGGCCGGTGTGGATTCTGGGGGGCTCCGCCCGCGAGGCTGACGCATTGAGCCTCGTGCCCGTGCCCGTGCCGGGTCACGCGCACGGAGACGGGCACGGGCACGGGCACGAAGGTGGACGCCGAAGCGACAGCCTCCGCCAGAGTCCTCCCCCGGCGCTCGCTCGATGCCGAGCCGCCGGAGGCTCTGGGAGGCTCCTGCCCCCAGAGCCCCCTGGCGCTCGCCAAGCCCCTGAGCGTTAGCGGGCCTTCCACTGGTTGGCGACGTCGACCACGGCGTCGTACTTCGGGGCGTCGGTCTGGTCCTGGTACTCCAGGATCCCCCAGCTCCCGCTCTTGCCGAAGGTCTTCACGTAGTTGAACACGCAGAACACCCCGCCGCCCTCGGCCAGCCAGTTCGCGAAGTAGTCGCGGTAGATCGCTCCCATCCGCGCGTTCCGGTTGGCCTTGATGAACAGGTTGCGCAGCTGCGTGTCGTTCGAGTACGAGCCCACGCCGACGAGGTGCTGCCCGCCTTCGTAGGCGATCAGCGTCATGTTGGCGCCCTTGGCGATCGCCTGCTGCTGGCGCACCTTGTCGCGCCAGCGCGCCAGGTCCTCCTGGCAGGCGTCGAGCACCTGGCTCACGCTCCACCCGCGCACCGAGCCCGCCTGGGAGCTCGTGCCGAGCTTGCCGCCGAAGTAGGGCGCGATCGCGAGCGCGTCGGCCTTGCCACCGGCCGCGCTGACGATCGCCTGCGACACGCCCGGGCTCGCGGCCTGCGAGCCGAGCACGGTGATCGCGCGCTCCGCCCCCAGGACCTCCTCGAAGATCTTGAAGATCTCGACCGAGCGGCGCGCGTACCACTGCTGCCAGGTCTTGCCCTCGCCGCTGGCCCAGCTCCGCACGTGGTCGGCCTGGTCGAAGGCGCCGTTCCACACCTCGTTCGAGTACTCCACGAACACCTTGAGGTTCGGCTCGAGGCGCTCCTTGAGCAGCGCCGCGGTCTTGCGCACGTACTCGTCGTTCGCCTTGTGAGGGATGCAGATCCAGGCGTGCTTGTCGAGGGTGTTGCAGAGCTTCGCCATGACCTCGTAGGCGGCCCCGCGGTGGTGGGTGCGATACCCCTCCACGCGCCGCTCCGCCCACGTGCGCACCGGCGAGTGGTTGGTATCCCCCCAGTCCATGAAGCGCAGCACCGTGAACGGCGCGAGCCGCTGCAGGAAGAGGGGGTGGAAGGGCTCGGACTCGTACTTGCTCTCGAACCCCGGCATGATCACGCGGACGTTGCGTACGTGATTGCTCGGGTTCGACCGCAGGATCCGGATCACGATCCCGGTGTCCGTGGGCGTCACCGGGACGGTGAAGCGGGCGGTCTGCGCGCCGTCGTTGGAGTGGCGCGTCCGCTCCGCGTCCCAGTCGAGCTCGACCTCGCCCTCGCCCTCGAACATGACGGTGTAGTTGCCGCCGGGGTAGTGACCCGAGAGGCCGACCATGGTGGGCGTCCACACCGACTGACCGTCACCGAGGCCGAGCGGCCAGCCGTTGGCGTCGAGCTTGGGGGCCGCGAGCCCCTTGGGGTTCACGAGGTCCCACGGGTAGCGCCCGTGCTTGCCCATGCGCGAGGACTTCATCACGTCGACGAACGCCCACTCGGGCGAGAAGTAGGACACGGCGTTGAGGTTGACGCCCATCGAGGGCGTCGCGGCCGAGAACGGCGAGGTCGCCCCGCCGTCGGTCGTCCCGTCGCCGCCG
>CAZMSZ010000273.1:0-5767 GCA_964569055.1 uncultured Planctomycetota bacterium | reverse complement strand
CCTCGCCGATCGCGAGCGAGCTCGACCTGCGCGGCGGAGCGCTGCTCACGCCGAGCGCCTTCGGCGCCGAGCCCGCCGGCGTGGGGTTCCCCCTCACGCCTCGGCTGCGGCTGGTCCCGTTCCTCCGCTTCGCGAGCTACTACAACAGCAACATCTTCCGGAGCGAGGACGCCGAGGCGAGCGCCGAGCTCCTCGCCTCGGCCGGCCTCGACCTCGTGCGGCTCGGGGAGCGCACCGAGCTGCGCCTCGGCTACGGCGCCACGCTGTCGGCCTACCCCGAGTTCCCGGAGTTCCAGCGGCTCCAACACCGCGGGCGATTCCTCGCCAGCTACACGGGTCGCCGCGTGCGCGCGGCCGCGCAGGCGGGCCTCGGGCTCCTCGGCCGCTCCGACGACCCGCGCGCGTTCGGCGCGCCGATCGACCGTCTCCTCGGCGACGCGGCCGCCCGCGTGGACGTGCTGTTCGGTCGCTACGCCGAGGTCGGCCTCGAGGGCACGGTCACGTATCAGGACTTCCTCGAGCGCGAGCTCGACGGCAGCGACCGGATCAGCTACGGCGGCTCGGCCCGGGTCGGGTCGTCGCTCTCGCTGCCGATCCTGCTCGAGGTCGGCGTGCGCTTCCGTCAGATCAGCCACGTCGACGACGAGGCCGCGACCGATCCCGACCTGTTCGTGGTCGGCCCGTTCGGGGGCCTGCGGATCGAGCCGATCGGACCCGTCTCCGCCGAGGTGCGCGTCGGCTACGAGGTCGGCACGATCATCGAGGCGCGCGGATACGAGGGCGAGGAGCCCGAGGCCTTCTTCGTCGCCGGACGGCTCGCCTGGCGGGCGACCCCCTCCACCACGCTGTCCCTCGACGCCGCCCGGGAGCTCGGCTTCGTGCTCGGCTCACCGCTGCTGGTCCAGACGCGCGTGGGCCTCGCCGTGGCGCAGTCGCTCCCCTACGGGCTCGAGGCCATCGCCAACGTGGCCTGGATCGAGCAGGACCCGGTCGAGGACGACGAGGCGGGTCGCTCGCTCGAGAGCATTCGCGCCGGCGGCGGCCTGCTCTGGGCGCCGCTCTCCTGGCTGGTGCTCGGGCTCGAGGGCACCTACGAGACGACCCGCCGCGACCTCGGCGGCGACTACGACGTGGTGCGGGTCGGGCTCTCGGTCACCTTCCAGCCCTGAGCGCGCGGGGCACCTCACCCGTTCGCCGCGCACTCTCGCGCGGGCGCCGCGCGGCGCGAGGAGGGGACAGAGGAGCACATCCACAGCTTCGACGGGCGCTGCTAGCATCCCAGCGATGAGCGCGATCTGCCTGCCTCCGGCGCTGCAACGGGCTTATCAGGCGCTCCTGGTGGACGAGGTCCGGGCCTCCATGCGCCATGGGTTACGCAACAAGCTGGGCGCCATCCGCAACGCCGCGTACTTCGTGCGCGGGAGGTTGGCGCGCGCCGGCGCGCCCGAGCTGCCGCGGGTGGCGCGCTGCCTCGACGTGATCGAGCGCGAGGTGCGCGACGCGAGCGACCTGCTCGACGAGCCGCTCGAGGACGAGGCCCCCGTCGGCGCCGACGAGGACGCGGCGGCGATCGCGGCGGCGCTGCTGGACGCGGTGGGGAGCGACGCCGCGCTCGAGGTCGTCGGCCCTGCCCGGGTGGCCACGGCGCGCGTTGAGCTCGAGCTCGCGCTGTACTGCTTGCTGGACAACGCCTACGACGCCGTCGACCAGGAGGCGGCGCGGGTCCGCGTGCGGGTGGAGGGCGGCCCTGGCGCCGTGCGGGTCGAGGTGCAGGACGAGGGCGCCGGCCTGTCGCCCGAGCTGCGCCTCACCGCCTGCGAGCCGTTCGTCACCACGCGCCCTGGGCGGCTGGGCCTCGGCCTGGCGATCGCCCGGCGGATCGCGCGGACGCGCGGGGGAGCGCTGGTGCTCGAGGCGCGAGAACAGGGCGGGACCGTGGCCGTGCTCGAGTTGCCGGCGGCCCGCACGGAGGTGGCATGAAGGGAGGTGCACCCCGGGTGCTCCTGGTGGAGGACGACGACCTGCAGCGGTTCACGACGGGCGTGCTGCTGGAGGATCGGGGCTATCGGGTCGAGGCGGTCGGCTCGCTGGCGGCGGCGCGCGCGGCGCTCTGCGGCGAGCCGTACGACCTCGTGATGCTCGACGTGAACCTCGGCGACGGGCTCGGGACCGCGCTCCTGCCCGTCCTACGACGAGACCATCCGGGCACGTCCGTGGCGCTCCTGTCCGGGGACCCGCGTGACGCGCGGCACGAGGCGGTCGAGCTGCTGCTCGTCAAGGGCGGCGAGACCGAGCGCATGCTCGACCGGATCGACGAGGCGCTCGCGGCGCGCGCGGCCTCCCCGTTCTGAGGCTCGTGAGGCACGGCGCTTGCCTTGCGCACGGCGGCGCGGAGGGCGCTGACCCATGGCCAAACTGGTAGCGCGCGTCGCCGACCGTTGGGAGGTCCACTCGCTCAGCGACTCGCAGGCGACGTCGCTCGGGCGCGAGGCGTCCCTGAACCAGGTCGCGCTGGCGTCGCCCGCGGTCTCGCGCCGGCACTGCCGGCTCGAGCCGCTCCCGTCGCGCGGTCACCGGCTGGTCGACCTCGGCAGCACCAACGGTGTGCTGCTCAACGGGGTCGAGGTCCGCGCCGCGGTGCTGCGCCCGTTCGATCGGCTGCGGGTCGGAGACGTCGAGCTGGTCTACACGCCGGATGGGGTCGCGCCTCACGACGCGTGGCGCCGCGCCCAGCCCAAGCCGATCGCGGCCGAGGACACCGCGGCCGTTTGCCGCGCGGCGCTGCGCGACCGGGCGCTGCGCTTCACGCTCGACAGCCGCGACGCGGTCGCCGAGGAGGAGGTGCTCCCGCTGGCGGGCGCGCTGCTCCGCGACTTGATCGAGTTCACCGGCTTCGCCCGGGGGACGCTCCTCCTCCAGCGGCGGGGCGCCGACCCGCCGACGCCGGTGCTCGGGCACGGGCTCGGCGCCCCGCAGGGCGAGCTGTGGGACCTGCTCGGCGATGCGCTGCGGACGCGCCAGCTCCGGCAGGGGCCCGTGCGCGATAGCGGGCACGAGCAGGCCGCGCTGTGCGTCCCGCTGGTGGCGGCCGAGGGCCGCCGGCGACCCGACGCGGCCGAGCGCGCGCGCGCGCTCGGGGCGCTGCTCCTGACCCGCGACGCGCCGGCCGCGCCGCTCCCCCCCGCGGAGCGCGAGCTGGTGGAGGGGATCGCCGCGCAGCTGGCGGTGGCGCTGCAGCGGGCCTGGCTGTATCACCGCGCGACCACCGACGAGCTGACGCAGCTCCACAACCGCGCCTGGCTCGAGCGCCTGCTCGCCGACGAGCTCGCGCGGGCGCGCGCGCGGCGCGGGCGGCTGGCCCTGATCCTGTTCGACCTCGACCACTTCAAGCGGGTCAACGACACGCACGGCCACCAGGCGGGCGACGAGGTGCTGCGCGAGGTCGCCGTGCGCGCCCGCGCCGCCCTGCGCGAGGGGGACGTGATCGGGCGCTGGGGCGGCGAGGAGTTCTTGGCCCTGCTCCCGGGCGGCGGCGCCGCCGGCGCCGCGAAGGCGGCCGACAAGCTGGCCGCCGCCATCGCCGCCCCGCCGATCGGGGCCGCGCGGCTGCACGTCACCGCGTCGCTCGGGATCGCGGTCTACCCCGACCACGGGCGCGCCCTCGAGGATCTGGTCCGGAGCGCGGACCAGGCGCTCTACGCGGCCAAGGCGCTCGGGCGCGCGCGCGCCGTCGTCTACCAGGAGGGCATGGAGCGGACGTGGGGCCTCCCGCAGGAGCCCGAGCTGACCTCGACGCGGATCCTGCCGCCCTCCCCTGCGACCGGGCCGCGCGGCCGGGTGCTGGTCGTGGACGACGAGGAGGGGGCGCGGCTCACCCTGACGGCGCTGCTGGAGGAGACGTACGACGTGAGCGCGGTCGCGAGCGTCGACGAGGCGCTCGAGCGGCTCGCGCGCGGCGCGTTCGACCTCGTGATCACCGACTTCGTGCTGCCCGAGCGGAGCGGCGCCGCGCTGCTCGAGCAGCTCCAGACGCGCCCCGACCCGCCGAGCTGCATCCTGCTGACGGGACAGCGCCGCTCGCCGGAGGTGCGCGAGCTGCAGCGCGCCGGCGGCCACCTCGTCCTGTTCAAGCCGGTCCAGCCGCGCGAGCTCCTGGCCTGGGTGCAGAACGAGCTCAACATGGCGCGGCTGCGGCGCTCGGTCACGCAGCTCCGCGGCGGCGGGCGCTCGACCGCCGGTGCGTTCAAGGCGCGCTGAGCGCGGTCCTGCGCGGGGAGGCGATCGAGCCCCTCGCCCTTGCCCGCTGTCGGGCTCGGCGGCCGCGCTTGCCAAGTTCAGCGGAAGGCTGGGCAGGGGCGAGGGCGGGGAAGGCCGTCGCTTGGCGTCCGCCTTCGTGCCCGGGCCCGCGCCCCTGCCCGTCTTCGTGCGCGTGACCCCTGCCCGTCCGCGCGCTCACGCGGGCCACGAGAAGGGGCAGGGGCACGGGCACGAGGCTCGATGCGACAGCCGCGGCAGCGACCTTGCGCGAGGCTTCGCGGGCGTGGGCTCCCCGCGCGTGGCCTCCCGCGCGCGCCGCCCCCGCACGCCGCGCTGCGCGGCTGGCGCAACCTCCCCCGCGCCGGCCGTCGTCTGCCCCAGGCGAGACCAGCCGCCGCGCCCGAGCGCCTCGGTGGCGCCGCGCGCACGGGCTGGCCCGTTCGTTGCGCGCCCCTCGCGCGCGCCTGCCGCCAGGCGGCGCAGAGAGGTGTCCGTGTCCGAGACGCGCACTCGGCTGATCCCGCGGCGAGGCCGCTCGACCCGCGCCCCCCGCCCCAGCACGGCGCGACTGATCGACCGCCTCGGCCCGTTCCGCGTGCTGCGGCTCCTCGGGCGGGGCGGCATGGGCGAGGTTTACCTCGCGATCGCCCCAGGCGGTCGGCGGGTGGCGCTCAAGGTGCTCAGCGCCGCCGGGACCGACACCGCGGCGCTGCTCCGCTTCCAGCGCGAGGCGCTGGTGCTCGAGGGGCTGGCGCACCCTGCGATCGTGGGCGTCCTCGCCCACGGGGTCGACCCGCGCAGCGGCCGCGCGTACCTGGTGCTCGAGCTGGTGGAAGGGCGCGACCTCGGCGAGCTGCTGGCCGACCGGGCCGAGCAGCGGCTCGCGCCGGACGAGGTCGTGTGGGTGCTCGCGCGCGTCGCCCGCGCCCTCGCCGCCGTGCACCGGCGCGGGATCGTCCACCGGGACGTGAAGCCGAGCAACGTGCTCGTCACGCCGACCGGGGCGGTCAAGCTCGGCGACTTCGGGATCGCGCTCTCGCTCGACGAGCAGGTCCGGCTCACCCGCCCGGGCGGGCTGATCGGGACGCCGTTCTTCATCGCGCCCGAGGTGGCGCGGCACGGCGACTGGTCTCCGGCGGCGGACCTCTACGCCCTGGGCGCGCTCGCCTACCGCGCGCTCCTCGGCCCCTGCGCGCCGCTCGCCTCCTCCACCACGGCGCCGCTCGAGGTCTGCACGCTCCTCCCCTCGCTCGCGCCCGGCGCGCTCGCGGAGGCCGCGGAGGTGCCCGAGCCGCTCGCCGAGCTGGTCGCCGGGCTGCTCGCGGCCGACCCCACGGTCCGCCCGACCGCCGAGGCCGCCGCGGACGAGCTGAGCGCCATGTCGCTCGGCGCGGCGCCGCCGCCGCGCCTCTGCGCCGACGCCGTGGCGAGCGCCGGCCTCGCTGGAGTTGAGCGCGGCTCGAGCTCGCTGATCGCGGCGGAGACCGCGCTCGAGGCCTCGCCGCGAGCG
>CAZMSZ010000272.1:0-10496 GCA_964569055.1 uncultured Planctomycetota bacterium | reverse complement strand
TGATGAAGCGCCACACCCGTTGACCGCCGCTCCTGGTCGCCACGGCGCACCGGCCGTCCTGAAAGCCTTCGGCCGCGACGTCCGCGAACTGGGGCGCGATCCGCTGAGCGCCCTGGCGGTCGATGAACCCCCAGCCGGCGTCGGTCCGCACCGCGGCCAGCCCGGACGCGAAGGGGTGGACCCGCAGGTAGCGCTCGGGGAAGGGCACGTTCCCCTCGGGGTCCACGAAGGCCCAACCCTCGGCCGCCTCGACGGCGCCGAGCCCCTCGCGGAAGGCGACCACGCCCCCGAACCGCGGCTTCACCAGCCACGTCCCGTCGGGGCGCACCACCCCCCACCTGCCGTCCTGCTGGGCGCCCGCGACCCCGCCCGAGAAGGGCAGCGCCGCCTCGAAGCGAGGTTCGATCGCCCACGTCCCGTCGGCCCGGGCGTACCCCCACCGCTCGCCGTCGACTTGCACCGCGATCAGCCCCTCCGAGAGCTCCCAGGCGGTGGACCACCGCTCGGGGTCGTCGGGGTCGGTCGCGGGCCCGCGCACGACCTCACCCGAGCGATCGATCAGGCCGAAGGCGTAGATCGACTGACCCATGCTGATGCTGCTGGAGGTCCGGCCCACCGCGCGCGCCACCGCCGCCCGCCCGCCGGCGAAGGGATACGCCTCGTGCCACGTGGGCTCGATCGCCCACGCGCCGCTCGAGTCCACGTAGCCCCACAGCTGGGTGCCTGCGTCCTGCGCCGCAGCCAGGCCCTCGGAGAAGTCCCTCACGTCGAGGAACCGCGGCGCGACCGCCGTCCCCTCGCGCGTGACGAACCCCCACCGCTGTCCCACCCGCACCGCGGCGAGGCCGCCCGCGAACGGGCGCGCCTCGTCGAACGGCCCCGGCAACACCACCTCGCCCGCGCGGTCCACGAACGCCCAGGAGGTCGTCGCCGCTCGCCGGTGCTCGGCCCACATGCCGGCGCCGATCAAGCCCACCAAGCCCAGGAGCGGCACCATGCCGCAGCCGAACAGCACGTAGGCGAGACGCCCCGGCCGCGCGGGATCGTTCAAGGCGTCCTCCCTTCCGGCGCGAGGGTAGCACGCGCCTCGCGCTCCGCTCCGGCCGAGCCTCGCGCAGAGCAGGCGCGCTGCCGCCGGTCGCCGGCTCAACGCCGCAGGAACTCGCGCTCGAACTGCGCCAGCGGGAGCGTGTTGACCACGTCGGCCGCGGTGGCCCAGCCGCGGCGGGCCTCGACCACCGCGTTCTTGCGCGCGTCGTCGAGGGCGCCCATGGAGTGGGCGTCGGGGTTGAGGCACAGCTTGATCCCGCGGGCGCGGATCCGGCGCACGTGGACCCAGTCGGCGTCGAGGCGGTGGGGGCTGCCGTTGACCTCGATCGCGACCCCGTGGGCGGCGGCCGCGTCGAGGACCGGCTCCCAGTCGAACTGCGCCGAGTCGCGCTCGAGCAGGCGGCGGCCGAGGGGGTGGCCGAGCACGCGCACGGCGGGGTGCGCGAGCGCGCGGACCAGGCGCCTCGTCATGGCGTCGCGCTCCATGCCGAGCTGGCTGTGGACGCTGGCCACCACGAAGTCGAGCGAGGCGAGCACCTCGTCGCCGAGGTCGATCGAGCCGTCGGGGAGGATGTCCGCCTCGATCCCGTGGAACACGCGCAGCCCCGGGTGCGCGGCCCGGGCGGCCTCGACCTCCTCGCGCTGCTGCGCCAGGCGCTCGGCCGAGAGGCCGTTGGCGTAGCTCGCCGCCTCGCTGTGGTCGGAGATCCCCACGTATTCGTAGCCCAGCCGCGCCGCCTCGGCCACCATGTCGGCCACGCTCGCCGTCCCGTCCGACCAGGTGGTGTGCACGTGGAGGACGCCGCGCAGGTCGCCGGGCTCGATCAGGGCGGGCAGCTTGCCGGCGAGCGCCGCGTCGACCTCGCCGGTGTTCTCGCGCAGCTCGGGCGGGACGTAGATCAGCCCCAGCTTGGCGAACAGCTCCTCCTCGCTCGCCAGCTCGGGCGGGCGCGAGCCGTCGAGCGGGCGCAGGTCGTACTCGTTGAGCGAGTAGCCCTGCTCGAGCGCGAGCTGGCGCAGGCGGACGTTGAACTCCTTGCTCCCGGTGAAGTAGGCCAGCGCGCAGGCGAAGCTGCGCGGCGCGACCACGCGCACGTCGACCTGCAGCCCGCCGTCGATCCGCACGCTGGTCTTGGTCTCGCCGCTGCCGATCACCTCGTCGACCAGCGGGTGCTCGCGCACCGCGGCCATGACCGGGGCCGGGTCGTCGCTGGCGACCACCACGTCCACGTCCTTCACCGTCTCGCGCCCACGCCGCAGGCTGCCGGCCACGGTCACGCGCTGCACGCCCGGGACCTCTGCGAGGTGCGCCTCGAGCTGCGCGGCGTAGGGGAGCGCCTGCGCGCGCAGGCGGCGCCCCTGCGTGAGCGCGAGGTGCGCGATCGCGCTGAGGATCTTCTCCTGGGTCTTCTTGCCGAACCCCTTGAGCTTGGCGACCTCGCCCGTGTTGCAGGCCGCCTCGAGCGCGGGGAGCGAGTCGATCCCCAGGTGCTCCCACAGCGCCTTGGCCTTCTTGGGCCCCATGCCGGGGATCCGCAGCAGATCGAGCAGCCCGGCCGGAATGCTGGCGCGCAGCTCCTCGAGGTAGCCGATCTTGCCGGTCGCGACCAGCTCCTCGAGCTTCTCCTCGATCCCCTTGCCGATCCCGCGCACCTTGCCGAGCTTCTTGCCGCGCACCAGCTCGGCCACGTCGTCGGTCATGGAGGCGACCGCGCGGGCGGCGTTCTCGTAGGCGCGCACCTTGAACGGGTTGCCCCCCTCGAGCTCGATCAGCTCGGCGATCTCGCTGAGGATCGCCTCGATCCGCCGGTTCTCCACGCGCGCCCTCCTGCGGAGCCATTCTACTGCGGCCGCCCGCGGCGCCGCGCGTCGCTATCATGGGCGCATGAGCCCTCGCCGCGCGCACCTCCTCGCGCCCACGCTCGCGCTGACCTGCGGCCTGCTCGGCTGCCCCGACCCCGAGCCCCCCGGCGACGGGACGGCCCCCGTGCCGAGCGCGTCGCCCGCCGGCGAGCAGCCGCCCGCGGACGGCGCGGACGCCTCGCCGCAGGACCCGCTCGCGGGGAGCGTGTTCAGCGTGGCCGACGTGCACGCGATCTACGCCGCCGAGCAGGCGGGCGAGCCGCGCCGCAGCGAGGTGCTGCGCGAGCACCGGCTGCTCGACGCGCAGGGGCGCGAGGTGCCCGCGCGCGTCGAGGCCTACGAGCGCGCGCTGCAGCGGCTCGCCAGCGAGGACCCCGCCGGCTGGTCGGCCTTCGTGGAGCGGCTCGCGGCCGGCGAGGAGTAGCGCCGCGTGCGCCTCGCGGTCGTGCTGTGCGACGCCCGCGCGGGCCCGCCGCTCGAGGAGCTCCTGCCCGGGGCGCGCCCGGCGCGCCGCGAGGTGACCCCCGCCGGCTGGCCGAGCCCCGCGGTGTGGCTCGGCCTGTTGGGGCAAGAGCCGCTCGCCGCCTGGAGGGGGCCGGCCCCGTTCTTGGCCGCGTCGGCGGGGGTCGAGCTCTCCGAGGACGAGACCGCCTACGTGCTCTCGCCCGTGCGCGTCGAGGACGGGGAGATCGTGGCGGCGCCCGAGCCGCACCCCTCGCGCGTGGAGGGCGCGTTCGAGCACCTGCGCGAGGCGCTCTCGGGCGAGCCGTTGAGCGTGACGGCCGCGCCCGCGGGGCTGGTGCTGATCGTGCCCGAGCCCGCCGCCGGGCCGGCGGCGCCCTGCGCCGCGCCGCTCGTCGGCCGCCGCCTGGACGCGCTGCCGGCGGGGCCGCCCGCCCTGCTCGAGCGGGTGATCGCCCGCTCGCGCGCGGCCTGGGCCGAGGTCGGCGGCCCCGCCACGCACTTCTTCCCGCACACGCCCGGCGGCCCGCCCCGCGTGCGCCCGCTGCGCGAGGCCTGGCTCGGCCTGGGCCCGAGCGTGGTGGTCGGCGACGCGCGCGCGTCGGGCGCGGCGCGCGCGCTCGCCACCCTGCTCCGGCTCGACCTCGCGCCGCTCGCCGCCGATCCGCTCGCGGCGGCCGCCGCGGAGGCGCGAGCCGACCTCACGCTGGTGGTCACTCAGGACGAGCCGGACCCGCGCGCGCTCGCGCGCCTGGCCGAGGCGGCCGGGGCGCTGGCGCTGGTGCGCGCCGCCTCGGGCCGGGCGGAGCTGGCCTGGCGCGCACGCGGCCAGCCGGCCGCGCTCCCCGACCGCGACCCGCTGCGAGCGCTGCTGGGAACCGACGGGTGAGCCCGCCTGGGACGCGCTGGCGCGCCGCCACGCTGGTGGCGATCGGCCTCGCGGCCGCGGTCCTGCTCGCGCTCCTGCTGGTGCGCACGGAGGGCGGCGCCGCGACGCGGCGCGCGCCCGGCGAGCCGCACACGGGCTCCCGCGAGGACGCGCCAAACGCCGTGCGCGACGCCGACGCCCGTCCTACGGACACCCCGCCGCCGAGCGAGGACCGCCGCGCGCCCGAACCAGACGCCACCCCGCCGCCGAGCGAGGACGGCCGCGCGGCCGAACCGGACGACGGCTCGGGCCCGTTCGTCGTCCCCGTCCGCGTCACGCGCGACGGCGTGCCGCTGGCCGGGGCCACGCTCCGCCTGCGCTCGGACACGGGCTGGAGCGCGAGCGCCCGCACGAGAGCCGACGGCGCGTGCACGCTCGCGCTCCCGCGCGACGCGCGGCTGGTGCTGGAGGTGGACGCACCGGATCGGACCCGGCAGGCGTTCACGTGCGACCTGGGCCCGCCGGGGGAGCCACCGCCGATCAACACGCTGGCGCTGGCGCACGAGGCCGAGATCGAGACGGGCTCGCCCCCGGCGTGGGACTTCGAACGCGGCCTGACCTTCAGCGACGTGTCGATCGAGGCGCCGCTCGCGGGCGAGGTCCTCCACGTGGCGCTGCTGGGCCCGGTGCGCCTCGCAGGCGTGGTCGTCGACCACGAGGGCGCGCCGGTGGCGGGCGCCGCGGTGTGGTTCGAGCCGGTCGAGCGGCAGGGCGGTCTGCTCGAGACGACCAGCGACGCGCAGGGGAGGTTCGCGCTCGAGGCGCCCTCCCTGGCGCTCGCCGATCCAGGGCTCGTGCGCGCGGAGGCGCGCACGAAGGGCTTCGGCGCCGCGGACGTCGAGGTCGACCACGACGGGCCCGTACCGGCCTTCAGGCCGGTGCGCGTGGCGCTCGAGCCGGCGCGCCCGTTCGCGCTGCGCGTCACCGACCTCGCCGGCCGGCCGCTCCCCGCGAGGGTCGAGGTGAAGGGCTCCTTCCCCGCCCCATTCGACGTCGAGCACCGCTGGCGGCGCACGTGCGGCTCCGACGGCTGGGCGCGGATCGCCGCGCTCCCTCCGCAGCAGCGGGCCTGGACCTGCCTGAGCGTCGCGGTCGAGCTCGAGGGCTACGAGCGAGCCGAGGAGGAGCTCAGGCTGGCGCCCGGCACGTCGCAGGCCAGCGTCGTGCTGCGCGCGCTCACCACCTGGCGGGGGCGGGTGATCGGCCCGCGCGGCGAGCCCGTCGTGGGCGCGCAGATCCGCCGGCTCGAGCGCTCCTCCGACCTCGCCCGCCGCTACGGCCGGCTGCACGGCGAGCCCGCAGGCGACGTGCTCGACCAAGTCGAGCCGGCCGCGACGAGCGACGCTCAGGGGCGGTTCAGCGTGGTGCTGCCCGAGGACGGCGCCTTGTTGCGCGTCGACGCGCCGGGTCACGGCGAGCGCCTGCTCGAGGTCGCGCCGCCCGTCAGCGAGCTCGAGGTCACGCTCCCCGCGGGCCTGTCGCTCGCGGGCACGCTCGAGGGGCCGGGTGGCCCGCTCGCTCGCCGCTTGCTCGTGATCGCGCCGGCCGGCCAGCACCCCGATCAGGCCGAGCTGCGCCCCACGCTCGCCCGCGAGGGGCGAACCCGCGTCCTCGCGCCGGCGGAGGTCCCGACCGCGCTCGCGGGCGCCGTGACCGACGAGGCCGGCGCGTTCCGCTTCGTCGACGTCCCGCCCGGCAGCCACGACCTGTTCGTGTACTGGGTCGTCGAGGGGCTGTGGACCGCCGTCCGGGTGGGGGCCGTGACCGCGCCGCGCCCCCAGGTGCTCACGTTCACGCCGCCCCCCAGCGCCGGGGTCGTGCTCCGGCCGGTGAGCGCGGAGGACGGAGCCCCGCTGACAGGAGTCAGCGCCCGCCTGTTCGACGCCGACGGCGTCCAGCGCGGCTACGGTGTGCAGAGCGGCGAGCTGCTCGAGCTGCAGTCGTGGCGCTTCGGCGCGCTGTCGCTCGAGGTGCGCCACCACGACACCCTGCCGCTGGTGAAGCCGATCACCCTCGCGCCGGGGCAGCGCCTCGACCTCGGCGCGCTGGCGCTGGCGCGCGGCGGCGCGCGGCTGGTGGTGCGGATCGAGGGCGACGAGCGGTTCTGGCGGTGGACGGTCAGCGCGCGCGACCCGCGCACCGGGCACACGGTGGACGGGCGCGGGACGCTCGGCGGGCCGCCCTCCGACACGGCGTTCCACCTCTCGCCGGGCGCCGCCGAGGTGCGGGTGGCCTGCTTCGACGCAGCGGACGCGCGGGTCGAGACGTTCACGGCCACGGCCGAGCTCGTCGAGGGCGAGGTCGTGAACCTGGTGGTCGACCTCTCGCCCTGAGCGGCCTCGGCGTGCGCCGAGCGCACGGGCGCTCGAACGTTGCCAGCACGGGGGCATGTGCGACGATTCGCCAGCCACCGGGGGCGCACCAGAGGTCCGAAATGTCGTGGCGTGAGGTCGTGCCGCTGCTCGCGGCGTGCGTCGTCTCCCTGGCAGGGTGCCGGAGCACCCCTTCGATCGTGTTGACCATGGACTGCGTGGTCGTCGACCCGGCGTCGGGCGTGCCGACGGGGTTCTTCGCGGCGGCCGACGCCCCCACGATCCCGCCCGCCGCGGTGGTCCCCGGCGCCGAGGTGCTGCTGGCAGTGCTCGATCGCCCGGGCGTCACCCTGGCGCACCACCCCGGCGCGGTGTCTGGGACCACGTTCGCGGTCGCGTGCTTCCCCGAGCAGCCGCTCGGGTTCGTGGCCGGCGGGGCCGGGCTCGCCGACGAGCAGCTCGCGTTCGTCCCGGACGGCGAGTACGACGACGTCCCGGTCTGGACGAATCAGGCGGACGGCTCGAGGAGCGCGCCCGCTCGCCTCGAGTTCGTCGAGGGAGCGCACCGCAAGCACTACGTGGTCGTGCTCTCGGCGCCTCGCTGAAGGGAGCCTCATGACCCCCGCGCAGCTCGACGAGCTCCTGGCGTTCGCATGCGACGTGGCGCTGGGCGCCGGACGGATCCAGCTCGACGGCCTCTCGAGTCGACCCGAGCTCGGGTTCAAGGGGCCGCGCGAGCTGGTCACGCCCGTCGACCACGCCTGCGAGGAGTACGTCGTGCGGCGGATCCGCCAGGCGTACCCTGACCACGGCTTCTTCGCCGAGGAGGGGCACGAGGCGGCGGGGACGTGCCGCTGGATCATCGACCCGATCGACGGCACGACCAACTTCGCGCAGCGGCTGCCGCTGTTCAGCGTCTCGATCGGGTTCGAGGTCGCGGGCGAGGTGGTGCTCGGGGTGGTCCACGCGCCCTACCTCGACGAGCTGTTCTACGGGCGGCGCGGGGGGGGAGCCTTCGCGCGGCGCGGCGCCGAGGCGCCGCGCCGCATGGAGGTCTCGGGGGTCGACCGGCTCGCGGACGCGGTGCTGGCCACGGGGTTCGCCTACGTGCTCAACGAGACGCCCAACGACAACCTCGCCAACTGGGCCGCCCTGGCGCCGCTCACGCGCGGGCTGCGGCGGTTCGGCTCGGCGGCGATCGACCTGGCCTACGTGGCCGACGGGCGGTTCGACGGGTTCTGGGAGATGCACCTCAAGCCCTACGACGTCGCGGCGGGGGCGCTGCTGATCCGCGAAGCGGGCGGCGCGGTGAGCGACTTCTGGGGCGGGCCCGACTGGCTGGAGGGGCAGACGTTCGTCGGCACCAACGGGGCGCTGCACGAGGCGGTGCGCGGCGCGCTCGCGCCGGTCCAGCCCGACCGCTGGATCCGTCGCCCCGCACCGTAGCGAGGTCGCAAGCCGAAACCCGACCGGGCGCTCGGGCGCGGCGCGCAAGGCGGGCCGGGCCGCCGCGCGCGCGGTGCTACCGCGCGAGTTGAGCGCGTGAGACGAAGATGTTCGGGCGATGAGCGGCCCGCCTGACCCGAGGCGAGCGATATCGCTCGCCCGCTGACGCCACGGTGTAGCCATCGCGCCTTCCCGATTTCGGAAGACGGAAAGCGGGCGTGTGGCCGGGGCGCTCTCGGCTGAAAAGACCAACTCACTGATACCAAGGCATTTGGTCTTTTCCCCGAGCGGCCCGGAGTTTGTTGGGAGGGCTCCGCGGCTGAGGGGTTGGCCAAGAGGAGGTGGCTATGAACGGGCGGATTCTCACGGTGCTGGCGCTCGCGACGGCGCTCAGCGCCGGGTGCGGCGGTGGCGGCAAGAGCTCGTCGAGCGCGAGCACGGCGGCCGGCTCGCAGGTCCAGACCATGAGCGAGCCGCGCGCTTCGCACTCGGCGGTGCTGCTCAGCACCGGCGAGATCCTCGTGGCGGGCGGCGTCGACGCGGCCGGCAACCCGCTGCGGAGCACGGTGCTGGTCAGCTCCTCCGCGGTGCGCCCCGGCCCTGACATGGCGACCGCGCGCATGGGCCACACCGCCACCGTGCTGAGCGGTGGGCAGGTCCTGATCGCCGGCGGGCAGAGCGCGGCCGGGATCGAGGCCTCGACCGAGGTGTTCGACCCGACCACCGAGACCTTCAGCGCCGGCCCCGCCCTCAACGAGGGGCGCGCGGGCCACGTGGCCATGAGCTACTTCGTCGGCAGCGCCGAGCAGGTCCTGTTCGCCGGCGGCTGGAACATTCAGACGCCCGCCACGGGCGTGCCCGCCGCGGTCGACCTCGCCAGCGCCGAGGTGCTCGACGTGGCCGCGGGCACGGTGAACCTCCTCGCCGCGCCCCTCAGCCAGGCTCAGCACGACGCGCAGATCGCGCGGCTCGACACCGGCAAGCTGCTGATCGTGGGCGGCGAGGCCGTGGTGGGCGGCAACGCGGCGCCCGCCATGGCGCAGGTGTTCGATCCGGCGACCCAGACCTTCACGGCGCTCAGCGCGCAGGTCGTCCGCGCCCGGGCGGCGGTGGCCTCGCGCGGCAGCCAGGTGCTCGTCGCGGGCGGTCGCTCGTCGATCGGCGTCGAGGCCAGCGCCGAGGTGTTCGAGGCGGCGACCTCGACCTTCACCCAGGGCGTGGCGCTGACCGAGGCGCGTGAGCGCGCCTCGGCCACCGTGGCCGGCAACCGGATCGTGGTCGCGGGCGGCCGCACGGCCACGGGCGCGGTGAGCGACGTGGTCGAGAAGGTCGAGGGCACGAGCCTCGGCCAGGCCACGGTCACCGCCCACGTCGCCCTGCAGCAGGCGCGCGCCGACCACGTCGCGATCGCGACCTCGGCCGACACCGTGGTGGTGATCGGCGGCCGCGACGCGGCCGGCCTCCCGATCGCGACGATCGAGACGATCGACCTCAACGCCACCGTCCCCGCGCCGACCGGCAGCACGACCACGCCCGGCAGCATTCCGACCACCGGCGGCCTCCCCGGGACCGGCTCGGTCGGCGTCGGCACCAACCCGATCGGCGGCACCGGCGGCACCACGGGCGGCACGACCGGCGGGACCACCACCGGCGGCAGCACGACCGGCGGCACCACGGGCGGCAGCGGCGGCTCCTCGGGCGGCCTGGCGGGCCTGCTGAGCGGGCTCCTCGGCGGCGGCAGCAGCGGCGGCAGCACCGGCTCGAACATCCTCAACCTGATCATTCAGTCGGCCATCCAGGCCCTGACCGCCTCGTCGGGCACGGGCGGCGGGTTCTCGGGCTTCATGCAGGCCTTCGTCCAGGCGCTCATGACCAACCTGCTCGGCGGCAGCGGCTCGGGCGGCTCGGGCCTGAGCGGGATCCTGAGCAGCCTCCTCAGCGGCCTGACCGGCGGCTCGACCGGCGGCAGCACCGGCAGCGGCAGCTCGGGCGGCCTGGGCGGCCTGCTCAGCGGCCTCCTCGGCGGCCTGTTCGGCGGCGGCAGCGGCTCCACCAGCGGCGGCTCGACCTCGGGCCTCACGATCACCGGCATGACCCCCAACTCGGGCCCCGTCGGGACGCAGGTCGTGATCACCGGCACCGGCTTCGGCAGCAGCGTCGGGGTGGCGTTCAACGGCGTGCAGGCGCCGATCAGCTCGGCCACCCAGAACAGCCAGGGCGTGGTGACGATCACCTGCCAGGTGCCCACCGGCGCGACCACCGGCCCGGTGGTCGTCTCCTCGGCCGGCACCCAGGCGTTCGCCGGGACGTTCACCGTCCAGTAGTCGATCGATCCCCCTCTTTCAGCCAACCCGGAGAGAGCCGCGGCTAAGCCGCGGCTCTCTTCTTGGTTTCTGGGGGGCTCCGCCCCCCAGAGTCCCCCCGGCTGTCGCTGA
>CAZMSZ010000271.1:1696-10534 GCA_964569055.1 uncultured Planctomycetota bacterium | reverse complement strand
CGGCACGTCGGCGTACGCGCGTCTACTCCAAGGGACTTCGCCCGCGCGGCGCTACCGCTGCAAGAACACGTTGAGCGAGTTCGCCCCCCGCGCCGAGACCACGAGGTCGAGGAGGCCGTCGCCGTCCACGTCGACGATCGCGGCGCCGAACGGCGCGGTGGCGGTCGCGTAGGTGGCGGGGGGGAGCAGGTTCTCCTCCCGCGTGGGCGCCGTCGGGTCCTGGAGGTAGACCGCCACCTGGTTCTCGCTGTTCCAGGGGATCGCGACGTCGTTCAGCCCGTCCCCGTCGAGGTCGCCGATCACCGGCTGGCCGGGTTGGCGCCCGGTCTGCAGGCGGACGCCGACGAAGCTGCGCGGCGCGACCTGGTAGAACACGGCCGCCTCCGACTCGGTGAAGCCGGTCACCACCAGGTCCGGCAGCGGTCCTTGGCCGAGGTCGCCCAGCGCCACGGCCAGGGTCTCGGCCAGGTCTCGGGTCGGGATCGTGGCCGGGGTGAGCGCGAGCTCCCCCGTGCCGAGGTCGCCGTAGAGCACCTGCGCGTTCTGCGATCCCGAGCCGGTGACGAGGTCGAGCGCGCCGTCGGCGTCCAGGTCGAGCGCCTGGAGGAAGGTCGCGCCCCCGTTCACGGCCCGCGTCACGGGCGGCCCGACCTGGAGGGTCCCCCCCGGAGTCCCCGCCCACAGGTCGATCCCCCCTCCGAGCACCCCGAGCGCCACGTCGGGCAGGCCGTCGCCGCCTATGAAGTCGCCGATCGCCACCCCGAACCCGATCGGCGCGCCGTTGCCGGCCCGGACGTCGGCGAGGCCTGGGGCCAGCGGTCCCCCCGCGATCCAGGCCATGGCCGGCACCGCCGTCCCGCCGCCGGTGACGGCGATCTCGAGCGACACGGCGATGTCGTCGGCCTGCCCGTCCCCGTCGATATCGCCCACGGCGGCCGCGAACGGGAGTGAGGGGTCGGGGTCGGGGAACGCCAGGTCGTAGGCCGCGACGCGCGTCAGCAGCCGGTCGGGGTCGCGCGAGAACACGTGCAGCGCGGTCTCTCCGCCGACCGGGACCACGACGTCGACCTCGCCGTCCCCGGTCACGTCGCCGGTCGCGAGCAGCAGCGGCGTGGTCCCGGTCGCGACCGGCACGAACCGGTCCAGGGTGCCGGGCGCGATCTGGTGATAGATCGAGAAGTCCTCGCTGAGCCGACACGCGACCACCACGTCGAGCCGACGATCACCGTCGAGGTCGCCCACCAGCACCTCCTCGGGCTCGAACTCGCTCGTGAACTGGGTCGGGTCGCCGTCGAACCCGCTCGAGCCGAAGCGCGGGGTCGGCGTCGTCGTGGCGGGGGGCGCCGGCGCCTCGAGGCCCGCCACGGCGTGGATCAACAGCTCGTTGCTCAGCGCGGAGGGCACCAGCACGTCGGCCAGCCCGTCGCCCGTCATGTCACCCAGCGCCGGCCGGCCGGCGAGCACCTCGGGGAGCTCGAGCGTGCCGGCCAGACGGAGCGGGACCAACCCGCCGGTGAGGACGTTGAGCGAGCCCGGGTCGGTCGTGCCCGGGTCGTGCACGAACACCAGCACCAGCCGCGAGAGCTGAGTGCTCACGATCAGGTCGTCCGCGCCATCGCCGTTGAGGTCGCCGAGCGCGAGCCCTCGCAGGTCGCCCGCCGGCAAGCCGAGCGACGCGAACGGGACGTTGACGCTGGTGAACGTGGGGAGCGCCTCGGTGGTCCCGCCGGTGAACGGGTTGCCGGAGACGTGGGCCGGCCAGAGCTGCAGGTAGAAGGTGAGCGACGCGTCGCCGCTGTTGCACACCACGATGTCGGGGAGCCCCTCCGCGATCGGCGCGCCGAGCGCCGAGCCTCCCACGTGCGCGCTGCTGGTCACGTCGGCCACGGCGCACTGGGTGGCGAGCTGGCCCATGTCGGTCGGGTCGAGGTAGACCGGCGTCGAGCTGAGGACGAGGGCCGGGGAGGCGCTGGCGAGGTTCGCCATGCGCAGGGTGATCGCGCTCTGGCGGTCGACCCCGCCGGTCGCGAGCGTGTCGCCGAGCTGCCGCAGGCCGTGGAGGATCACGAGGTCCTCCTGCCCGTGGCCGGGCGCGCCCGGCGGGTCGAGCTCGGCGGCGACCAGGTCCTGCACGAACCAGCCGACGTTGTCGAGCGAGGGGTCGCCGCTCGCGGCGGGCGGGTAGCCGGTCGGGCCGCCCAGGGGGACGTGCGGCGCCATGGCGTCGATCGCGGCCTGGGTGGTGACCCACTCGGTCGCGGCGGGGACCTGCAGCTCGCCGGCGCGCTGGAGCAGCGCGATCGCGCGCTGGTGCGCGACGACGTCGGCGAACCCGGCCCCGGCGTCCGCGCCGGCCTGCGCCAGCACGGTGGGCAGGCCCGAGAGGAGCTCGTCGGCGTTGAAGAAGGCGTAGCGCGAGCTCGCGATCACCACGTCCCCGAGCCCGTCGCCGTTGGCGTCGATCACGGCGGACCGGCTGGCTCGGGGCAGCGTCTCGTCGAAGTGGTTGCTCCCGCCGCTCCCCGGATCGGGCAGGTCGGGCAGGGTGAGGAGCTCGGCGCGGTCGAGCGCGCGACCGGTGTTGGCGTAGCGCGCGACCTGGGACGTCCCGCCCGGCGTGGTCGCGAGCAGCTCCACCCGCGGCGGGTAGCCCGCCTGGGCCCGGAGCGTGGCCGTCGCGCCGGCGCCGTTGCTCAGCACGTCCGGGCTCGCGAGGTCGAAGAACCCGCTCTCGCCCTCGACCAGGAGGTAGTCGTCCCCGGCCTCGACGACCCGCGCCGTCGTGCCGCTGACGCTGCCGGTGATCGTCTCGCCGGGCGCGAACGCGCCGCTCACGCCGTCGAGCTCGAGGCGTCGCAGCTCGCTCTCGAAGTCGCCGAGCGTCGCGGCGCGGACCGTGACCTCGGAGGCGAGGATCGTCTGGTCGCTGACGGGGCCGTTGCTGACGAAGAACGGGGCGCTGCTCGCCGTGGCGGTGTGGGTGCCGTCGCTCACGGTCACCGACACCTCGACCAGCTTGTTGTTCCCGTGGCCGAGGTCGGCGAAGGAGTCCCAGGTGGTGCGCACCCGCGCGCCTCCCGGCGAGGACGGCGCGGGGCCCACCCCCTGGCCCGACTTGATCGTGATCGGACCGCTCGCGCCGGTGCGCGCGTCGCGCCAGGTCAGCGCCGTCACGGCGACGGGGTCTCCCGCGTCGGCGTCGGTGATCGTGTACTGCAGCGCCACGCTGAACGCGTCGGTCCCCGGCTGCACCAGCTCGACCTCGACGTCGGCGTTGTTCGCGAGCGCGAACGCCGTCGAGAGCGCCGGGGCGCCCTGCTGCCCGTCGGTGGTGTCGAGCGGCAGGGCGCGCAGCACCACGCTCGCCGCGTCCGTGGTCGGGAACAGCCCCCGCGAGTCCCAGGTGAACCGGTGGGCGCGCCCGCCGGCGCTCGTGGGGACCTCGGTCAGCCCGCCGGTCACGATGTCGGCGGACGGGATCGCGGAGAAGCTCCCGCCCCCGTCGACCGAGACCTCGAGCTCGAGGTCGACGGGGTCGGCCTCGGGGTCGCTCAGGACGAGCTCCACCACCACGTTCTGCGACTGCGGGCTGCCGAGCGCCGCGAACGCGGCGGACGGCGCGGCGTTGGTGTAGGCCAGCGCGCCGGAGAGCGTGTCGGACCCGCCACGCGGGCTCGTCACGGTGACGTCCACCGGCCCGACCACGCCGGCCTGGGGCGCCGTGCAGGTCAGCCGCCCGCTCCCGCCCACCACCACGTCGCTCGCCAGCTGCCCTGCGATCGTGACGGTCGCGTCGCCGGGGAAGTTGGCGCCGGTGATCGTGACCGTGGCCCCGCCGCCGTGCGAGACCGCCGCGGGGCTGACCGCCTCCACCCGGGGCGGGCTGGGGCCGCCGCCCCCGTCGCGCTGGGTGGCGATCAGCGCCGCGGTCAGCCCCGAGACCCCGCAGCCCGACGCGGCGAACGTCAGGGCGACGAGCGCGACCGCCGCGAGGCGGCGTGGCCAACGACGCGCAGCGGTCACTTCGTCTCCCTCCCCGACAGCTCGAACGTGAGCCCGCCCTCGAGCGCGGCCGCGCGCGGCCATTGAGCGGGGCCGAGGTACGAGCTGTCGGCGACCGTCCGGTCCGCGACCTCGCCGAACAGCTCGGCGACGCTCAGCCGCCCGTCCAGGTCGCGGTCGGCCTTGCCGCCCAGGCCGGCGGCGAAGTGGTGCCCGAACAGGCTGGCGCCCACCGCCTCCGGCGCCCGCAGCGGCGCGTCCGCCGACGTCGCGAGCATGGCCGCCACCCCGGCGGCCTCGAACGCGGCGAGGTCGCCCGCGGGGTCCTCGATCGGCGCGCCCGGAACGGAGCGCCCGCGCCCGTCGAAGCTGGTGTCGAGCACGACGAGCGAGCGCGCGGGGAGCCCCCCGAGGCCGCGCGCCAGCTCGTCGAGCCAGAGCGCGCCGCGGCCGGCGCCGTCGGCCTCGTACAGCAGCAGCTGCGGGCGGCCCCCCTCGCCCCGCGTGCCGTAGCCCGCGAAGTACACGATCACCCGGTCGCCCTCGCGGAGCCGCTCGCGCCAGTCGGCGAGGGTCTCCTCGAGCGCCGCCCGCGTGGCGCGGCTCCCCGACAGGCTCGTCACGTGCAGGGCGCTCAGCCCCAACCCTTCCTGGAGCGCGCGCCTCACCGCGTCGGCGTCCCGCGCCGCGAACGGGAGCGGGGGGAGCGCGTGGGCGTCCTCGTAGTGGCTGATCCCCACGACCAGCGCCAGGGTCTTGACCAGCCGCTCGCGCGCCGCCTCGGCCGCGAGCGCCGCGGGCAGCGCGCGGCACAGCTCCTCGGCCACGGCCCGCCCGAGCGCCGAGGCGGCCGCGGGCGCCAGGGCTCGGCCGATCTGACGCCAGTTGTCGCCGTCGTTGCGCGGCGCGATGAAGCCGAAGAACTGCCAGCCGCGGTCGAACTCGTCGAACGTGCCCTCGACCCGCACGGGGAGGCGGGCCCGGTGGAGGACCGCCTGAGTGGCGGCGCTGCGCGCCACCAGCTCGGCCTCGAACCCCAGCGAGTACTCCTCGGTGGCCACGAACCAGGCCGGGACCATCCACCACAGCCAGTTGATGATGTTCGGGATCCACCAGGCGTTGTGCCCGTCGAACACGGTGCGGAGCTCCCGCAGCTCGAGCTCGATCACGAGGTCCTCGCCCTCGCGCCACGTCTCCTGCTCGAGCGCCTCGGGCTCGTCCGCGTCCGAGGCGCGCGCGCGCGCGAACAGGGCGCTCGCCTCGAGCCACGCCGCGACGGCGCCGCCGACGTCGTGGGCGTCGAGCACCTCGCCGGCGCGGTACTCCTTGGGCTCCTCGTCCGCGGCGAGCGCCAGGCGCGGCAGCGCCACGGCGGCCCGCAGCGCGAGCGGCGCGCGCGGGGCGCCCGCTACCGCCGCCGGCGGCGCGCCCGCCGGAATGGCGGAGCAGCCCGTCGCTCCGAGCAGCCCTACGGCCGCCGCGATCAGCAGGAGGGGCGCCCGCCCGATCACCGCGGCACCGGGTCGAGCTCGCGCACGAGCCGGAAGCCGACGCGCACCGCGAGCTGCACGGGCGGACGCGGCCCCGGCGTCCCCGTGGCGCGGACCTGCGCCAGGAACCTGGCGAGGGTCGCGTCGGCCGCGAAGTGCGCTCCCTTCAGACCCGGCCCCTCCGGCGCACGGACCCACTCCGCGACCCCGCCGCCCACGTCGAGCAGCCCGAGCGGCGAGCGGTCCTGCGGCGTGCACCCCGCCAGCGCGGGGAGACTGGCCTCCAGCAGGAGCGGGTGCCCTTCGAAGGCCTCACCCCAGGGATAGCGGCGGAGCGCGCGCCGCTCGGGGTCCCAGCCGGCGGCGACCTCCCACTCGCGGGCCTCGGGCAGCCGCCAGCGCTGCCCCGTGCGGGCGCTGCGCCAGCGCGCGTACGCCTCGGCCTCGTCCCAGCTCACGCCGCGCACCGGCCGCTGCGCGTTGGCGGGGTCGCCGTAGCTGCCGCCCTGCCACGAGCGCGGGCCGGGGTGCCGCGCCTCCCTGAGGGTGCCGTCGCGGAAGCTCGGCAGGTGCGGGCGGGCGTCCGCCGAGAACCACTCCGCCTCGTAGCCCCCGTCGGCCACGAACGCGAGGTACTCTTGGTTGGTGACCTCGCGCCGCTGGATCAGGAACGGCCGCACGCCCAGCTCCGCGACGGCGGGGACGTAGATCAGGTGGTCGCGGTCGGGCGCGCGCAGGAGCGCGCGTCGGTGCGCCAGCTCCGCGCCGAGGCGCGCGGCCGCCGCCGTCCCCTCGAGCGTGCGCACGGTCTCGGCCAGCAGGTCGAGCCCCGCGGCCGTGCCCTCCGGCTGCTCGAACAGCCGGAGCGCCCGCAGGCTCGCCTGGCGGGCGACGTGGCGCGCCGCGCGCTCGCCGATCGCCGCCGCGCGCTCGTGCCCCGGCGCGTAGCGCCGCGCCTCGCGCGCGCGGGCCAGCGTCAGGGCGCCGCGCCCCTCGTCGAGCAGGGCGACCGCCTCGTCCACCAGGCGGTCCGCGACGCTCCGGCAACGCGCCTCGACGAGCGCCAGCTCGTCTCGCACGCCCGGCACCTCGCTGCCCGCCTGCCGCAGCAGGTCGCGGGCGGTGAGCAGCTCGCCGCGCTCGAGCAGGTCGTGCGCCTCCGCGACCAGGCGGCGGCCGCTCGCCAGGTCGTCGATCCGCGCCGCCAGCTGGTCGAGCGCCTCGCGCCGCGCGGCGGCCGCCTCGAGCTTGCGCGCCTGCTCCAGCCAGAACCCGGCCAGCCCCGCCTGCCCCGAGGCGAGCGCGGTCTCGGTGAGCTCGAGGCACACCTCGACCTTGCGCCCCTCGATCTCGAGCCGCAGCTCGCGGGCGTCGGGCGGGACCACCACCAGCGCGTCGCCGAGCAGGCTGACCGCGGCGAGCGGGTCGGCGACGCCCCGGGCCTCGGCCGCGAGCTGCTCCGCGCGGCGACGCGCCCGCTCGCGGGCGCGCTCCTCGGCCCGCACGCGCTGCTGCTCCCGCTCCTCGGCCGCGCGCGCGCGCTCGCGCTCGAGCTCCTCCGCCGCGCGCAGGCTCTTCTCGCGCTCGGCCGCGAGCCGGCGCTCGTCCTCCAGGTTCCGCGCGGCCTCGAGCGTGTCGAGCTCGAGGCGTGCCGCGTCCCGACGCGCGCGCGCCACCGCGTTGTCGGGGTCGACCCCGAGCACCCGCTCGTACAGGAGCGGGCGCTCCTCGAGCGCCGCGGCCGCGGCCTGCTGGAGGAGCTCGTCGATCTGGGCGCGCCGGGCGCGCCGCTCGAGGGCGACCCAGCCCAGCGCGGTCACGGCGGTGGCGACGACCGCCGCGCTCGCCGCCGCCGCGGGCCACCGCCGCCGCAGGAACTTCTTGGCGCGGTAGCGCAGCGTCGCGGGGCGCGCCAGGATCGGCCGGTCCTCGAGGTAGCGGCGCAGGTCCTGCGCCAGCTCGATCGCGCTCTGATAGCGCCGCTCGGGCTCCTTGGCGAGGGCCTTGAACGTGATCGCCTCGAGGTCGGCCTCGACCTCGTGCCTCTGCGCGCGCAGCGAGCGCGGGTCGTCCTCCTGGATCGCGAGCAGCAGCCTGGCCTGGGGCAGCCCGTGGAACGGCGGCGCCCCCGCGAGCAGCTCGTACAGGATCGTCCCGAGCGCGTACACGTCCGAGCGCGTGTCCACCTCCTGGACGCGGCCCGCGGCCTGCTCGGGCGACATGTAGTGCGGCGTGCCGAGCAGGTCGCCCTCGACGGTCCAGCTCCCCGAGTCGCCGCTGAACGCGTCGCCGACCTTCTTGGCGATGCCGAAGTCGATGATCTTGGGCGCGCCCTCGGGGGTGACGAGGATGTTCTCGGGCTTGAGGTCGCGGTGGATCAGGCCGCGCTGGTGGAAGTGCTGCACCGCCTCGGCGATCGTGGCCAGCAGCCCCGCGGCGACGCGCGGCCCGGCCCCGGCGCGCCGGACGTGGACGTCGAGCGGCAGGCCCTCCACGAAGTCCATCGTGTAGAAGGGGTAGCGGTTGACCTCGTCGATCTGGTGGATCGGGACGATGTTCGGGTGGTGCAGCCCGGCCGCGGCCTCGGCCTCCTGCAGGAAGCGCCGCCGTCGCAGCTTGGAGGCCAGCGCGCCTCCCCTCATGACCTTGAGCGCCACCACGCGGTTGAGCGCGCGGTCCCGCGCCCGGAACACCACGCCCATGCCGCCCTCGGCGATCCGCGCCAGCACGTCGTAGCCGCCGAACCGGCCTCCTTCCCCGGGGAAGCCCTGCAGCCCGCGCGCCTCCTCGGCGCCGCCGTCGATCGTGCCGCCGGCGACGGGCGCGGGCCCCTCCGCCGGGCACCCGCCGCACGTCGAGCACGGGCGCTCGGGCGAGAGCGGCGCCTCGAGCAGGTGGAGGCACAAGAAGCACACCTCGCGCGCGGTCTGGACCTCGGCGTAGAGCTCCATGGCCTGCATGGGGTCGAGCAGCCCGGCGGCGAGCAGCCGATCCTCGATCCGCCCTTCGCCGGGCGCTCCGACGATCGCGTCGGCCGGCACGGCGCCGGAGGCGACGGCGGCGCGGGCGAACGCGACCTGGAGCACGAGGTCGCGCTCCGCGTCGTCGAGGAGCTCGACGTCGACCTCGCGGGCCGAGGGGAGGCGGGAGCGCGGCCCGAGGGGCGCGGGCCACGCGAACGCGCCTCCGCCCACGCCGTCGGCGACGCTCGGGCGCGCGTCGCGCTCGAGCGCCAGCGTCCCCGACGGCGGACGCGCCGACGCCCGCTCGGGCCGCGTCGCCCCAGGCGAGGCGTCGCGCTCGGGCACCAGCGTCGCGCCGTTCGCCGGCGTCGCGCCGCGCTCGG
>CAZMSZ010000271.1:0-1596 GCA_964569055.1 uncultured Planctomycetota bacterium | reverse complement strand
CCCGCCGCCGGCCGCCAAGGTCGAGCTCGGCTCCCAGGCGCGACGAGCGAGGCGCTCGAGCGCGCCTCCGAGCGCCGGGTCGAGCCGCTCCGAGGCGTAGAGGGAGTCGAGCACCGCCGCCGCGTCGGTGATCACCCCGCCGTGGGGCGAGACCTCGCTCGGTTCGGCCAGTCGCAGGCTGACCGCGCAGAACAGGACGTGCCGTGCGAGCAGCGCCGCCACGAGGTTTGGATCAGGCCGACGAGAGCTGCGCCAGCAGGGATTGCGGGCTGGTGAAGCGGACCGTGACCTCGTCCCCGAACCGGATCTGATCGCCGTCCGCGAGGGGCGTCTTCGCGCCCGGCACGAGCGCCCGACCGTTGTGGTGCGTGCCGTTGCGGGAGCGCTGGTCCACGATCACCCACTGCTCGGCGTCGCGCATGAAGTAGCACTGCACCTTGCTGACCGTCCCCAGCGCGAGCACGACGTCCGAGTTGCGCGCGCGGCCCAGCGAGACCATCTGCGGGAACGGGTTGCCGGGGCGCTTGACCAGGAAGGCCACCCGTCCCTGGTACAGCTTGGGGCTCCCGCCGCCGTCGGCGGCGGCCCCCGAGTCCATGGTGCTGCGGTAGTCGAGGTCCTCGCCGGCGTCGCGCGTCTTGGTCCGCGCGACCTCGGTCACCACGAGCGCCGGCGCGTCGTGCCCCAGCGCCTCCGCCCCGAGGCGGAGCAGCCGCTCGCGGATCGACTCCGCGGCGTGGAACCCGTGGGCCTCGAGCTCGAGCTCGACGTTGGTCATGGCTCCCCCACATGGGCGAGGAGGGGCGGACAGCGCGTGTGAAGAGTTGACGTCTCCGCTCCAACCTCCCGAACGGATGGATCGCCACGAAACATGGCCGATGAGCCGTGCGCGCGCAAGCGCGACCGAGGAGCGCCGGCGGTCGCTCGTCGACCAGGCTCGCACTTGCCGAATTCTGCAACAGACCACTGGAGGGGTGAAGGGGGCCGCGCACCTCGATACGCTGGGAGGGTGACCACGGTGGATCGTCCACCCCTCTGCTTCGGCGCGGCCTTTACGGTGCGGAGCCGCAGCGGTTCGCGCTACGCCTGCACCTTCGTGCACGGGGGCACCGGCCTGATCGTGCGTCTGGACGACGGGCGGATCGCGCGGCTGGACCCCGATCGGATCGACTGGAGCACGTTCGCGCCGCGGAGCGAGGCGCAGCGCGGGCTCGTTCCCGGCGACGAGGTCCTGGTCGAGACCGCCACCGAGCGGCTGCGCGGCGCGCTGCTCGAGCTTGCCGAGCGGGCCGAGGTGGCGCTCCGGACCCGGCACGGGGCCGTCCGCCGAGTCCCGCGCGAGCGGGTCAAGCGCCTCTCGCTCCTGTTCCGCGCCCGGGACCTCCAGCCGGGCGACGCCTTCATGGTGCGGAGCAACAGCGGGAGCGAGTACCGCGGCCACGTGCTCGAGGCCAGCGCCGACCACGCCCGGGTCCGGCTCGAGGCGGGGGCCACGGTGAACCTGCGCCTCGAGCGCGTCGACATGAGCACGCTCCTGGTGCTGGTGCCGATCCCGCTGCCCGAGCTGTTCGGCGCGGCGTGACCCGCTGAGCGCTC
>CAZMSZ010000270.1:0-10552 GCA_964569055.1 uncultured Planctomycetota bacterium | reverse complement strand
TGCGCGCCGAGGGGGGCTCGGCCGCCGGCGAGGAGTCCCCCGCCGCGCCTCCCTGGCGGAGCGCGGAGCTCTGAGCGGCCGCAGGGCCGAACCAGGGTCGCCGTGCGAGGTCACGCGCCCGTGTCCCAGGAAGCGATCACGAGGGCCTCGGAGCTCTCGAGGACGTCGAGGACGTCGTTCCACCGGTCGCGCAGACGCAGCGCACGCACGAACGGACCCGCGGGCAGCAGCCGACGCAGCCCGGCGACGGTGGTGCTGGGAGCGAACCCGTGCTGACCGCAAGCGGCGCTCTCGCGCGGATCGTCGAGCGGACGCGCCGGCTCCTCGGGCGAGGCGAGATAGCGGCGCGCCAGCGAGGCCCAGGACCAGCCCTCGTCGGTGCCCGACAAGTGCTCGTGAGTGAGCCCGACCTCGACCCAGAACCCTGCCAGGTCGGCGAACCGCGCCCGCGCGCCGCGGAGCAGGATCGTGGTCTCCGACTCGCCGTAGTCGCAGCGCAGCTCCCACAGCTCGGCGCCGCCGAGCGCGGCGATCAGCTCCTCGTGCGGCGGGAGCAAGAAGCGTCTCCCGTCGTTGGTGTGCGGCGGACCGCGCAGCTCGTGCCGGCGCGCGACCGCTGGCGCGACGGGGTGCACGTCGAGCAGCCGCCGCGCCAGCGCGGCGCGGACCTCGGCTTGCCAGGGGTGGGGGTCCGCCGCTGCCGGCTCGGCGCGCGCGACGCTCGCCGCGGCCGCGTGGCCGAGCTGCGCGGCCAGGGTCAGCCGCTCCTCGTCGAGGAGACCGGCCCGGAGCTGCGCCGTCAGGAGCCGGGCGTGATCGTCGACCCGCCCGGTCGCGGCGAGCCGCCGCTCCGCGTGACGTAGCTCCTGGTCCATGCCCGCGCGCCGCTAGTCCCCCTTCTTGTTGCGCCCCTCGAAGAAGCGGGCCCCGAGCACGACCAGCAGCGCGCCCACGAACGCGGCCGCGACCTTGTTGACGTCGATCGTGAGCTTGGGGAGGCCGAGCTCGATGTTCAGGGCGTCGAACAAAATCCCGCCGATCAGCGCGCCGACCAGGCCGAACAGCAGGTTCGCGAGCGCGCCGCCGAAGCCGTCGCGCCGGCGGTTCACGACCATGCCGGCCAGCGACCCGGCGAGGAGACCGATCACGACCCAGACCACCAGCTCGTCGAGCGACAGGTCGAACGACATGGCGTACGCCTCCAGGCTCGTTGGACCGCTCCGAGCGTAGCAGAGCGGGCGCGGACGCGCCGGCTCGCGGGGGCCGGCGCGACCCCGCTCGCGGTCACCAGGACCGACGGCGCGATCTACAATCCGGCGCCATGAAGGTCTACGTGAACGGCGAGCCGCGCGAGGTCCCCGAGGGGGCCACGATCGCGCGGCTGCTCGAGCTGAGCGGCGCCCCGCGTGAGGGCGTGGCGGTGGAGCTGAACCGCGAGATCGTGCGCCGGGCCGACCACCCGGCGCGCGCCCTCGCCGAGGGCGACCGGGTCGAGATCGTCGGCCTGGTGGGAGGCGGCTAGTGAGCGACGACGACGCGCTGGTGATCGGGCCCTACCGGTTCGGCTCGCGGCTCATGCTCGGGACCGGCAAGTACGCCACGCTCGAGCAAATGGACGCGGCGCTCGCCGCGAGCGGGACCGAGGTCGTCACGGTGGCCGTGCGCCGGGTGAAGCTCGACCGGGCGCTGGGGGACCCGGCGGGGCCCGACGTGCTGCCGCGCCTGAAGGGGAAGTACACGCTGCTCCCCAACACCGCCGGCTGCACCACCGCCGAGGAGGCGGTCCGCACCGCGCGCCTGGCGCGCGAGCTGCTCGGCACGCCGCTGGTGAAGCTGGAGGTGATCGGCTGCCCGCGCACGCTGTTCCCCGACACCGCCGCCACGCTCTCCGCGGCCGAGACGCTGCTGGCCGAGGGGTTCGTGGTGCTGCCCTACGTCAACGACGACCCGGTGGTGTGCCAGCGGCTGGAGGCGCTCGGCTGCCCGGCCGTGATGCCGCTCGGCGCGCCGATCGGCTCGGGCCTGGGGATCCAGAACCCCGCCAATCTCCGGATCATCGTCGAGCAGGCCAGCGTCCCCGTGATCGTCGACGCCGGGGTGGGCACCGCCTCGGACGTGGCGGTAGCGTTCGAGCTGGGCGCGGCGGGGGTGCTCCTCAACACCGGCGTGGCGCTGGCGCGCGACCCGCTCGCCATGGCGAGCGCGGTCAAGTACGCGGCGCTGGCCGGGCGGCTGGCCGCCCGCGCCGGGAGGATCCCGCGGCGGCTGCACGCGAGCGCGTCTTCGCCCGGGGACGGGAAGATCGAGGCCTGAGCGCGCGGTGAGCGGCGCCGAGCCGTCCGCCGCGGGAGGCGCCGCGCCGAGCGAGCCGAGCTTCTGCGGCGCCTGCGGCGAAGTGCTCGACCCGCCGCGCGAGGGCGCCTGCCCGCGCTGCGGCGAGGACCCGGCCACGCCGCCGCCGCCGCCGCAGGTCGTGTGGTTCGAGCAGCTCCTGTGCGCCGTGCTGGGCGGGCTGGCCCTGTGGGCCACGCTCGGCAAGATCACCCCGGGGCCCGCGCCCAAGGTCGACCCCTCCGCCTCGACCCAGGCGCGCTGGCGCGCGGCGTGGGAGGCAGGCGAGGGGCGGGGCCTGGTGCTCGTCGTCCTGCTGGTGTCGGCGCTCGCGCTGTACTGCTTGCTTCGCCACGGTCCGCGGCTGGTGCGGGAGGTCGCGGTCGGGCTGCGCCGGCCGCGCCCGGCGCGCCCCGCCGCCAACCTGGGGGCGTTCCTGGTCGCGTTCGGGCTGGTGGCCGTGCTCCCCTCCCTCGTGGTGCTGGTCGGGCTCGAGCCCCCACGCCTGGCGCTGGAGGGCGGGGAGACGCTCGAGCTACGCCGCGGGGAGGAGCGCTGGCTGGCGCCGGGTGAGGACGGCGAGGGGCTGCGCGTGTTCGACCCCGTCCCGTGGGAGGCAATCGAACCCACCCCGCCGAGCTCGCCCATGGGCTCGACGCCCTCGGCCGCAGACACGCGGCCAGCGCCACCCTGGGGCGAAGGCCCGCCGCCCCCCTGGCTGGTGCGGGCGCGCTGGAGCCTGGGCCGCGGCGAGCTCGAGGCCGCGCCGATCACGAGCGGCGCGCCGCCCTTGACCGTGAACGGCGAGCCGCTCCCCGCCGCGGGAAAGGTCGAGCTGTGGCGCGGGACGCGGCTGGCCGGCCCCGGCTTCGCCGGGCGATTCGAGGCCGCGAGCTGGGTCGAGATCTCGACGCGGCAGGTGCTGGGCTCGCTGCTCGCGCTGGCGGTCCTGCTCACCGTGCTGGTCGCCCTGGCCCCTCGCTCGCTGCGCGTGCTCGGCGTCCACGCCGAGGGGCTCGCCGACGAGGCGCTCCGCGGAGCGGCCGGGTTCTTCGCCTTCGTACCGCTCCTGTACCTCGTGATGGTCCTCTCCGCCTTGCTCGCGGAGCTGCTGGGGATCCCCGCCGAGAGCCACACCCTGATCCGGGCGCTCGAGCAGGAGGGGGGCGCGCTGCTGGGGCTGTTGGTGCTCCTCAACGCGGCGCTCGTGGCGCCGCTGATCGAGGAGCTGGTGTATCGCGGCGTCGCGCTGCAAGGGCTCCTGCGCCCGCTCGGCGCCGCGGGCGCGCTCGCCCTCTCGGCGCTGCTGTTCGCGGCGGTCCACGAGGGGTTCGCCAGCCTGCTCCCCATGCTGGCGCTCGGGGCGCTGTTCGCGGCGCTGCGCCTGGGCTCGCCGCGGGGGAGCCTGGTCGCGCCGGTGGTCGCGCACGCGCTCTACAACGGGCTCATGCTGACGCTGGTCCTCGCGGCTCCGTGAGGTGCCGCGCGCGCGGCGCGAGGTAGCATGGACACCCTTCTACCCCCCACGTAGGATCCGCCCCCCATGGAAGGAATCGCCTGCCGGCGCTACCTGACCCGCTTCGACCCGCGGGAGGTGCCGCTCCGCTGGTCGGACGTGCTCGTGCTCGGCAGCGGCGTGGCGGGCCTCTCCGCCGCGCTCCGGGCGGCCGAGTCGGGGACGGTGCTGATCGCCACCAAGGCGGCGGCGCAGGAGTCGAACACGTTCTACGCCCAGGGCGGGATCGCCGCGGTGCTCCACCCGGGCAACGGCGAGGACAGCTACGAGCGCCACGCCGAGGACACGCTCATCTCGGGCTGCGGGCTGTGCGACGAGGAGGTGGTCCGCACGGTCGTGACCGAGGCCACCGAGGCGGTGCGCCGCCTGATCGACATCGGCGCCTGCTTCGACCAGACCCCCGACGGCGACCTCGCGCTGACACAGGAGGGCGGCCACTCGGCCAAGCGGATCCTGCACGCCACGGGCGACGCCACCGGGCAGGAGATCGAGCGGGCGCTGCTCGAGCGGGCGCGGGCACACCCGCGGATCCGCTTCCTCGAGCACGCCTTCGCGATCGACCTGATCACGTCCAACGGCGAGTGCCAGGGCGCGCTGCTCTGGGACCACAACACCGGCACGCAGCTGGTCGCGGCCCGCGCGACCGTGCTCGCGGCGGGCGGGGCGGGGCGGGTGTTCCGCGAGACGACCAACCCCGCGGTCGCCACGGGCGACGGGCTCGCCATGGCCTACCGCGCGGGCGCCGCCCTGCGCGACCTCGAGTTCATGCAGTTCCACCCGACCACGCTCTACGTGGCGGGCGCCTCGCGTCACCTCCTGACCGAGGCCCTGCGCGGCGAGGGGGCGCACCTCGTCGACTCGCAGGGGCGGCGGTTCATGGTCGGGCAGCACGAGATGGCCGAGCTCGCCCCGCGCGACGTGGTGGCCCGCGCGATCGTGCGCCAGCTGCGCGAGCCGGGGGTGGAGGGGGTGTTCCTCAGCCTGACCCACCTCGGCGAGCCCGAGACGCTGCGCGCCCGCTTCCCCGGGATCGAGCGGATCTGCCGCAGCTACGGGGTCGACTTCACCAGCGACCGGGTTCCGGTGCGCCCGAGCGCCCACTACACGATCGGCGGGGTGGCGACCGACCTCGAGGGCGCGACCTCGATCCCGCGCCTGTTCGCGGTGGGCGAGGTCTCGTGCTCGGGCCTGCACGGCGCCAACCGGCTCGGCTCCAACTCGCTGCTCGAGGGGCTGGTGTTCGGCGCGCGGGCCGGCGCGCGCGCGGCCGCGCTGGCCGAGGGCAGCCTGGGCGGCGTGGCCCGCCTCCCGCTCGAGTCGAGCGACGCCCAGCCCAGCCGGCGGGTCGAGATCGACATCGACGACGTGTGGGCCTCGCTGCGCGCCGAGACCTGGCGCCACATGGCGATCGAGCGCGACGGCGAGGGGCTGCGCGCCGCGCTGGAGAAGCTCACGTTCTGGTCGAGCTACGTGCTGGGCGAGGTGTTCGCCGGGCCGCGCGGCTGGGAGCTGCAGAACATGCTGACGGTCGCCACGCTCATGGCGCGCGCCGCGCTGTGGCGCGAGGAGAGCCGCGGGGCCCACCACCGGCTCGACTTCCCCGAGCGCGACGACGCGCGCTTCGCCGTGCACAGCGAGGTCAGCCGCCCGCAGGGAGGAGGGTCGTGAGCGACCGCCCCCGCGCGCTGGTCCTGCGGGCCGCCGGCTCCAACTGCGACCTCGAGACGGCACACGCCCTCGAGCGCGCCGGCGCCGAGGCGGCGCGGGTCCACGTCAACCGGCTGCTGGAGCGCGACCCGAGCCGGGCGCTGGAGGACGTCGATCTGCTCGCGATCCCCGGCGGGTTCACCTACGGCGACGACCTGGGCGCGGGGCGGATCCTGGGCGGGATCCTGGCCCGCCGCCTGGCCGAGTCGGTGCGCCGGCTGGTCGACCGCGGCGGGCTGGTGATCGGGATCTGCAACGGGTTCCAGGTGCTGGTCAAGGCGGGCCTGCTGCCGGGCGGGGCGCCCGCCACCCTGGCGCGCAACGCCTCGGGCCGGTTCGAGGCGCGCTGGATCCGCCTCGAGGTGTGCACCGACCGCTCGCCGTGGCTGCGGGCGGGCGACGTGCTCGACCTGCCGGTGGCCCACGCCGAGGGGCGCCTGGTGCTCGGGGGCGAGGTGCCCGCCGAGCAGCGAGCGCTGCGCTACCTGCGTCCCACCGACGGCGCCCCGGGCGTGGCGGGCAGCGCGGGCGAGCGCCCGGCCCCCTACCCCTTCAACCCGGCCGGCTCGGAGGACGACCTCGCCGGGCTGATCGACGAGACCGGGCGGATCCTCGGCCTCATGCCCCACCCCGAGCGCAACGTCGAGCCGTGGCACCGCCCTGGCTGGACGCGGCGGACCGGCGCCGGCGCGTCGGGCCCGGGGGTCGGCCTGCGGCTGTTCGAGGACGCGGTCGCGCACCTCGCGCGGGCCGGGGCCCGCTGAGCGCGCGGAGGAGGCGGCGGTGACCCGGAGCAAGGCAGCGATCCCGGCGGACATCGCCACGCTCGCGCGCTGGCTCGCCGAGTCGCCCAAGGCGGCGATCAAGGCGCTCGAGGCGCACGTGGAGGCCTCGAGCCAAGAGGAGCACGCGCGCGAGCGCGAGGCGCTGCGGGTCGCGCTCAAGCAGGCCTGGGACGAGCAGCCCGACGTGTTCTTCGGGCTGCTGCAGGGCTGGCTCAAGGCCGACGCGCCGCGGCTGCGCTGGCTCGCCACCGGCGCGCTGCCCGTCAGCAGCGACGCGCAGCGCGAGCGCTGCGGCAAGGCGCTCAAGAAGCTGATCCTCGACCCCGACCCCGAGGTGCGCCTCATGGCCCTCGACCTGTCGGCCGAGGACCCCGAGCAGACGCTCGAGCTGTGCAAGCGCTGCGCGCGCGACGAGGACCCCGCGGTGCGCGCCCTGGTCGCCCGCCACCTGCGCAGCCTGGAGCTGGCCGACCTGCCCAAGGGGCTAGCGCTGCTCGAGCGCCTGGCGCTCGACCGCGAGCCCGACGTGCACTGGGCGGCCGCCGGTTCGCTGCTCGAGCTGTACGACCGCGACCCGCGCCCGGTGCTCGAGGTGGCGCGCCTGATGGCGAGCGCCCCCGACGAGCCCGTGCGCGCCGCCGCCGCGGCGGGCGTGTTCGAGCACCTGCTCGCCGACCACTTCGACCCGCTCCTCCCCACGCTGCGCGCCTGGCTGCGCTCGGGCACCGTCGAGCTGCGCTGGACGCTGGTCCGCTCGCTCCGCTTCGTGCGAGTGAACGGCCGCTCGGTGCAGCTCCTGCGCGTGCTCTACGAGGACCAGGACCCCGAGATCCGCCGCCGCCTGGTGCAGGCGCTGCTCGACCTGTTCGACCCCAAGGCGGAGCACCGCCGCGCCCTGGCCGAGCTGATCCAGCGCGCCCGGCAGGACCCCGCCAAGCGCGTGCGCGACGTGGTCGAGGAGGGCGAGGCCCGCTTCGGCGCGGGCTTCGACACGGCCGCCGCCGCGAGCGGCTACGCGCTCGACGACGACTTCGAGGAGGGCGAGGGCGAAGAGGAAGAGGAAGAGGACGACGACTGACTAAGACAACACGGAATATCAACAAGGAATAACAATCCGAATATCAATGAAAACCGCTGTCACTGAAGTGACGTCCGCCCTGTAGAGATGCGAGCGTCTGTCACTCAGTCGACGTTGTCATTGATATTCTCTGTTGACATTCCGTCTTCCGTTCCCCGTTTCAACCCTCCGCGCTCGGCGCTCCTCCCGCCTCGCCGCCCGTCGCGCCGCGCTGCTGCGACAGCCACCAGCCGAGGGTGGCCAGCACGAACGCCCCCTCGACGGCGTAGGTCACGCCGAGCGCCGTCTGGGCGCCCTGGGTGAAGCCGTAGCTGTGGAGGCCGACGTTCAGGAGGTTCACGCCCCACCAGGAGAACGCGACCACCAGCCCGCCGAGCACCGCCAGGACGCTCATGCCGTAGGCCTGGACGTACCCGCCCAGGCGGGCGTGCAGGATCATGAGGTGCCACAGCACGATCATGAGGGCGCCGTTCTCCTTGGGGTCCCAGCCCCAGAACCGGCCCCAGGAGTAGTTGGCCCAGATCCCGCCCAGGATCGTGCCGACGGTCGCGAAGATCAGCGAGAAGCAGAGCGCGCCGTAGACCATGCGCGCCACCTCGCGGTAGAAGCCCTTGTCGTCGGCGCGCAGCCCGAACAGCTTGCCGAGCAGCCACACGTGGGCCAGGGCCGAGGCGAGCAGGCCCGCGGAGTAGCCGAGGGTGACCGTGGTCACGTGGGTCGACAGCCAGAAGTTGGTGTCGAGCACCGCGCGCATGGCCTGCATGGTGTCGCCGGCGGTGACCGCCTCGGTGAACTCGTAGCGGTTGGCGAGGAATAGCCCGGCGGACCCCAGGATCGCGGCCAGCGCCAGCGCGATCCGGCGGCGGTTGATCCACTCCAGGACCAGCGCGGTCAGCACCGCGCTGGCGGTGATGAACAGGATCGTCTCGTAGAGCGTGGTGACCGGCGGGCGGCCGCGGATCACGCAGCGGAGCGCGATCCCCGTCACGAGCAGCGTCAGGCCGAGCCCGGCGCACACCCAGGCGCCGGCGACCGGCCAGCGCGAGCGCGGCGCCAGCCAGCCGAGCGCGACGGCCAGGAAGGCGCCCATGAAGGCGTACAGCGCCCGGTAGAAGAAGTCGCCCCGGTAGAAGAACACCTCCAGCGGGACGGCGCGGTACTCGCCGCGCGCGTCGGCCAGGGCGGTCAGCCCGTCGTGGAGCTCGCCCAGGGCGCGCTCGAAGGCGGCCGGGTCGTGCTTGCTCGCCTCGAGCCGCTCGAGCGTGGCGAGGAGCGCGAGGTGGCGCTCGGGCAGCTCGCCGTGGCTGAAGCTCTCCTGGATCATGTCGAACGGGCTGAGCCACTCGCGCTCGCCCTCGGGCTCGTGCTGGTGGCCGGCGTGGGCGGCGGGGTCGTGCTCGGGCGGCGGGAACAGGTCGACGGCGGCGGCCGCCTGCCCGACGCGCATCAGCCGGTCGACCAGGGCCTGGATCGCGGCGGTCTCGGCGGCGTCCTCGCCCTGAGCGGGCGCGGCGCCGTGCCCGGCCGCGTTCTGCTCCCACAGGGCGCGCACCTCCTCGGCGTGCTCGAGCACGTCGGCCAGGGTGACCCGCTCGCCGGCCGGGAAGATCGCCTGCAGCCCGGGTGAGCCGTCGACCGGGTAGGGGCCGCGCGCGAAGTCGAGGAAGTGGATCAGCCCCTCGAAGTCGAGCACGTTGCGGAACAGCTGGAGGGTCTGCCCCTCGGCCGGGCCGCGCTCCTTCTCGGGGATCTGCGCGTACTGGCGCGCGAGCTGCTCGAGGCGCGGCAGCCCGGGCTCGAGCTCGGCGTAGCTGTAGCGGGCGCGCTTGCTCTTGGACTGCACGCCGATCGCGGTCAGGACCTCGTCGTTCTCCACCAGGAACGAGACGTAGCGCTTGGCCTGCTCGGGGAAGAACAGGCAGTCGAGCAGCCAGGCGATCGGGGTCAGCCGGCGCCCGTCGGGCGTGGTGAGCGAGCGGCGCCCGTTCTGCTTGAGCAGCTTGAAGCCGGCCAGGGTGTCGAGCGGCTTGACCCGCCCGCCGTCCTGCACCGGCAGGGTGGCGAACCGCTTCAGCGTGGCGCCGCCCCAGGTGGGGACCGCGCCCGCGCCGCTCCCCTCGCCGGCGGGCGGCCCCGCCAGGGCGCGCGCGACGAACAACCCGCCGAGGCCGAGGGCGAGGCCCAAGGCGAGCAGGCCTGCACGGACGATCGGACGACGCCTCACGCGCGCTCCTCCTGGGCCGCGGGCTCCGCGGCCTCCGGCGACTGGGTCGGCGGGGACCCAGCCCCGCCATCATCACCTTGGGCAGCCTGCGGGACCTCCGCGGCGGGCGCCTGGCGCGCCTCGGGCTCGGCCTGCGCCGGCGCGGCCGCTTCAGCTTGCGCGGCCGCCGCCTCCTGGGCCAGCCGTCGCCGCTGGCCGCGCACGTAGCGCGCCAGGCGCTGGCCGAACGTGAGCAGCAGCCCGCAGGCGATCACGACGCAGCCGATCAGCGGCCACTGGTCGGACGGGTTGCGGACCACCGCGAACACCGAGAACGCGGGCGCGCCGGGCGGGACGTCCTGCCCCGGGCCGTAGGAGGCCTGGAACAGCACGTAGCCGTCGTGCCGCAGCGGCTCGTTCATGGAGATCTTGACCGGGGTCTCGACCCCGTCCTGGATCCGCGTGACGTAGCTCTCGTAGGTCTTCGGGATGTTCGTGCCCGGATAGAACTCCCAGTGGAACCGGTCGAGCCGGATCGTGAACGGCATGGGGAAGCGCCGCTTGCGCAGGTGGACCGCGTAGGTGCCCCCGCCCGCCTGGAACGTAAACGGGTGGCGCTGGAAGCCCCACAGGATCCCTTCGCTCGGCGGCGTCCCCTCCGCCTCGGCCTTCACGTAGAGGCCCGGGAGGTTGCGCTCGGCCTCCTTGTCGAGCTCGAGCGGGCGCAGCGCCCAGCCGTCGATCACCGGGAACGGCGAGGACCACATGGGCCCCTTGGGGAGCGGGCGGGCGTTGCGCGTGAAGTGCGAGAGCGTGAGCCGGAACGGCAGCGAGGGCGCGGTGAAGGTGCGCGTCGTCTCGCCGGTGAGGTCGCGCAGCTCCTCCTCGCCCACGATGAACTCGGAGACCTCGCGCTGCTGCGCGGCGTCCCA
>CAZMSZ010000269.1:0-10555 GCA_964569055.1 uncultured Planctomycetota bacterium | reverse complement strand
CCCACGAAGTTGGCGTCCTCGATCCGGCCGCTCAGGCGGAGCAGGAGCGAGCCGCCGATCGAGCCGAGGGTCGCCCACAAGAAGGCGTCGGTCGGCAGCCCGCCCACGGCCTCGTGAGCCGAGCCGGGGAGCTGCTCGCGCACGCGGTTCAGCCGTCCCGCGACGTCGGGGAAGCGGCGCTCGATCTCCTCGGGCACGCGCACGCGCCCCTCCATGCGGCGAACCATGAGACCTCCTGCGCCGAGCGCACGCTCGGCAGCGGAGGAGGTTGCAAGGACCGGGCCGGCGCGGCGAACCGGAGGGGAAGGGCGAGCGCCGGGCGCGGCTGGCGGACGGCGGGGGCGCCCGCGACGCGGGCGTCCCCCACCGCGCGCCGCGCGCGTCAGTAGTCGAAGCGGTCGGAGCCCGCCACCTTGACGATCTTGTTGTAGAGGCCGAGCAGCAGGAACGTCGGGGCCCACATGCCCACGAAGTTGGCGTCCTCCGTCCGCCCGGTGGCCCGCAGCACCAGCGACGTCCCGATCGAGCCCATGGCCGCCCACAGGAAGATGTCCGAGGGCAGCTTGCTCGTGACCGACTCGATCTGGCGCGCGACCCGGCCCTCCGTCCGCTGGGCCGCCTCGCGCGTGGTGCCGATGTTCTCCGTCACGTTGACCATGTCGTACCTCCTTGCACGGTGCTCGGGAGGTGTTCGCAAGCGCCGCGCCGCCCTCCCGGCGCGAGGAGGCGCGCGGCCGGGCGGGCAGGCGCGTCCCCGCGCGCGCCCCAGGCGTGCCTCGCCCGGACGCGCGCCCGCTGGCGCTTGGACCGCGCCGTCTCGTCGTGGCACGATCCGGCCGTGCACGAGGCCGAGCGCGAGCTCCTCTGGCTGCGCCGCGCGCGCGACTTGACCCACGCGCTGGCGGAGGAGCGTGACCCTCGCCGCGTGCTGCGGCGGATCCTCGACGCCGCGGTCGAGCTGACCGAGGCCGAGCGCGGGTTCCTGGTGCGCGTGACCGGGCGCCGCGGCGGCGAGTACGCGCTCCGCGTCGAGGAGGCGCGCGGCTTCGACCAGACCGCGCTGCGGCTGCCGGAGAACCGGGTGTCGCGCACGGTGGTCAAGCGGGTGCTCGAGCGTGACCGCGGCGGGCTGGTCACCAGCGACGGCGACGCCGCCGACCTCCTCGGCGTGAGCAGCGTCCAGCGCCAGCGGGCGCTCTCGATCCTGTGCGCGCCCATGCGCGTGCTCGGGCAGACGCGCGGCGTGCTCTACCTCGATCACCGCGCGGAGCGGGCCGCGTTCGACCCGCAAGACCTCGCGGTCCTGCGCCTGTTCGCCGATCAGGCCGCGCTGGTGCTCGAGGCCGCCGAGGCGCTCCCGCCCGTCGAACCGGCGGCCGGGGGCTGCATGACCTTCGGCCGCCTGATCGGGGGCGGTGAGCCCATGGAGGCGCTGTTCCAGGCGATCCGGCGCGCGGCGTCGGCCTGGGCGCCCGCCCTGATCCTGGGCGAGAGCGGCACCGGCAAGGCGCTGGTGGCCGAGGCGCTCCACCAGCGCGGCCCCTGGAGCGCCGGGCCGCTGCGGGCGGTCGACTGCGCGCAGGGCGCCGCCGACCTAAGGCGGGACGTGTTCGCTCCGCTGACGGCCGGCGGCCCGCCCGGCTACCACCACGGCACGATCGTGCTGCGCGAGCCGGCCGACCTCGACGCCGCGGCGCAGGCGCTGTTGGTGCAGCGCGTGCGCGACGCCGCCGCCTCGGGCGAGGCGCTGCCCGAAGCGCCGCGCCTGGTCGCGACGAGCCACCGCGACCTCAAGGCGGCCGTCGCCGCGGGCGCCCTGCGGCGCGACCTGTACTACCGGCTCGACGTGCTGCGGCTGGAGGTGCCGCCCCTCCGCGCCCGCGGCGCGCAGGACGTGCCGACGCTCCTGGCCCACTTCGCCGCGGCCGCCGGGTCCAAGCTCCGCTTCACCCCGCGGGCCGAGGAGCTGCTGCGGCAGTACGCGTGGCCCGGCAACGTGCGCGAGCTGCGCAACGAGACCCTCCGCCTGGTCGCCGCGACCGCGGGGCGGCGCGTGACGCCTCAGGACCTCTCGGCGGAGGTGCGCGCGGGCGAGGGCGTGGTCGGCGCGCCGGGCGAGCTGTCGGGCCAGAGCCTGGGCGACGTCGAGCGGCGCATGGTGGCGCAGGCCCTCGCGGACTGCCGGGGGAACAAGGCGCAGGCGGCGCGCCGGCTGGGGATCCCGCGGACCAGCCTCTACAACCTGATCAAGCGCTACGGGCTGGAGTGACGGCTCAGCGGCGCTCTCCGAGGCGCGCGGCCAGCTCGCGCGCGTAGGGCGCGAGCTCGGGGGCGTCCAGGCGGCTGCGGGCGCCCTTGACCTGCAGCGGCAGCCCCAGGGCGCGCGCGCGGCGGAGCGCGTCGCACACCGCCGCGATCGGCGCCCCGCGGCGGGCTCGCGCCAGCGCCTGGTAGAAGGGGACGAGGCCCACGTCGGGCGCTGCCTCCGCGACGATCGCCAGGTGGCGCTCGGCGAGGCCGGGGCGGCCGGCCCGGACGAGCGCCAGCCCGAGCAGCGCGCGGGCCGGCAGGTGGGCTGGGTCGGCCGCGAGCACCGCCTCGAGCGCCTGGGCCAGCTCCGCGGCAGGGGCCGCCCCGCGCCCGCCATGCTCGAGCGCGATCGAGGGCAGGAGCACGGCCGCCAGGCGCTCCTCCGCGCCGGCCCGGGGATCCGTCCGGAGCGAGGTGGTCTGGGGGCCGAGGAACGCGTTGGAGACGCCCAGCCCGCTCGCGAGCTCGTCGAGCAGCCGCGGGTGCCGACGCAGCCCGCGCACCACGTCGCGCAGCCCGCGACTGGCGCGCCCGCCGTAGACGCGCGCGACCCCCAGGTACACCAGGGCCTCGGCGCAGCGGGGGTCGAGCCGGAGCGCCTGCTCGAGGAGCGCCTCGTTCGCCGCCAGCTCCACTCGGCGCAGCCGGCGCCGGGCGCGCTCCACCAGGTCGGCGGCCTCGGCCCGGCGGGCCGGATCGGCCGGCGACGAGGGCGCGGGCGCGGGCGCGTCGAGGAGCGCCCGCGCCGCGGCGAGGCGCTCGGCGTCCGACGCGCCCAGCGAGCGCGCCGCTGCGAGGCGCGAGCGGGCGCGCGAAGTCCTGACCGCGACCGCGGGCGCGCCCTCGGCGACGTGCGTCAGCGGGTCGCGACCCCACGCCCGCAGCGCCAGCTCGCGCTCCGCCTCGGCGAGGAGCCAGGCGCCGGCCTGGGCCCGCAGCGTCGGCGGGAGCGGCAGCGGGCCGAGGTCCGCGCGCTCGGCCGCGAGCGCCGGGAGGAGCGCGCGCCAGGGCGCGAGCCGCTCGTGGTGCGCGGCGCCGTCCGCGAGCAACACGGCGGCGGCCGCGAGGTCGCCCTCGCGGGCGAAGCGCTGCTCGAGCAGCGCGAGGAGCGGCTCGGGCGCGTCCGGCCAGCGCTCGACGGCCAGGGCGAGCTCGGGGAGGGGCGGGCCGCCCTCGGCCGCGACGAGCGCGGCCTGGAGGGCGACCGCTCGCGCGCTGGGCCCGGCGCGGGCCAGCGCCTCGGCCGCGCCGCGGGCCTGCTCGAGGCGGCCGCGGGCCAGCTCGAGCCGACCGCCCACGTAGACCGCCTCGGGCTGGCGCGCGGCCGAGGGGCCCAGCGCGCCCAGGCGGCGCGCGGCCGCGGCCAGCTCGCCGGCGTCGAGGTGCGCCTGCGCCGCTTCGAGCAGGAGGGCGGAGCGCCGCTGCGCGTCGTCGCTGGCGCGGGCCGCGCGGGCGAAGGCGGCGGCCGCCTCGGCGGGGCGACCGAGCGCGATCAGGCTGCGCCCGCGCAGCGCGTGCGCCTCGGCCGCGAGCTCGGGCGCGAGCGCCAGGGCTTCACGCGCGGCGTCGAGCCGCGCGGCCCAGTCCGTGGCGGCTCCTTCCGGCGGGGCGGTCAGCAGCGCGCGCGCGCGCGCGACCGCGCCCGGGTCGCGGGGCCTCGCCACGCGAGCCGGGCCGCGCAGCAGGCCGCCGACGATCAGCAGCGCGACCCCGGCGGCCGCCGCGGCGAGGAGGCCGCGCGGCGCGCGCCGCAGGGCCGCGTGCCCGCGGCCTCCCGCCAGTGCGCTCCGGAGCGCGTCGGCGAGGGCCGCCCCGTCCGCGAAGCGCTCGCGCGGGTCGGGCGCGAGCGCGCGCAGCACCGCGGCCTCCAGCGCGGGTGAGATCGTCGGGTCGAACGCGCGCGGCGGGTCCGGGCGCTCGCGGGCGGTCCGCGCCGCCAGCTCGGTCAGGCTCGCGGCCTCGAACGGGCGACGTCCGGTCAGCCCGAGATAGAGCGTCGCGCCCAGCGCCCACACGTCGCTGGGCGGGCCCGTCGCCTCGCGCCGCCCCGCGAGCTGCTCGGGCGCCATGGTCCAGGGCGTCCCCAGCGCGGCTCCGCTGCGGGTCAGCGCCGGCTGGTCGGGGGCCCAGGCCAGGCCGAGGTCGGTCACGCGCGGAGCGCCCCGCTCGTCGACGAGCACGTTCTCCGGCTTGAGGTCGCGGTGGGTGATCCCGAGGCGGTGCAGGTGCCCGGCCGCCTCGGCCACGGCGATCAGCAGCCCGAGCAGCTCGGCGCGCGGGAGCGGCGGGGTGGCCGCGAGCGCGCTCGCCAGGGTCTTGCCGCCCGCCACGAGGTCGTACACGAGGAAGGGCGTGCCGTAATGCTCACCGGCCGAGTGGACCCGCACGACGCCCGGGTGGTCGGCGCGCGCGGTCAGCTCGCCTTCGCGGGCGAAGCGGGCGCGCTGCTCGGGGGTCAACGTGCGCTGCAGCAGCTTGAGCGCCACCTCGCGCCCGGTCGCCCGCTCGCGCGCGCGGAACACCACGCCCATGCCGCCGCGCCCCAGCTCCTCGAGCAGCTCGAACCCGCCGACCTCGTCGCCGACCGCCGCGAGGCGCGGCGTCGGGCCCCCTTCGCTCGCGAGGGGGACCCCCGAGCCGAAGGCCCAGCTCCCGGTGGCGGGGGCGCGGGCAGGCTCGGGCGGGTCGGGGCGGGGTGGCTCGGCGGTCATGGCGGGTCCGGACCCTACCGCGCGAGCGGGAGCGTCTCGCGGTTCGGCGCGCCGTGGGTCCCACCGCGGCGACCAGCCGCGTCAGGTGTCGCGGTTGGTCGTTTTGAGCGTCTCGAGACCGGAGCTACGAGGGTTAGGCGGGAGGGGCTGGTCCGGAGCGGCGCTCGCGACGGGGGCGGTCAACCCCTACAGGAGCAAACCCCCATGACCCCCTTCCCTCGTCTCGTCGCGCTCGCGGCGGCCGCCCTGCTCTCGTTCGCCTGGGAGGTCCATGCCCAGCCCGAGCCCGCCCGCTGGGAGGTGCGTGGCCACCGCGCGCCCGCGCCCGCGCGCGCCCTCGGCGCCTCGTCGGCTCCGGCCGCGCCCGGGTTCCGCGGCACGTTGGAGCTGGTGCCCGCCGAGGGTGAGGGCGCCTGGCTGGTGCTGGACGGGCGCGACGAGCGCGATCGCGCGCTGCGGTTCGAGGGGCGCGTCGAGGCGCGGCGGCTGGACGGCGGCGTGGTGCGCTACGAGGGCGTCGTGGCGCGCCGGGAGCTGCGCGCGGCGGGGGCCGCGGGACGAGTGGCGGGCCGGGTGTCGGCGGGCGAGCTGGCGCAGCGCGCCGAGCTCGTCGCGGTCGTGACGTCGACGGGCGTGCGCGGGCTCGTGACCGCGCCCGAGGACGGCGCGCGGATCGTGCGCTTCGAGTCGCTCCCCGCGGCCACGCGCCACCCGATCGTGTTGATCCACGGCGCTTGGGTCGACGCCCGCTGCTGGAACGCGTTCCGGGCGCGCTACGAGCTGGCCGGGTACCGCGTGATCGCGCCCGATTGGCCGGCCCTCGGCACCGCCGACGCGGGTCGGATCGGCGCCCGCGAGATCGTCGACCACTACGCGGCGATCGTGCGCGGGCTCGAGCCGGCCCCGATCCTGATCGGTCACTCGTTCGGCGGGCTGTGGGTGCAGGAGCTGCTCGACCGGGGCCTCGGCGCGGTCGGGGTGGCGATCGACTCGGCGCCGCCCGCGGGGGTCCTGCTGCACGGCGCGGCCTGGAAGGCCAACCTGCCCGCGATCGGGGCGGCCTTCACGCGCGGCCTGTTCGACCGCGACCTCCTCCTCGAGATGACGTTCGAGGAGTTCGCGTTCGGCTTCGTGAACCGACTCGGGCGGGCGGCGCAGCTCGCCGCGTACGACCGGTTCGTGATCCCGACGCCGGCGCGGGTGTTCCGCAGCGTGGTGTCGATCGACTTCGACCGCGCGGAGCGTGCCCCGCTGCTGTTGATCGCGGGCAGCGCCGACAACACGATCACGCCGGAGATGGTCCGCGCCATGCACCGCCGCTACACCGCGCACCCCCGCGCAGGCGGGCCGCAGGTGGAATACCTCGAGCTCGCCGGCCGCACGCACTGGCTGATCCAGGAGCCCGGCTGGGAGGAGGTGGCCGACCGCGCGCTCGAGTTCGCCGAGCGGGCGCTGGCCCCCGCCGCGCGCGCGGCGAGGTGAGCCGGCGCGAGGTGAGCCGCGCCGTCCGAGCGCCCGGATCGTCGCCCGACGATCCGGGCGCCGGCCATCAGCGCGGCGCGCGGTAGAAGAAGCGCCGCCCCTCGCCCTCGCCCTGGGCCTCGTCGCCCTCATGGGCGGGCAGGGGGGCCACGGCGCGGGCGCCGACCCCTGCGCCGGTGAGGAGCGCCTCCACCTCGTCGACCGTGCGCGGGACCCCGGCCGAGAGCAGGCGGCGCCCGTCCTCGGTCACGAGCACGTCGTCCTCGATCCGCACCCCGAGGTCCTCGCTGGCGAGGTAGATCCCCGGCTCGACGGTCAGCACCATGCCCGGGCGCAGCGTGACGCCCATGGGGCCGACGTCGTGCACGTCGAGCCCGAGCCAGTGGGAGGTGCCGTGGAAGAAGTAGCGCCCGTAGCCGGCCTCGGCGATCACCTCGCGGGCGGCGCGGTCGACGTCGCGCATGCTCGCCCCCGGCTTGACCGCGGCGATCCCCGCCTCCTGGGCGCGCAGGACCAGCTCGTAGATCTCCCGCTGGCGGGCGGTGAACTCGCCGCCGACCGGGAAGGTGCGGGTCACGTCGGCGCTGTAGCCCCACAGCTCGGCGCCCACGTCGCACACCACCAGCTCGCCCGCGCGCATGACCCGCCGGTTGTCGCTGTAGTGCAGCACGCACGAGTTGGGGCCGCTCCCCACGATCGAGGCGAAGCCCGGGCGCTGCGCGCCGTAGCGCAGGAACACGTACTCGATCACGCCCTGCAGCTCGTGCTCGCGCTGGCCGGGGCGGAGCGAGGCCGCGGCCTCGCGCAGCGCGGCGCAGGTGATGTCGATCGCGCCCTGCAGGAGCGCCAGCTCGGCCGGGTCCTTCACCTGCCGCAGGCGCGCCAGCTCGGCCCGCAGCGGCCGGACGGCCGCGGGCGGGGCCTCGAGCGCGAGCTCCTCCAGCGTGACCCCGTCGAGGATCAGCGGGCCGCCGCAGCGCTCGAGCGCCGCCGCGATCCGCTCGGCGCGCTGGGCGCGCGCCACGACCTCGCCGAAGCCCGAGGCCGCCGCCTCGGGCGTGCCGACCGCCAGCCGCGGGCCGTTCCAGCGCTCGTAGGCGGGGTCGCGCGTGGGCGCGAACAGGACGTCCTCGCCCTCGGCCAGGAGCAGCGTCATGCCGTCGGTGCGCTGCCCGGTGAGGTACAGGAAGTTGGGCGCGACCCGGTAGGGAAAGATGTCGTCGGGGCGGGCGGGCGTGCCGAGCACCAGCACGGCGCCCTCGGGGAGCGCGGCCAGCAGCGCGGCGCGGCGCGCGCGCAGGCGGGCCGGCGCGAACGCCTCGTCGCGCAGGCGCGCGTCGTCGAGGAGCGCCGTCTCGCCGCGGGCGCCCGCCCCCTCGGCCTCACCCGACACGGGCCGCTCCTGCGCGGCCGCCGGCCCGAGCAGGAACAGCAGCGCCAGCAGCCCGCCCGCCAGGCGACGCGGGGCGCTCACCCGGTCACCTCGGCCAGCCAGTCCAGGTAGGGCTGCGAGCCGGCCACCAGCGGCAGGACGACCGCCTCGGGGCAGGTGTAGCTGTGGAGCGCGCGGATCCGCTCCACGAGCGCGGCCTGCCGGCCGGCCTGGGTCTTGATCACCAGCAGCACCTCGCGCTCGTCCTGCACCGCGTCCTGCCAGCGGTAGATCGAGCGGACCTGCGGGACCAGGTTCACGCAGGCGGCGAGCCGCTCCTCCACCAGGGTCCGCGCGATCCGCGCGCCCTCTTCTTCGCTGGAGGCGGTGCTCAGGACCACCACCGCCCCGGTCGGCGTCTCGACGCTCACTCGGCTCCTCCTCGGTGCGTCCGCGCGCCCGCCGCCGCCGCCAGGCTGCAGGGGAGCGGGGGCAGGTCGTGCTCGCGCAGCGCGGCGCGCAGCGTATCGCGGTCGGGCCCCGCGCACAGCCCGGCCGCGAGCCGCTGGCCGAGGGGCCAGCGCGCCATGAGGCCGGCGGCGGCGAGGGCGTCCCACAGGCGGCGCTCGCGGGTCGAGCGCCCCTCGAGCCCGCGGCCGCGCAGGTCGGGCGGGATCGGCGCCGCGGGGTCGGCGAGCGCGCGCAGCGCCGCCATGAGCTCGGGGGCGGCGGCGGCGGGCGCGTGGGGGGCCCCCGGGTCGAGGAACAACACGAGGTGCGCGTCGAGCCAGGCCACGTGCTGGGGGGCGGGCGGCGCCGCAGCCGCGGCGAGCGCCTGCGGGGCGCCGAGGTCGAGCGCGACCTCGAGCGGGCTGGCGGGCGGCGGCGGGGCCTCGCCGCGCGCGGCGGCGAGCGCCAGGGCCGCGGCCCGCGCCAGCGCGGGGCGGGCCGTGGGGAGGGCGCGCCAGCGCAGCGGCGCGTCGGCCGGGCAGGAGGGCGCCTCGATCGACAGCTCGAGGGCCTCGCGCGGCGGGGCCGCGCGCAGCGCGGCGGCCACCGGCGCGAGCGGCCCCTCGACCTCGTCGGGCGCGCGCCCCGCGAGCGGCGGCGGGAGCCCGGCGTCGACCCACAGCTCGAGCGCGAGCTCGGGCCAGGTGACGCGGCAGCGGTGCTCGCGCGGCCCGAGCGGGCGCGCCGCGATCCGCACCGCCTCGGGCCCATACGGCCAGGCCACGCCGCCGAGCGTCAGCACCAGCGGCGCGCTGGCCGCCTCAGAACGGGATGTCGTCGTCGTAGCCGCCCTCGTCGTAGCCGCCCCCGTCCCAGGCGGCCGGCGGCTCCTGGGCCGGCGCGGGCGGCGGCTCGGCGCGCTCGCGGGACGCGCCGCCCTTGCCGCCCTTGGCGCCGCCGCGCGACCCGCCGCCGCGCGACCCGCCGCCTCGCGACCCGCCGCCCTTGGCGCCGCCGCCGCCCTTGGCGTCGGCCAGCTTGATCAGCTCGTCGATCAGCGCCGAGGCGTCGCGCTTGCCGACCTGCTCGACGTCGCTCACCCCCGCCCGCTCCTCGAGCAGCCGGGTGAACTCCTCGTCGGTGAGGTGGGCGCGCCGCTTGAGCGAGCGCATGAACCCGACCTGCTTCTCGGAGGCCAGCGGCTGCGCGTCGAGGTCGATCCCCTTGTCGCGGGCCTGCACGTGCAGCTCGTCGATCAGCTCGGACGCCTCGCGCCGGGTGAGCTCCTCGAGCGACTCCTTGCCGGCGAGGTCCTCCACCAGGGTCGTCATGTCGGCCTCGCTGAGCCCGACCTTGTCCTGGAGCACGGCTATGAACTTGAGCTGCTTCTCGGAGACCAGCGGCGAGGAGTCGCGCGCCGGCGCGCCGGAGGGATCGTCGTCGTCGTCGCTCATCACGGCTCCTTGCGGTAGATCGTGCGCGGAAAGGGGATCGCCTCGCGGATGTGCTCGCGCCCGCAGATCCAGGCCACCAGCCGCTCGAGCCCCAGCCCGAACCCGCCGTGCGGCACGCTCCCGTAGCGCCGCAGGTCGAGATACCACTCGAACGCCTCCTTGGGGAGGCCGTGCGCCGCGATCTGCTCCTCGAGGAAGGCGAGGTCGGTGGCGCGCTCGCCGCCGCCGATCACCTCACCCACCCCCTCGGGCGCGATCACGTCCACGCCCAGGGCCTTGGTCGGGTCGGCAGGGTCGCGCTTCATGTAGAACGCCTTGACCGCGGCGGGGTAGCGGTGGATCAGCACCGGTCGGTCGAAGCTCTCCGAGATCGCGGTCTCGTCGGGGGCGCCGAGGTCGTTACCGTGCTCGAAGGGGAGCCCCTTCTCGTGGAGGAGCTTGACCGCCTCGTCGTAGCTGATCCGCGGGAACGGGCGCTTCACCCGCTCCAGCGCCGCGGTGTCGCGCTCGAGCGTCGCCAGCTCGGGCTTGCAGCGCTCGAGGGCCCGCGCCACCACGTACTCCAGGAACTCCTCGGCGAGGTCCATCACGTCGTCGAGGGTGGCGAAGGCCATCTCCGGCTCGACCATCCAGAACTCGGTCAGGTGCCGGCGGGTCTTCGACTTCTCGGCGCGGAACGTGGGCCCGAAGCAGTACACGCGGCCCAGCGCCATCGCGTTCGCCTCGTTGTAGAGCTGTCCGCTCTGCGTGAGATATGCGGTCTGCTCCTCGAAATA
>CAZMSZ010000268.1:4645-10582 GCA_964569055.1 uncultured Planctomycetota bacterium | reverse complement strand
GAGCTGTCGCTGTCGGCGCGGCCCCCAGTGCGCCAAGTCCAAACTCCGAGTCCGAATCCGAATCCGAGTCCGAGTCCGAGTCCGAGTCCGAGTCCGAGTCCGAGTCGGAGTCCGGGTCCGCCTCGTCAGAACAGGTCGAGGGCGCAGAGGTGGTGGTACACGCTGTCCTTGGTGTCCGCGGGCCAGCCCCCGTAGCGGCGCTGCATGTGGCCCCAGGCGGCCAGGAGCTTCTTCGAGGCCTGCCGCCCCTCCGGGAGCGTGAACATGCGCTCCCAGGCCGCGCCCCAGCCTTCGTTCAGGGCCTCGGCGTCGCGCGCGCTCGCGCGCAGGGTGGTGGCGGCCTCGGCGAGCTGCTCGCTCGCGCGGGCGAAGAAGGTGCGCTGCAGCTCGAGCGCCGCGGTGACGTCGGCGTGGAACGCCTCCAGGCCCTCGGGGATCGGCTCGGCCGCTAGCGTGGCGAGGACCGCCTCGACCTCGACCTCGTAGGCCTCGTGCGCGGCCGTGATCGTGTCGGGCTCGGCGCTGCCCAGCTCGCGGAGCAGCCCGAGCTTGGCGTGGATCGCGGTCAGCAGCTCGGTGTAGACGTGGTCGACGTAGCGCCGCTCGGCCGCGGGGATCCCGGGCAAGCCCGGCGGGAGGGGGGTCAGGGCGCAGGGATACTCGGTGCCCGCGGGCGGCGCGATCTCGGTCGGGTAGCGCGGCTCGAACGGCTCGGCCGCGGCGTCCTCCGTGCCGCCCGCCTCCTGCGGCGCGCTCCCGGCCGCGCCGGCCCCGGCGCCCTTGCCCGGACAGCCGAGGGCCCCGAGCGCAAACACGACCGTCCCCGTCGCGACGAATAACCTTCGAGACACCATTCGTCCTCCCCTGACCTTGCGGACGTGCCCACCCGTGGTAGCAAATGCCGGCCGAACCGTCGAACCGGCTCCCCTCGGCTGGACCGAGTCGCCATTGCGTCGCCTGGCGCGCCGGGTAACGTCGAGGAGGGGGGAGTCTTGGGCAAGAGCGTCCACCTGACGATCCGGGCCGCCCAGTGGCGTGCCTTCGAGCGCGAGGTCGTCCTCGCGGGAATGCTGCGCGGGCACGCGGACGAGGTCGCGGCCGCCGGCATCGACGCGGTGTGCGCCCGGATCGAGGCGGCGCTCGACCGGGCCGAGGCGCTCGGGTTCGCCGAGCCGGTCGAGCAGGGGCGGTTCGCCGAGCTGCGCTTGCTCCTCGGCGACGAGCTCGACGCCCTCCCCTGGGCGGCGGCGATCCTGGCGTGGGACCGACCGGGCGAGGTCAAGCTGGCCGCCCTCGAGGCGCGCGCGCAGCGCGAGCAGCTGCGGCGGGCCGGCTGGACGGGCTGAAGGGGGCGCGGTGGCGTACAAGGTCTCGATCAAGCTCGCCAGCAAGCAGACCGACTTCCGCGTGGGCGAGACGGTCTCGGTCAAGCTCACGCTGGGGGGCGGCAGGTCCCGCAAGGGCGTCGCCGTGCGGGTGCGCTGCGACCTGTGGGATCAGGACCACGACCTCCTCCTGACCCACGACAAGGTGATCTCGAGCAAGCTCATCGCCGAGGGGCGCGCCGAGATCGTGGTGGAGCTCACCCCGCCGGTGAGGACCGGGGTCACCCTGGGCGTGAGCCGGGTCAGCGCCTACGTCTCCGCCCCGCCCAAGCTGCAGCTCGCGCGCGAGGCGATCGACCGGGCGCGCAGGGCGCAGAGCTCGGCCAACGAGCCGCACGGCTACAAGGTCGGCAAGACCGAGGTGGTGCTCGAGCTCCTGGCCGGCACCGTCTCGGAGCGCGGCTGCAAGGTGAAGGTGGAGAGCGCGGCGATCAAGCGCCCGGCCAGCCTCACGATCAAGCCGGACGACCCGCGCCCCTACAAGGTGCCGGTCGAGCTGGTGGGCGCCGAGCCGAGTCGCGAGGTCGACCTGACGCTCTCCATGGTCGAAGGGGGCGAGCTGGGCGGGCGCACCAGCATCCGCGTGCAGCCCCTCTACCCCGAGGTCCGCCTGGAGCACGACGGGCCCACCCTGGCCGCGCGCCGGGAGGCCGCCGAGCGGCGCTGGCTGCCCGGGGCCAAGGTGCCGCTCAACCTGGTGTGCACGTACCCGCCCGAGGAGAAGCTGCGCGTGCGCCTGCGCGGCGAGTCGCTCAAGGGGGGCAAGAAGGAGTACGTGATCCGGGCCAACGGGAACGCCACCCACAAGATCACGCTCGAGGTCGGCCCCGACGTCCAGGACATGACGGATCACGTCCAGCTCGAGAAGGTCTCGGGCGACTTCCTGGTCGACGCGACCGCCCACGAGGTGCCGGTCTCGATCGGGCAGAAGCTGACGCTCTCCTTCCCCTCCGAGGGCTGGGTCCAGCCCGACACGCGCGACTTCACCGTCGGCCAGGACGTGACCTTCGTGGTGCGGACCGACGCGCCGGTGCCCGAGCCCCCCCAGGACCCTTCGGCCCCGCCCTCCTCGCAGGCGGCGAGGGTGCACGTCGGCTACACGGTCGTGGGGAGCGAGAAGCAGAAGATCGAGATCGAGGCCGGCACGCAGGAGGGGCGAACCACGCATCGCCTCACCGCGCACCTCAAGAAGACGCAGGTCGAGCTCGAGCTGGCCGAGCCCGACACCTACCAGCTCGGCAAGCCCAACGCCCACACCCTGTGGGTGCACAAGGCGAACAAGGCCACGTTCCATCACGCCAAGCTGGGCAACGGCGCGAAGAAGCTGAGCCCCAAGCCGCCCTACCACGCCGGCGCCAAGGTGCGCGTCCCGATCAAGCTCGAGTACCCGCTCGAGCTCACCGAGGCCCAGCGCCAGGAGCTCGACCAGGACCGCCAGCAGGCGACGAACGAGGGACGCGACCCCGGGGTCAAGGTCGGCTGGGTGGTGTGCGCCCTGTTCGACACCGGCCAGGGCGCCGAGGCCGTGCCGGACGACCCGCAGGGTCGGAGCGGGTTCCCGGTGCGGGTGGGCGAGACCGGGCAGGCCGGCGAGGCCGAGGTCGTGTTCGGGACCGTCACCGCGAAGGGGAAGGCCAAGCTCGAGCTGGTCCCGGCCGCGGGGTTCTACCCCCAGGGCACGACGCCCAAGCCCGACAAGGTCGAGGTGGACGTCCGCACCGCGCGCGACCTGAGCCTCCACCCGCACCTGTTCGTGGACGACGGCGGGCAGGAGCACGAGGTCGACGACCTCGTGATCGGCGAGCTCGTGAAGTTCCGGGTGAAGGTCGTCCAGCCCTCGCCGAACGCCGAGTCCCCCGGCACGCTCGTGATCGCGACCCACAAGCGGAAGCCGAGCGGGCCGGGCGCGGGCTACCACGAGGCGCGGATCGCGATCCCCGCGATCCCGGCCCAGGCGACGCAGGTCGACGTGCCCTGGCAGTCGGACACGTGGGGCCCGCCGACCGGCGGCGGCCCGCCCGCCAAGGTCGCGGCCGGTCAGCTCTTCGCGCGCATCGAGCTGCCCAAGGGCTCGGGCGGCTTCAAGGTGGGCACCAAGCAGGACCGGTTCGAGCTCACCGCCCGCGCCAAGCCGCACGTCCAGTTCGCCTCGCCGGCGGTCGCCCCCGACGACGACGCCGTCGCGACCCCGACCGGCGCCAAGCCTGCGGGCCCCGGCAAGGTCGGCGGCCAGCAGCCCGCGCCCGACGCGACCACGTTCGCGGTCGGCCAGCAGGTCAAGCTGCGCGTGCAGCTCACGGGCGGTGACGTCCGGCCGCCGGCCGGCGGCGTCAAGGTGCAGCTCACGGGGCCCGCGCTCGACGCGGCGGTGGACGTGCCGCCGTTCACGATCGCGAGCTGGCGCGACAGCCACGCCGACTACCGCGACGTGACGGTCACGATCAAGCAGCCGCCGGCGCCGCCCGCCACGCTGGTCACGACCGCGACCCCGCACCACTACGCCGCGCAGCTCCAGCTGGAGAACCTGCTGGGGCTGGCGACGTTCGCGCCGCCGCCGCAGGGCACCACCACGACCCCGCCGAGCTCGGGGACCACCGCCCCGCCGCCCGCGCCCAAGCTCGCGATCAAGGTCACCGAGCAGCCCCGGGTCGGCCTGCTCGAGCGCGGCTTCGTGCTGCGGACCCGCGGCGGCCAGGAGGTGGAATGGGACGGGGACGAGCCGCTCCGGTTCAACGAGCCGGTCACGATCGTGCTCGAGACCGCGGGCGCGCCGCCCAGCTACCGGTTCGAGGCGGAGCTGACCTGCCCGGCCTTCGCGAACCCGGTCAAGGTGGTCTACGACCCTGCCACGGCCGACACGCTGGCGCCCGGCGAGCAGGTCACGCCCCGCGAGCGCTGGGAGCAGGAGCACCGGCTGCGGGTCGCGACCACGTTCGACGCGCGCGCCAGCTCCAACGTCGTGCTGACGCTCGCGCACCCCGTACCCAAGCCGGCCAGCGGGCTGCCCCAGAACGAGGCCTGGAGGGAGGTCCAGCTCGGGCGCACCACCCGCAACCTGCGGTTCGGCAAGGCGCTCACGCTCGGGTTCGTCAAGCACAAGGACGGCGCCTGGGTGCACCACGCGGTCCCGGGCGCCGCCCCGGGCGACCCGCCCCGCTGGGTCGCGCCCGCGAAGGGCGTGCAGGCCGGCGACCGCGTGCGCGTGCGCGTGAAGCTGAGCGACCTCGACCCCGTGCTGGACCGGGCCAGCGCGATCGCGCGGCTCAAGAGCCTCGCGTTCCGCCCCCCGCTCCCCAAGCCCGGCGCGCCCAAGAAGCCCGCCGGGACCGCGCCCGTCCCGGGGGTCGAGGACGCGGTGCTGGGCGGGCAGGACCTCGAGCACGACGTCGAGCTCACCGTGCAGGTCTCGCCCCCCGCGCAGCTCGACTGGACCCTGACCCTGGTCGAGAGCGGCGCCAGCCCCTACGTCCCGGTCGCGGACGGGAGCCAGGAGCTGCGCCTGCGCGTGCTCCCGCTGCCCGAGCTGACGTTCGCGCCCGACCAGCCGGCGCTGATCAAGCCGCCCGAGCCCCCCCCGTCGCAGACGCCGCCGCCGCCGGGCGCTCCCGCGGTCAAGGCCGCCGACTACCACGCCACCGTCGGCGCGACCGTGCCGCTGTACGCGCTGATCTCGGGGCCGATCCCGGCGACGGGCGCGGCGTTCAAGCTGGGCTGCAACCCCGCGGGGCTCGTCACGGTCGAGGGGACCAGCGACAACGTGGTCGAGGTGAGCCGCGCCGAGTACGACGCCGGCAAGCGCCAGGACGGCAGCTACCTGCACGAGGTCCGGGTCATCTTCAACAAGAAGACCACGCCCACCGCGCCGCGCCTCCCACCCCTCCCGACCGACCCCGCGCTGCGGGCCAAGGAGGAGAAGCGGCGGCGCAAGATCCCGGCCTGGAACCACCTCGAGCTGTTCGTCGAGAAGAACCAGTGGGACGGCCCGCGCGGGGTCGTCTTGCCCTTGCCCCCCACGACGCCGACCACGCAGCCGCCGCCCGACCCCAACGCGCCGCCGACCACGACGGCGCCCGAGCCGACCGGCCCGCGGACCACGTTCTCGGTGGCCGTCGCCGGCAGCTCGCTCTCGTTCCCGACCGACGAGCTCGGCTGGTGGATCAAGCCGGCGACCTGGTATCCCGACCCCGCGGGCAGCAAGCAGGACGGCTTCGAGCCCTGGACCGACGAGATGAAGGGGGCGGTGCTCAACTACCTCCCGTTCTCGCGCGGCGACATGGTCACGCTGCGCCTGCAGCGCAACGGCGGGACGGAGGTCTACACCGTCGCCGAGCTGAACGGCATGGAGCCCGAGAAGGGCAAGCTGTACGTCGCCGCGGACGCGGGCACGCTCACGCGCGGGAACGTGGCCGTCGGCGCGGGCGACGTGCTCAAGGGGATCGAGAAGGACGGCGCCAAGGGCTGGCTGCTCCAACCCGAGGCCAAGGCGGTCGCCGAGCTCGACGCCCTGGTGGCGCACGTCGGCCGGACGTTCGAGCTGACCGAGGACGGGCAG
>CAZMSZ010000268.1:0-4545 GCA_964569055.1 uncultured Planctomycetota bacterium | reverse complement strand
CCCCATGTTCGAGGGCGTGTGCGCCAAGGTCAGCAGCTACGCCTTCGGCGCCGGCCCCACGCGGGGGGGCAAGGGCAAGGGCAAGCCGCAGAAGACGCCCAAGTCGATCGAGGTCCGCTGGAAGCGCAACGCCGTCGTCTCGGAGCCGGTCGACGTCATCCTCGACCCGCCCGACGACCTCTACCTGCAGATCCAGGGCCCCAAGCCGCCCGCGCTGCTCGCGTTGATCAACAAGCTCGCCGGCGGGCTGCCCCAGGAGAAGCGCGCGCACTTCCCGCTGGTCCCGGTCACGATCAGCGCGGTCCCGGCGCAGCGGCCGACCCCGGCGCAAAAGACCGGCGAGACGCTGACCGCGTACCAGGCGCGCACGAAGCCGCGCCAAACGGGCGAGTCGGAGGAGGCCTACGACGAGCGGCGCGGCGCCTGGAAGGCCGACCCGAAGCGACCCGAGCTGACGCACGCCGCGTGCAAGTTCGTGGCCTGGGGAGCGCCGGCGCCGGGACACGAGCGCGGCGTGCAGCTCCGCGCCCACCGCACGATCGAGTGGGAGCCCACCGTTCGCAAGCGCAAGAAGAACGCGTTCTACCTCGGCGACGAGGTCGAGCTCGAGGCGGTGCTCAACGCGTTCGCCCTCGAGCCGATCCACTGCGTGGCCCACAGCCTGCTCTTCGACCACGAGGGGAGCTACGGGATCCCGTTCACGATCCCGCGCGGCGCCATGTCGGGGCGGGTCAAGGTCGCGCTGCGTCACGCCACCAAGATCAAGGCGACCCGGCTGCGCCAGGAGGAGCTGGCGCTGATCGAGAGCGGGGCCCAGAGCACGCTCGCGCCCGAGCAGGGCACCTCGAAGGCGCAGGTCACGGACGCCGAGCTCGAGCTCGGGCACGACGTGATCCACCTCGAGGCCCTCAGCACCGAGCTGTGTTACGTCGCCAAGGCGCTGGACGGCGAGGTCGAGGCGTTCCTCAGCCTGAGCAAGAAGACGAACGCCAAGGGGAAGCCCGCCAAGCCGGTCTACCAGGAGACGGGCCACGACAGCGAGACCCAAGACGACTACGACGCCCGCGTGACCCAGTGGCAGCGCGACCTCGAGGCCTGGGAGCAGCAGCGCAAGAAGCTGCGCCCGACTCGGCACCAGTGGGAGACGGAGGACGCGTTCCAGACCCGCCTCGCGCTGTGGGACGGGTCGGGCGTCGACACCAGCCCCGGCCAGAAGGTGGGCTCCGACGTCACCAAGCGGCTCAAGAAGCTGAACAGGGCCTGCGACCTCCACTTCGAGGTCCTGCTCCCGCGGGTCTCGTTCGACTCCAAGGCCCCGTTCAAGGACCCGCCGGCCCCCAGCTCCCGTCGCAAGGACATCGGGGCCTGGTTCGAGAAGAAGTTCGGCAAGCCCGTGACGGCGGTGCTCGGGCACATGGACCAGGTCACGCTGTCGCTCCAGCTCGACGCGCCGGCGCGGGCCGACGCGCAGGTCCGCCTGACCTGCGAGGGGTTCGACCCCGAGCCCGCCAAGCAGACGATCGACGTCCCCGTAGCCGAGGGCGCGGTCCGGTTCGAGCACCAGGTGACCTTCGCCAACAAGCTGGCGCGCAAGCGCGTGCCGCTGACCGTGGAGGGCCTCCCCCGCGCGGGGACCGACGGCGTCCACGTGCTGTACGTGACGTTCGAGGACGTGCCCGCCGTGTTCCTGCCGCGCCAGGACGAGGAGCTCGAGCGAATCGACGCCTTGCCCGAGGACGAGGACGAGGACGACCTCGCCGGGGCCTTCGGGTTCATGTTCCGCCATCCCGAGGCGGACGAGTGGATCAGCCCGCCCGGGCCCTACGCGCACCACGACAAGCTCAAGGTGATGGCGTTCTTGAGCGAGCCCGCGTCCGAGGGCGGCGCCAAGGCCAACCTCGTGGGGGACGTGCTCGACCGCGCCTACGCGCTCGACTTCGCGGCGGGCAGCAACCACGCCGAGGTGGAGGTCGAGCTCGCGGTCAAGCCCAAGAGCCTCAACCAGTACCTGCGCGTCGAGGCGGTGGAGGGGTGCGCGGCCGGGTGGCGCGCGCAGCGCGCGATCGAGGTGTTCGCCGAGCGCAGCGTGTGGTTCCCGCCTCGGGCGTGCATCGCGCCCACCGGGCCGTTCGTGAAGGGCGACCACGTCACGCTCTCGCTCATGCTCCACCCGCCCGCGCCCGAGGGCGGGGCCGCCGTCACGGTCAAGGGGCCGTTCGCCGACGAGGCGGTGGAGTTCGCGCAGGGCGAGTGCTTCCGCGCGGTGACGGTGCAGCTGACCCGCGAGGCCGAGGCGCCGCAGGTCGTGACCCTCGCGCCCCAGCGGGCCTGCACCCGCGGGCAGTACTCCAGCTTCGAGATCGTGGTCCGCACGCCCAAGGTCGAGTTCGCGCCGCGCGTCCTGCATCCCGAGCCCGAGGCGCGGGTGGGCGAGGAGACCTCCGTGGTGCTGCGGCTGAGCCACCCGGCGCCGGGGCCCAAGCCGGTCGACCCCGTCGCGCTCGAGGAGCTCCGCGAGGCGATCGCCGAGGCGCAGCGCGAGCTCCGCGCCCTCGAGCAGCAGGAGCCTGACGACGAGAAGCCCGACGGCATCGAGCTCCCCGAGGACCTCGCGGAGCGCGAGGAGCAGGAGGCCGAGCTCCGCACGCGGATCAAGACGGCCGAGGAGAAGCTCGAGGACGCGAAGGAGCGCCAGGAGCAGGGCTGGGGGGCCGCGGTCGTCCTCAAGAGCGAGGCGTTCGCCGGCGAGGGGGAGGTGGTCGCCCACTTCACGGCCGGCGCGACCACCGCGACCGTCCCCGTCAAGATCAAGCCCGACGAGACGCTGGCGGACACGCCGCAGAAGATCGTGATCGCCTCCACGGACCGCCTGGCGGCCGGCACCAGCGAGGTCGCGTTCACGGTCCGCCGCTCGCCCTTCGTCCGCTTCCACGACGACCCGATCACCCCGGGGCCGGGGGTCGCGCGCGGCGACGGGAGCTCGGAGGTGGTCTACCGCACCAACGAGACCGCCACCCTGCGGATCACCTGCGAGGAGGTCCCCGCGCAGGACGTACAGGTCCAGCTCACCAGCCCCGCGTTCGGGGGCAAGGTCTACCTCGCCACCCTCAAGCGCCCCAAGGACGAGAAGCTCGGACCGGTCAAGCTCGAGAGCACGCGCAAGGACGAGCTCCCCGTGGCCGAGGTCACCGTCACGTTCGCGCGCGGGGTGAAGGATGGCGGCGGCGGGAAGCCGCAGCAGAAGGTGCCGATCAAGATCTGCACCCCGCGCGGCTGGCGCCCCGCCAACGAAGACGCCAAGAGGCCCGAGGGGAAGAGCACCCTCCAGGTGTGGGTCCTCCAGACGACCCCGCAGGAGCCCTGCCCGTACGCCAAGGACGAGACCACGGGCGAGGTGAAGTGGGAGGACTGGGTCGACGCGTTCGCGGCCCCCTGCAACCTCGAGAAGGTGCTGCTGGTCGAGTTCCACGGCGAGCTCGCGCCCGACCCGGTGCTCGAGCCGACCCCGGCCGAGCCGCCGCCCGACCCCAACGCGCCGATCGACCCCAACCAGGCGCCGCCGCCCTCCGGCCCGAAGGCCGGCACGCGCGAGACGGAGATGGACCTCGCCAAGGGCATGAGCAAGCTGGTATCCGCCAAGCGTGGCCCGTTCGAGCTGGTCCGGGACCTAGCGTTCGCGGAGCACCCCGAGCGCGCGCTGCTCTACAAGCCGGGCGAGCCGCCGGTGCTGCAGGTGATCGCGGGCAGGCCGTCGAGCCCCAACGACCCGGCGCCGCCCGACCCCAAGTTCCACGCCACGCACATCTCGGTGCAGATGGAGCGGGCCGCCTTCTGTCGCCACACCTACGAGGAGCTGCGCAGCATCAAGCTCGTCGGGGCCGCCAAGGTGATCGAGCTGCTGCGCCAGCGCGTGCCGCGCCAAGCCCTCCCGCTCCTCCCGCCCGAGGCCGCCACGCTCGAGACGCTGCTGCGCCACCACCCGCTCGTGAACCTGCGCCAGCGCAAGGCAGGGGCGGTCGGGCTCAAGAAGGCCAAGGGAGCCTGGAAGTTCGTCTACCCGCCGATCCGCGACGTCAGGGAAAAGGTCGCCTCCGACGCGGACCCGCTGTTCCCGCCCTTCGAGCAGCTCCACCAGGGGACTACCCCCCAGAACGAGGCGCTCAAGCCGGGCGAGGACGAGACCACCCAGAAGGGGTACGCCACGCTGGCCACCTTCAGCGTCAAGCCCCAGCCGCAGCTGTATGACCTGTGGTCCCAGGTGCCGGTCCCCCCCGAGACCGCGTTCGGCTCGAGCCTGGCCCCGATCGACTCGGCGCTGCGGCGCGCCGGCTTCGGCCCGATCAGCGGGGTGGCCTCCCCGGTCGACAAGGCGTCCGCCGCGCTCGGGACGACGTTCGACCCCAAGACGGGGACGATCGGCGCGCCGATCTCACGGATCCTGGAGATGGTCGGCTTCGCCCTCACCAAGCCCAAGCAGTACCTGCTGGAGGTGAGGAGCTGCGGCCAGCCCGACCCCGACGACGACGCGCCGCCGTGCGAGGACCT
>CAZMSZ010000267.1:0-10673 GCA_964569055.1 uncultured Planctomycetota bacterium | reverse complement strand
GCCCCGCCCGCTGACATCCTGGTGACCCGCGGGTACAACGAAGCCCCGTGTCCGCCCCCACCCCCTCGCAGCTCCCCCAGCGCCTGCTCCCGCCCGCGACCAAGGGGCTGACCTCGGTCGCGCGGGTCGCCGACGACTGGTACGTGGTGTGCCGCAGCCGCGACCTGCGCGCGGGCAAGCGCTTCGCGACCACCCTGCTCGGCATGCCGGTGGTCGTGTTCCGCGGCCGCGACGGCGCGCCGGGCGCCCTGCTCGATCGCTGCCCGCACCGCAACGTCCCCCTCTCGCTCGGCCGGGTGGTCGGCTCCAACCTCGAGTGCCGCTACCACGGCTGGCAGTTCGACCCGGGCGGCACCTGCCGCGCGGTTCCGGGCCTGACCGGCGACCCCGCCGGCCCCGCCCGCTGCGCCCCCTCGTTCGCCGTGCGCGAGCGCGACGGCTTCCTGTGGGCCTACGCCACCCCGGGCGTGGAGCCGGCGCGCGAGCCGTTCGCGTTCCCGCTGGTGGACGACCCGCGCTACACCACGATCCGGCAGGTGGTCGAGGCCCAGGCCAGCCTGCACGCGGTGGCCGAGAACGCGCTCGACGTCCCACACACCGCCTTCTTGCACCGCGGCCTGTTCCGCGGCGGCGCCAAGAACCGGCTGGAGGTCGTCGTCCGCCGCTGGCACGACCGGGTCGAGGCCCAGTACATCGGCGAGCCGCCCCCGCCCGGCCTGGCCCGCCGGATCCTGGCCCCGGGCGCCACGGGCACCGTGGAGCACTTCGACCGGTTCATCCTCCCTTGCGTGGCCCAGGTCGAGTACCGCCTCGGCGAGCGGACCCACTTCATGGTCACCACCGCGCTGACCCCGCTCGAGGACTTCCGCACGCGCCTGTTCGCCGCGATCAGCTTCCGCCTCCCGCTCCCCCACTGGCTCGTGGCCCCGCTGCTCGCCCCCGTCGCGCGCTGGATCTTCCAGCAGGACGCCTGGATCCTGGCCCGCCAGACCGCCACCATCCAGCGCTTCGGCGGCGAGCAGTACGCCTCGACCGACATCGACGCCCTCGGCCAGCACATCCTCTGGCTGCTGCGCGCCGCCGAACGCGGCGAGCGCGCGCCCGTGGAAGCCCCGTTCGAGAAGCGGTTCCAGCTCGACGTGTAAGCGGTCGCCACAGGCGCGCTGACAGCCGCGGCCCACGACGCGCACGGCGTTCGCCGCGGGAGCTTCGGCGCTCGGGCTCTTGAACCTGAGCGGGAACGTCTCCGAGTGGGTCATGCCGTCGAACCAGCGAGAGCGGCGCCAAGCCCGAGGAGGGTCCTGGTTCAGCCAGTTGGCCAACTGCCAACCGAGTTACGCCTTCGTGGTGCCGAAGGGGCACAGTGCGCCCAACATCGGCTTTCGGGTGTATCTGAAGCTCGGTGTCTCCGCGAGGGACGAGCCCGTGCACGCCCGGTGAGCATTTCCCTCGCCGCGCGTCGCGCGCCCTCACCAGCGCCAGGCGTCGAGGTCGACGTTCCCGCCGCTGATCAGGACGCCCACCCGCGCGCCGGCGGGCGGGGCGACCACGCCCGCGTGGAGCGCGGCGTAGGCCAAAGCGCCCGTGGGCTCGACGACCAGCTTCAGCCGCTCCCACAAGAAGCGCATGGCCGCGCGCAGCGCGTCGTCGTCGACGGTCACCATGCGGTCGACGTGGCGGCGGATCAGCGGGAACGTGAGCGCGCCGAGCGACGGGGTGCGCGCGCCGTCGGCGATCGTGTCGGGCTCGTGGACGGTGTGCAGGACGCCGGTCTCGAACGAGCGGGTGGCATCGTCGGCGGCGGCGGGCTCGACGCCGATCACCTGGCAGCCGGGCGCGAGCGCGCGGGCCGCCAGCGCCGAGCCCGACAGCAGGCCGCCGCCCCCGCAGGGGGCCAGCAGCAGGTCGAGCGGGCCCGCCTCCTCGAGCAGCTCCTTGGCGGCGGTGCCCTGGCCCGCGATCACGTGGGGGTGGTCGTAGGGCGGCACGATCGCGAGGCCCCGCTCGGCCGCCAGGGCGCGGCCGAGCTCCTCGCGGACCTGCTCGCCGCGGCGGTACGGCACCACCGTGGCCCCGTAGCCCTCGGTCGCGGCGCGCTTGGGCGCGGGGGCGTCGTCGGGCATGACCACCGTGACCGGCGCGCCCAGGAGGCGCCCCGCCAGGGCGACCGCCTGGGCGTGGTTGCCCGACGACCAGGTCAGCACGCCCTGCGCGCGCTGCGCCGGGTCGAGCCGCGCCAGCGCGTGGTAGGCGCCGCGGAACTTGAAGGCGCCCACTCGCTGCAGGTTCTCGCACTTGAACACCACCGAGGCGCCGACCCGCTGGTCCACCGCGCTGCTGCGCGCGAGGGGCGTGCGGTGCGCGACACCCTCCAGGATCGCCGCGGCCGCGGCGACGTCGGCGAACGAGACCGGGTCGGGCTCGCCCGCGGCCACGGCTAGCTCGCGACCGCGCGGGCCCGCGGCGCGCTCAGGAGCTCGCGGGCGGCGAGGAACGCCTCGAGCCGCGCGCCGATCTCGCTCGGGAACTCCAGCAGGCCGGTGTGCGTGGCCTCGGGCAGCTCGAACAGCTCGGCGCCCGGGATCGTGTCCGCCATGTGACGGCTGAGGTGCCCGGGCGTGAACGTGTCGCGCCCGCCCGCCACGATCAGGGTCGGCGCCGCGATCGTGGGCAACAGGTCGCGCGCGCTGTGGCGCTGCGCGGCGATCCCCATGTGGGCCCAGGTCGGCCCGTGGATCCGGCGCATGTGGGCGAAGAACGGCTCCATGTCCTCGCGCCGCAGGCGAGGGCCCACGATCCGCAGGAGCTGGTTCACCCGGAACGAGCCCGGCAGGCGCGAGTTGAGCCAGGCCGCCCGCAGCCCGGCGTGCGCCACCCGCGGGCCGACCCGCTCGAACACCCGGTACAGGCGCGGCCCCAGGCGCGGGTGGAGCAGGTGGTCGAACGGGCGCTCGAACGTCCCCAGGATCGGGACCAGCCCCGCGATCCGCTCGGGGAGGTGCCGCCAGGCCTCCAGGATCACCTGGCAGCCGAGCGAGAACGCCACCAGCACCGCGCGCTCGACCCCCGCCGCGTCGAGGACCCGGCGCAGGTCGTCGACCGAGTCCTCCACGGTCACGCAGCCGAGGTCGCGCGCCGGGCCCGAGCGGCCGTGACCCTTGAGGTCCCAGGTCACCAGGCAGGCCCGCCCGCCGAAGCGCTCCAGCAGGTGCCGCCAGTAGAACTCCGAGGCGGTGAACCCGCTGGTGAACACCAGCGCCGGCGCGTCGGCGCCCGGCGCGCCGCGGCGGACCCAGGCGATCGAGGTCCCGTCGCGCGCGGCGACGGTGGAGGTCACGAGGTCGGTCACGCGGGCGCTCCTCACCCCGGCCGATTGACCATGAACGTCGCGACCTGCGCGAAGAACGGGCGCAAGGTCGCGACCACGTCGGCGGGGGTGTTCGTCTCGAGCAGGGCCTCGTCCATGAGCGCCAGCCAGCGGTCGCGGGCGGCCGAGTCGATCGCGAACGGCACGTGGCGCGCCCGCAGGCGCGGGTGCCCGCGCCGCTCGCTGTAGCGGGTCGGGCCGCCGAACCGCTGCACCAGGAAGTCGCGCAGGCGCTCCTCGGCGCCGGCGAAGTCGTCCTGCGGGTACATCGGGCCGAGGATGTCGTCGCTGGGCACGCGGCGGTAGAACGCGGCGACCAGCGCCGCGAAGCCGTCCTCGCCCAGCCGCTCGAACACCCGCTCTTCGGGCACGCTCACGGAGGGCTATCCTACTCGTCGCATGAACGAGCCTGCCCCCGAGCGCGAGGTCCTCCGCACGTTGCGCGCGGGCCTGAGCGACGCCGGCCAGACGATCGAGCGCTTCCTGACCCGGCGCGAGCGCGACGCCCCGCCCGGGCGACACGCCAAGCTGCTCCGCCAGGGCCGGGTGATCGACGCGGCGAGCGGGCGCCCCTTCGCCCGGGGCGATCGGCTCCACGGGGGCGAGCAGGTGGCCGTGCTCGCGCCCCTGGCCGAGAAGGGCGCCCCCGTCCCCAACCGCAAGGTGCGCCCGACGGTGCTCCACGCCGACCCCGACCTCGCGGTGGTCGACAAGCCCGCCGGGGTCCCCATGCACCCGGGCCCCGGCCACGGGACCGACACGCTGCTCAACGTGCTGGTCGCCCGCTTCCCCGGCATGCTCGAGCTGGGGGCCGAGCGCGGCTGGGGGCTGGTGCACCGGCTCGACAAGGAGACCTCGGGCCTGGTGGTGGTCGCGCTGACCCCCGCGGGCTACGCCGGGCTGCGCGCAGCCTTCGAGGCGCGGCAGGTCCACAAGACCTACCTGGCCCTGGTGCGCGAGGCCCGCCCCTTGCCCGAGCGGGGCAGCTCGGAGGAGCCGGTGGGCGGCAAGGAGGCGCGCACCGAGTGGGAGGTGGTGGAGCGGCGCGGCCCCGTCACGCTGGTGCGCGCCCACCCGGTCACGGGGCGGACGCACCAGGTGCGGATCCACCTCGCGGGCGCGGGCGCCCCGCTGCTGGCCGACGCCCGCTACGGGGCCGGCCTGGACGCGCTGACCGCGCGGCTCCACCTCGCCCGGGTGGCCCTCCACGCGGCCGAGCTGACGTTCGACCACCCGGTCACCGGGGCCGCGGGGTTCACCGTCTCCAAGGGCTGGCCCAAGGACCTGCGGCGCGCCTGGGAGCGGGCCGGGCGCGACCCGGGAGCCGCGACGTGAGCCGCCTGGCCACGGCCGCGCCGCTCCTGGGCGCCCACATGTCGATCGGGGGCGGGCTGCACCGCGCCCTCGAGCGCGGCGCGGCCGCGGGCTGCGGGGCGGTGCAGCTGTTCACCAAGCCCAACCGCAACTGGCGGGCACGCCCCCTCACCGACGAGGACCTCGTCGCCTGGGAGGACGCCCGGCGGCGGACCGGTGTGGTGCCGGCCATGGCCCACGCCGCCTACCTGATCAACGTCGGCTCGCCCGACCGCGCGGTGTGGACCCGCTCGCGCGACGCGCTGGTCGACGAGTACGCCCGCTGCGGCGCGCTCGGGATCCCGCTGCTGGTGCTGCACCCGGGCGCCCACATGGGCGCGGGCGAGGCGCCCGCCCTCGCCCGGATCGCGCAGGCGGTGCGCGAGGTCCTCGAGGGCCAGCCCGACAATCCCACGGTGCTCCTGTTCGAGAACATGGCCGGGCAGGGCACCAACGTCGGGCACCGCCTCGAGCACCTGCGCGACCTGCTCGGTCTGGTCGACGCGCCCAAGCGCACGGCGGTGTGCCTCGACACCTGCCACCTCCACGCGGCGGGCTACGCGATCGACGGCGCCGCGCGCTGGCGCGAGGCGCTCGCGAGCTTCGACCGGGTGATCGGCCGGCGCTGGCTGCGCGCGTTCCATCTCAACGACAGCAAGCGCCCGGCCGGCGCGCGGGTCGACCGCCACGAGGCGATCGGGCGCGGGACCGTGGGGCTGCACGCCTTCCGCTGCCTGCTCGCCGACCCCAAGCTGGCGCGGCTCCCCATGGCGATCGAGACGCCCAAGCCGACCGAGCACGCCGACCCGGTCAACCTCGCGGTGCTGCGGGCGCTCGTCGGGCGGCAGCGGCTCACGCCGACCGCGCTGCGCCTGGCGGAGCACCCGCTCGACCGGCCGCTGTGACGCTCACTCCGGCGCCGTGAACGGGAGTGTGGTCGGCGGCTCCCCCTCGGCGAACGCGCGCTCCAGCGCCTCGTCGAGGCCGGCCACCTCGTACTTGAAGGCCGTGGCGCTGATCACCGCGCGCCCGCCCGGGCGGATCACCGTGAAGGAGCGCAGCGGCAGGTGACCGAGCACCCGCAGGCCCTCGTCGCGGAAGCCGACGAACGTCAGCCCGCCCGAGCTCTTGCCGTAGACCACCAGCAAGCGACCGTCGTCGGCGGGGAGGAGCGCGTCGCGGACTCCGTAGAACCCGCGGAGTCGCTGCTCTTGCACCCATTCGCCAGCTTGCTCGCGGTAGACGTCGAGGCAGCCCTCCCAGTCGCCGGCGCTGTCGGCGTGGAGCACGCAGAACCGCCCGCCCGCCACGAACGCCACCCCGCCCAGGTGGCGGAACACCGGGCCGACCCGGCGCGCCTCGCCGCTCTCGGTCGAGATCGCGTAGACCCCGTCTTCGTAGGCCGCGAGGGCGCACCACCGCCCGGCCGGGTCGAGGTCGAAGCTGGCCCTCGCGAAGCGAAGCGGCGGGGTGACCGCGACCGCCCGGACGTCGGGCACGTGCAGCAGCGCCGTCAGGCACTGCCCGTCGGCGACGGTCCAGGCCAGCGCCCAGTCGGGATGGCTCCAGCCGCGGGCCGCCCCGCCCGGGTAGGGGAAGGCCGCCCGCTCGGGAGCCAGCACCGGCGGCGGCTTGTCCACGTAGTCCGCGCCGTCCGCCGGCTCGAGCCTCAGCCCGAACGCGCCGTGGATCGACGGCGGCACGCGGGTCGGGTCCTGGTCGGCGGTCCGCACGCCGCGCAACGGGGCGAGCCGCTCGCACCCTTCGGGCGAGAACGCGTTGTGCTCGAGGTCGAGCAGGCGCAGCCCTTCGCCCGCCGCGTCGAGCAGCGTCGCGACGCTCGGGTCCGAGAGCCGGTTCCAGGAGAGGTCGATCCGCTCGACCCCGCCGAACCACCGCGCGCGCGAGAGGGCCGTCAGCCCGCGGTCGGTCAGGTTGGAGTGACCGAGCCCGAGCGTCGTGATCCGCAGCGGCGCCGCCGCCAACGGCTCGGCCGCCCGGTCGCCCAGGCCGTTGCCGCTGAGCGACAGCGTCTTCAGCTCGCGCACCCAGGGCGCGTCGAGCAGGGCCAGCAGGCCGTCCTGCCCCACGCCGGCGCTCTTCAGGAACAGCACCTCGCCCACGCGGGCGTGCGCTGCCACCGCCCGGGCCAGCGGATCGCCGCGCCCGGGCTGGCCGTTGGCCATGACGTTCGTCAGCTCGAGCCGGCGCAGGGCGGCGAGCGGCGGGAGGAGCGCCGCCAGCCCTTCGGGCGGGAGCGGAGTGGACTCGATCACGAGCCGCTCCAGCCCGGGCGCGAACGAGGCCTGCCCGAGCGCGGCCAGCGCCTCGCTCGCGCCGGCCGGCGGCGAGGCGGCCCGGATCACCATGCCGCCGCCCTCGAACGCGTTCTCGTGAAGCGGCCCGAACGTGCCGGCCAGCTCGAGCGCTCGCAGGCCGCTCAGGCCACGACCGCTCGCCAGGGCGCTCACCCCTGCCGGGCCGAGCGCGACCTCGCGCAGCGAGAGGCGCCGCAGGTTCGGCAGCTCCGCGGCCGCCAGCGCGGCGAGCGCGTCGCGCTCGAGCACGAGCCCGTCCAGGATCAAGCTCTCGAGCCCGCGGGCGAGCTCGCTCCCGCAGAACGCGCCCAGCTCCCCGGCGGTGTAGCCGCCCGCGGGGATCGCGTCCGCCATGCGTTGGGCGCGGAGCAGCTTCTCGACCGTGGTGCTCGCCGCCGCGCGCTCCAGTGACAGCGCGCGCAGGGCGGGCAGCTTCGCCTTCGCCAGCGCGGCGAGCCCCTTGCCGTCCACCCCGGCGTAGACGAGGTCGAGCGCCTCGAGGCGCGGGAGCTTCAGGGCGTCGCAACCGGCGCCCAGGCGGTTGTAGGAGAGGACCAGCTCGGTCAGGCCCTCGGCGAGGGCGCTGCGGGAGAGCGCTTGCAGCCCCTTCTTGGTGAGCCGGTTCCCGCCGAGGTTCAGCGAGGTCACGTGGGCGGTCCAGGGCTGCTTCAGCAGCTCGGCCAGGCGGTCGTTGCCGAGCTCGGCGTTCCACAGGTCGACCCGGCCGACCCGCGCGTCGTCGAGCGCGTCGTCGAGCGCGCGGAGCGCCGCGAACGCCCGGTCTTCCAGCCGGTGGGCGGCGCCGATCGCCCGGCTCGTGCCGGTCACGTCGGCGCGCAGGTCGAAGGCCAGCGCCTCGCCCTCCTCGCGCAGGAAGGGCGCGAGGGCCTGGCGATGGGGCTGCGAGAGGCGCCCCAGGACGGCGTCGCGCACGGACATGCTGCACCTCCTGCGGGTGAGCGGGCGATCCTACTGCTCGAGCGGGTGCAGGACCCCCCAGTCGAGCAGCCGGACCACCGCGTCGTCCTCGAGCGCCAGGCCGCGGGCCGCGAGCTCGGCGCGGGCCTCGGCGAGCGGCCGCCCCTCGAACAGGTGCAGCGCGCCCAGCAGCGCGTGGGGGAGATCCAGCGGGTCGTAGCCGGAGTGGGTCACGATCCGCACCCCGTCCGGGCTGGCCCCCACGACCTGCCAGGCCCCGAGCCGGACGCGCTCGGGGAGCGGCGCCTCGAGCCGGGCCCAGGCGGCCCGCGTGCTGCGCGCCAGGACCTCGACCTCGACCCCGCCGATCGCGGCCACCTCGGCCCAGGTGAGCGGCAGGACCCGCTCGGCGCAGGCGCGGTAGAACTCGCGCTCGCGGCCGGCCCAGCGGCCCCAGCGGGCGGCGCGGCTCGCCGCGTCGGGCGGGTCGGCCGGCTCGGCCAGGCGCGGGCCGAGCAGCGGGCGGAGCTGCGCGAGGTCGAGCCCGAGCTCGAGGCAGCACCACAGGGCCAGCTTCGACTGGGTCATGAACAGGAGCTCGCGCAGCTCGGCCCAGGCGTCCAGCCCGCGCGCCGCCCGCTCGTGCTTGCAGAAGTAGGTGGCGCACACGGCCTCGCGCCAGCGGTAGATCCCGCACGTGCCGCGCTCGGCGACGTAGTGCGGGCAGAGGTGGGCGCGGCTGCGGCCCATCTGCTCGCCCATCGTCCGGTGCAGGTGGTCGCGGTCGGGCGCCCGGTAGAGCCCCAGGGGCGAGACCCCGTGCCCTCCCTCGAGGCGCCCCTCGATCGTGCGCCGGCCGTGCGCCTCGTCGGGCGAGAGGTCCGCCCCCTCGCCGCGGAGAATCCCGCCGACCAGGAAGTTGGGCAGCTCGGGCGTGAAGGTGCAGCACTTCACGTCGGGCCGGAACGCCACGACGCTCGCCGGCTGCCGGCCGTCGGGGCCGGGGCACATCACGCAGTCGGCGCAGGTCGCGCGGCGCTCGGGCGGCACGGCGCGCCCGAGGACGGCGTCGATCCAGCGGGCATAGACCGGGGGGAGGACCTCGGGAGGGGGCGGCACGCGCGGATTCTAAGCCAGCGGGCGAACCCGCAGCGGTCGGGGAGCCTCACCGTGCTCGGAAGCCGCCCGCCCGGCCAAGGCGACGATGAGCAGCCATCCGCGCGCGAGGCGTGAGCCGACGCTACGCGCGAGGCGCGCGCGTCCGCCGCGGGACGTCGGTTCCCCGTCGAAGCCGTTGCCGCACGCCAGCGTGCGCTCGGGGCGCGGGGCAGGCACGGCGCGCGCGAGAGGCGCGGCGGACCCCAGCTCAGCGGAGGGATGGCATGCGAAGCGGTTCGAAGTGGCTCGGCATCATTGCGGTGGCGGCCGCCGCGTTGGCGATCGGTTGCAAGGGTGGCGGCAGCTCGAAGAAGACGGCCCGGTCGAGCACGCAGCCCCCGACGCCGCTCGACACGAGCGGTGGCGACACGGGAGGCGACACGGGCGGTGACACCGGCGGCGATACGGGAGGCGACACCGGCGGCGATACGGGCGGTGACACCGGCGGCGATACGGGCGGTGACGGCGGTGACGGCGGTGATGGCGGTGATGGCGGTGACGGCGGCGACGGCGGCGGCGGCGGCGGCGGCGGCACGATCGGACCGGTGGGCTCGGCCACCGACGTGTGGACGGCGCCCTCGTGGGCGACCGAGATCGCGGAGCTGCCCCTGGACGGGACCGGGCTCGCCGGTCACGACTCCACGGTCCAGAGCGGCAGCCTGGCGTTCGAGAGCAGCGAAGGCGACGTCGAGCTGTTGGTGGGTGACGACGCGCTGCAGGGTGACGCGCGCTCGTTCGTGACGTTCGACCTGGCGGCGATCCCGGCGGGCTCGACGATCCACGGGGCGGCCCTGGCGCTCTACCGCACCGGCTGGCGGCCCGCCTCGCAGGACCTCACGGTCGTGGCGCAGCCGGTGCTGCCGAGCGGCGAGCGGACCCCCTGGACCGACGCCGTGGTGTGGGGCGACGGGAGCGGCACCAGCCCGCAGCAACCCGACGTCGACACGACCACCGACTACGGCCTGGGGCCCAACGGCGTGCTGGCGAGCGTCCTGATCCCGCGGGACAGCGAGCCCGGCTGGGTGCTGTTCGACGTGACCGCGGCGGTGATCGCCTGGGAGTCGGGCACGCTCGAGAACCACGGGATCCGCCTGGCGCACACGCCCGAGGGTGACCCCTACGTCGACGGAATGTCCGTGTTCGCGGCGGCCGAGTACGCCGAGCCCACGGCGCGGCCGATCCTGCTGGTCGCCTACGATCCCCCGCAAGACGGCGGCGAGATCATCATCGGCCCCGGCGAGGGCGACGACGACGGGACCACGTTCGACCTCTCGGCCCTCCCGCCGGGCGCGATCATCGACTCGGCGCTCCTCGAGAAGTTCCAGGACCCCGAGTGGGTGTTCCTCGAGGACAAGACCGAGGACGTGGCCAAGCTGTGGGCGAAGAACGGCACCTCGTTCAACTTCGCCGGCAACAACGGCAACGCCCAGATGCGCCTCCGGATCGCCTACCACTTGCCGTGATGATCTCTGGGGGGCTCCGCCCCCCCCAGCGTCCCTCCCGCGCAGAGCCCGCTACGGCGCTGCGATCGGAGCGGGCCGAAACGTCGCGGGGGGGGG
>CAZMSZ010000266.1:1208-10686 GCA_964569055.1 uncultured Planctomycetota bacterium | reverse complement strand
ACGTCGGCGTACGCGCGTCTACTCCAAGGGACTTCGCCCGCGCGGCACTAGCCGAACCAGCCCTTCTTCTTGGGCGGGGCGGCGGCCGCCGGGCCGCCCGGCGCGCCGGCCGGACGGGCCGGCGCAGGGCGAGGGGCGGGGGCCGGCGCGGGCCGGGCCGCGGGCGGGCGCGCGGCCGGCGGGCCGGGCCGGGCCGCCGGCTTCGCGCCGCCCTCGCCGGGCTCGTTGCCGGGCGGGGTGAAGGGGATCCGCAGGCGCTCGAACTCCTTCTCGATCCCCTTCTTGTCGACCGCCTTGGCGTGGGCCTCCTCGGCCGCGACCACGTCCGCCTGGACCAGCTCGAGCAGGGCCTGGTTGAGCCCGACCATGCCGAACTTGCGGCCGGTCTGCATGGCGAGCGGGATCTGGTGCGTCTTGCCCTCGCGGATGTTGGCGGCCACCGCGTCGGTCACGATCAGGACCTCGAGGGCCGCCCGCCGCCCGCGCCCGTCCTTGGTGCGGCACAGCGTCTGGGCGACCACGCCCTTGAGCGACTCGGACAGCATGGCGCGGATCTGGTTCTGCTCCTCGGCCGGGAACTGGTCGATGATCCGGTCCACCGTCGAGGCGGCCGTCGAGGTGTGGAGCGTCCCGAACACGAGGTGCCCGGTCTCGGCCATCTCGATCGCGATCGCGATCGTCTCGAGGTCGCGCATCTCGCCCACGAGGATGATGTCCGGATCCTCGCGGAGCGCCGCGCGCAGCGCGCGCTTGAAGCCGAGGGTGTGCGTGCCGACCTCGCGCTGGTTGATCAGGCAGCGCTTGTTGTCGTGCACGAACTCGATCGGGTCCTCGATCGTGATGATGTGGTCGTCCCGGTTGCGGTTGATGTAGTCGATCATCGCGCACAGCGTGGTCGACTTGCCCGAGCCCGTGGGGCCGGTGACGAGCACCAGCCCCTTGGTCAGGTAGCACAGCTCGAGGATCGCGTCGCTCAGCCCGAGCGCCTCGGCGGTGAGGATCTTGGAAGGGATGATCCGGAACACGCCTCCCACGCCCTTGCGGTCGCGGAACAGGTTGGCGCGGAAGCGCGCCACGCCCGGCAGCTCGTAGGCGAAGTCGGTGTCGTTGTCGCGCGCGAACTCCTCGCGGTTGGGCGCGGGGAGGATCTCCTCGAACAGGCGCATGAGGTCGTCCGAGCTCATGTCCCGCTCGCCCTCGATGCAGGGCGCCAGCCGCCCGTGGAGGCGCATCAGCGGCGCCCCGCCCGAGGACAGGTGGAGGTCGGAGGCGCCCGCCTCGGCGAGCAGGCGGAAGTACTTGTCGATCGCCGGCATGGCTACCCCTCCGCCCCGCTCGGGCCGAGCAGCTGCTTGCCCAGCCGGATCACGACCAGCGCGTGATAGGGGACGAGGTGCAGCTGACCGTCGGTCCCCGAGATCGTGAGCAGGGTCCCCGCGCTGGAGCGGTCGACCTTGATCAGGTGCCCGCGCACGCGCTCGCCGTTGCTGAGCGAGAGCTCGAGCTGGGCCTGGACCTCGATCACGCGGTGGAGGTCGAGGCCGGCGGCGCCCGACACCTCGAGCCCCCAGCTCACGGTGTCGCGCAGCAGGTCGGTCGTGACCCGCAGCCGGTCGGCCAGCATGCCCGCGAACCGGCCCATGACCTTGAGCCCGAGCGCGGGCTGCTTCTCGGTCAGGAGGTCGAACCCCTCGCGCGAGAGCGCGAGGACGTCGGTCCGCTCCAGCGCGGTGGCGCTGGCGGAGCGCGCGCCCTCCCCGACCATGGCCAGCTCGCCGAACACCCCGCCCGGGCCGAGCAGGAGCAGCGTGCGGTCCACCGCCAGCGAGATCGCCTTGGCGATCCGCACCCGCCCGGTGCGCACGATGTAGAGGTCCTCGCCGGGGTCACCCTCCCGGAACACCGCCTCGCCCGCCTCGAACGACAGCCGTTGGCAGGCCTGCTCCAGGCCGGCGAGCTCTTCCTCGCTCAGCCCCTCGAGCACGTTCACCTGCCCGCTCGCCTCCGCGACCATGCAGCCCTCCCGCCGCGCCGAGCGCGGGCGAGGATCTTCGACGAGGCCGCGGGGCCGCGTCAACCGCACCCCGCAGAGCGGGCTCCCCTCCGGCCGACGACGGCTTGGGGGCGGTGACATACAATCGAGCGCGCAGGCGCCCCGACTCTGGCGGCGCCGTTCGAGGTGCCGGGTTCATGGACGCCGCGACCACCGACGCGACCGCCGAGGCGACGCTCGCGGCCGTGCTCCCCGCTCGCGCGGCGCGCGCCCCGGCGCCGCCTCGGACCCTCGACCTCGCGATCGCCGGGACCCGCGGCGTCCCCGCCTGCTACAGCGGGTTCGAGACGTTCGCCGAGGAGCTCGGCGCGCGCCTCGCGGCCCGCGGGCACCGCGTGACGGTCTACGGCCGCACGGCCTACGTCGGCCGCGCCCGGCGGCTCCACCGCGGGATCGAGGTCGTCCCGCTGCCGGCGCTCGCGGGCAAGCACCTCGAGACGCCGAGCCACACGCTGCTGAGCGCGCTCGCCGCCCTGCGCGCGCGCCACGACGCGGTGCTGCTGTGCAACGGGGCCAACGCCTTCGCCGCGCCGCTGTTCCGGGCCGGCGGCGCGCGCGTGGCGATCAACGTGGACGGGCTCGACCGGCTGCGGCGCAAGTGGGGCCTGGTGGGGCGGCTGTGGCACGGGCTCGGCGAGCGGCTCGCGCTGCGCCTGGCCGACCAGCCGGTGGTCGACGCCGAGTGCCTGGCGGCCTACTACCGCGAGCGCCACGCCGCCGAGCTGCCCGTGATCGCCTACGGCGGCGACCGCGTGCGCGCCCCGGGCGCGGGCGACGAGGTCCTGGCGCGGCTCGGGCTCGAGCGGGGCGGCTACGTGCTCCTGGTCGGGCGGCTCGAGCCCGAGAACAACGCGCTGCTCGTGGCGCGGGCCTACCGCCGGGTCGGCGGCGCGCGGCCGCTGGTCGTGGTGGGCGACGCCCCCTACGCGGCCGCCTACAAGGCGGCGGTGCGCGCGGCCGCCGACCCGCGCGTCCGCTTCGCCGGCTGGGTGTTCGGCGACGCCTACCTCGCGCTCCAGGAGCACGCCGCCTGCTACGTGGCCGCGGGCGAGGTCGGCGGGACGCACCCCGCCCTGGTCGAGGCCATGACCGCCGGCGCGGCGGTGGTCGCCAACGACGTGCCCGAGCACCGCGAGGTGCTGGGCGACGCGGCGCTCTACTACGCGCCCGGCGACGAGGCCGGCCTGGCGGCCGCGCTGGATCGAGCGCTGGGCGAGCCGGCCCTGCGCGCCGAGCTGCGCCGCCGCGCGCGCGCGCGCGCCGCCGCGCGCTACCGCTGGGAGGACGTGGCGCGCCGCTACGAGCGGCTGCTGCTCGACCTCGTGGAGCGCGCGCGGTGAGCGCGCCCCTCGTCCGCTGCCCCGGCTGCGACACCGGCTACGACCTGAGCCGCCGCCAGAGCGGCGCGCGCGTGCGCTGCCCGCGCTGCAAGGCGGTGCTGACCGTGCCCGCGCGCGAGGCCCCCGCGCGCGAGGGCGACGCCGTCACCGAGAGCGCGGTGCTGCGCCGCGCCCGCGGCGCCCCCTGCGCCCGCCACCCGCGCGCGATCTCGCGCCGCCGCTGCAGCCGCTGCGCGGCGGCGGCCTGCGGCGAGTGCCTCGCGCCGCGGCCGATCGACCACCTGTGCGCCGCCTGCGCCGCGCAGCAGGAGCTCGGCGGCGCCCTGCCGCTCGACTTCGGCCTGCTCGCCACGCCGCGGCTCGCCGCGCGCGCGTTCGTGCCGAGCCTCCCCGGCGTGCTGCTGTGGTTCTTGCTCGCGACCCTGGCCGGCGTGACCCTGTTCGCGCTCCCCGGCGCGCTCGGCGCCGCCGCCCTGGCCGAGTTCGGCCTGGGCTCCTGGGCCGGCTCGCTCGGCCTGGGCGCGCTGGTGGCGGCGGGGGTCGCCTTCTGGATCTCGACCGACCTCCTCCTGTTCCCGGCCGGGATCGCGCTCCTGGTCGACCGCGCCCTGCGCGGCCGGCCGCTGGGCCTCGGCGAGGGGCTGCTCGCCACCTGGGGCCGAGTGGTGCGCAACGCCGGGGCGCTGTTCGGCGTGTTCCTGGTCTACTTCCTGCTCGCGCTGCTGGTGGTGCTCCCCGCGCTGCCCGTCGCCGCCTGGCTGCTGAGCCGCACGAGCTCGTGGGCCACCGCCGCGCTGGCGCCCGCGGCGGCGCTCGGCCTGGGGATCCTGCTGGTGCTCCCCGCGCTGGGGCTGGCGGTCCCGATCGTGATCCTGGAGGAGCGCCCGGCGCTCCCGGCGCTGCAGCGCGCCTGGCGGCTGGCGCAGGGGCGCTACCCCACGCTGCTCGCGCTGACCTTCGCCTTCGCCGCGCTGTATGCGGCGCTCACGGCCGGGCTGTTCGCGCTCGGCAACGCCCCGCTGCAGCTCGCCCTCCCGCGCCTGCTCGACCTGTTCGTGCCGGCCCTGCTCGTGACGGCCTACCACGGGCTCGCGGCGGAGGACGCGGGCGTGCTCGGCCGCGGCCGCTGAGGTCCCGCCCCGGAGGTCTCCTTGCGCTGCGCAGGCTGGCCCGCTGAGCGCGGCTCCACGGTCGAGGCGCGGCGCCGCGCGCTGTCGTCGCCCGCCGCTATCCTCGCGCCATGGACTCACCCGAGGGCCTGCTCGCGGTCGCGTGGCAGGCGGCGCGCAGGGCGCTCGGCGGACTGCAGGAGGAGGCCGCCGCGGCCCTGGCCGGGCTTCAGCCCGAGGTCCGCGCGCTGCTCCTCGACGGGACGCCGAGCCCGGCGGCCGCGGCCGAGGCCCTCCTCACGCACGCGGCCGAGGCGCTGGTGGCCGAGCGGCTGCTCGCGCGCGAGGGGGCGGAGCTCCTGGCCGAGGCGCCGGACCTGCTCGCGCCGCAGGGCGACCCCGCCGCGTCGCTGTTCGGACGCGCTCCCGCGCTCGTGCGGCGCGCGGCGGCGGCGATCGACGAGGCGCTGCCCACCGCGACCCCCGCGCTCGACGCCGACCTGTTCCCGCGCACGTTCTCCGCGCGCGCCCAGAAGCGGCGGGGCGGGGTCTACACGGAGGGCGCGCTCGCCGAGCGGCTGCTCGACGCGGTCGGCTGGTCGGGCGCCGGCGCGGACGCGGGGCGGCTGCTCGAGCCCGCCGTGGGGGCGGGCGCGTTCCTGCTCCCCGCCTGGACCCGCGGGCTCGCGGCGGGGCGCGCGCCCGAGGAGCTGGCCCGCGCGCTCGCCGCGGTGGACGTGCACCCCTACGCCTGCCGCGCGGCGCGCGTCGCGCTCGCGCGCGCGGCCGCCGCGCGCGGCCTCGGGCCGGGCGCGGTCCCGCGGGTCACGCGCGCCGACGCGCTCCTCGCCGGGCCGCCCGCGCCGAGCGCCGCCGACGGGGCGTGGGACGTGGTGATCGGCAACCCGCCCTTCGTGCGCGGCGAGCGGATCCCGGCCGCGCTCCGCCGCGCCTACCGCGCCGGCGCGCCCGAGCTCGGCGGGGGCAACGTGGACCTCGCCGCCTACTTCGTGCTGCGCGCGCTGTGCTGGCTGCGCCCCAGCGGACGCCTCGGCCTGGTCGTGCCGCAGGGGCTGCTGGAGGGGCGGGCCTGCGCGGGGCTGCGGCGCGCGCTCGCCGGGCACGCGATCGAGGAGCTGACCTCGCTCGAGTGGGCCGAGGGCGCGTTCGCGGACGCGCAGGTGATCGCCTGCCTGCTCGTGGTGCGTCGCGCCGCGCCCGCGGCCGATCACCGCCTGACCCTGGGGCGGGCCCGCTGGCGCGGCGCCGCCGCGGGGCGCACGCTCGAGGTGGAGCGGAGCGCGCTGCCGCAGCGGCGCTGGCTCGAGCTCGCGGTCTCGGATCGCTGGCCCCCGTTCGTCTCGCGCGCGGAGCTCCCGCTGCTCGAGCGGCTGCGGGCCGCGCCCACGCCGCTGGTCGCGGGCTACGGCCTCGCGATCCGGACGGGGCGGGGCGAAGCGGCGGGCGCCGGCGCGCTGATCGCAGACGGGGCCCCGCCGGCGCACTTCGTCGCGCCCCGGCCGCTGCTCGACGGGCGCGAGGTGCGACCCTGGCGGATCGAGGCGCGCGGGCGCACGCTGGACTACCGCCCCGAGGCGATCTCCGACCCCAAGAGCGAGGCGTTCTTCCGCGCTCCGAAGGTGCTCGTGCCCCGGATCGCGCTCACGCCCATGGCGGCGGTGGACACCGGCGAGCCCGAGCCGTTCTTCGCCCGCAACACCGTGATGGTCGTGCGCGCGCCGGGCACGCTCCTGGACGAGGGGGAGGCCGGCGCGTTCGCGCTGGCGGCGCTGATCAACTCGCTCCCGCTGCGGGCCTACGCCTTCGCGCTCCTGCGCGCGGGCGCGCTGGCGGGCTCGCACCGGGCCACGTTCTACGCCGGCGTGATCGGGGCGTTCCCGGTGCCCGCCGCGATCCTGGCCGACTCGGCCGCGGCGGCGGCGCTGGCGGCGCTCGCCCGCGCCGCGGCGCGCGAGGCGGCGGCCCGTCGGGCGGCCGCGCTGCGCGAGGTGGAGCACGAGGTCGATCGCGCGGTCGCCGCCGCGTTCGGGCTCGCGCCGCGCGAGCTCGAGGCGCTGCGCGCCCGCGCCGCGCAGGACCCGCTGTCGCGCGTGCTCGCGCTGCCCCCGCCGGGGAGCCGGACCCGCGCGATCGCGGTCCGGCGCTACGCCGCGGGCGAGCGCTACCGCTGAGCGCGAGCGGCTCGGCCGCGCGGGCGCGGGCCCGGTCGATCGCGTAGAGTGTCCGCACGCTGCGCGGCGGGCGCGGCCCGAGGAGGACGCGTGTCGAGCTCCAGCGCCCTTCCTGCGCCTGCCCCAGCGCTACCCAGGCGGGCTCGTCCGTGACCGCCCTGCTCTCGCTGGGCATGGCTCGCCCGTTCACCGACCCCGTCCTGGTGTTCGCCTGCCTGATGCTCCTGCTGCTGGTGGCGCCCGCGCTGAGCGCGCGGCTGCGCGTGCCGGCGGTGGTGGGGCTGATCGCGGCCGGCGCGGTGTGCGGGCCCTCGGCCCTGAACCTGCTCACGCGCAGCGAGACGATCCAGACCCTGGGCCAGGTGGGGCTGCTGTACCTCATGTTCCTGGCCGGGCTGTCGCTCGACCTGCAGCAGTTCGTGGCGCTCCGCGCGCGCAGCCTGGCCTTCGGGCTGGTCTCGTTCGGGATCCCGCAGCTGCTCGGGATCGGCGCCGCGCTGTGGGTGCTGGACTGGGGGCTCCTGCCGGCGCTGCTCCTGGGCTCGATCGTGGGTACGCACACCCTGATCGCCTATCCCATGGCGCAGCGCCTCGGCCTGGGCCGCCACCCCGCCGTGATCATGGTGGCGGGCGCGACGCTGATCACCGACGGCCTGGGCCTGGCCGTGCTGGCCGCCGTGGCGGCGGCCAAGAGCGGCGCGCTCGGGCTCATGTTCTGGCTGCTGTTCGCGCTCAAGCTCGTGGTGTTCGTGACGGTCACCCTGGTGGTGCTGCCGCGGCTGGGCCGCTGGTTCTTCCGTCGCGCGCAGCCGAGCCCGCAGACCGAGCTGGTGTTCTTGCTGCTCCTCCTGTTTGGGACCGCCTACCTGAGCCAGCTCGCGGGGCTGGCGCCGATCGTGGGCGCGTTCCTCGCCGGCCTGACGCTCAACCGCATGGTGCCCAACGCCAGCGGGATCATGAGCCGGGTCAACTTCGTGGGGGAGGCGCTGTTCGTCCCGCTGTTCCTGGTCTCGGTCGGGCTCCTGGTCGACTTCGGGGTGCTGGTCGAGGGCTGGACCGTCTGGTTCCTGGCCCTCGTGTTCACGCTCGCCGTGGTGGTCGGCAAGGCGGCGGCCGCGCTCCTGGCGCGGCGGGTGTACGGCCACAGCTCCGCCGCGGGCTGGGTCGTGATCGGCCTCTCGACCCCGCAGGCCGCGGGGACGCTGGCCGTGACGTTGGTCGGCTTCGAGATCGGCCTGTTCGAGGCGGTCGCGGTCAACGCGGTCGTGGTGCTGATCCTCGTCTCCTGCCTGTTCGGCCCCTGGCTCGTCGACCGCTTCGGTCGTCAGCTCGCGCTGGAGCTGGCGGACAGCGACGGTCACGACGCCGAGGCCTCGGCCCGGATCCTGATCCCCCTCGCCAACCCGGCCACGGCGGGGAGCCTGGTCGACCTCGCCACGTTGCTGCGCCCGCAGGACGCGCCCGACCCGATCTACCCGCTGATCGTGGTGCGCGACGGGGACAAGGTCAGGGAGCAGGTGGCCCGCAACGAGCGGATCATGGCGGACGCGGTGTCCCACGCGGTGGCGGCCGGCACGCCGGTGAACCCGGTCACGCGGATCGACCTCAACGTGGTCCACGCGATCGTGCGCGCGCAGAAGGAGCTGCGGGCCTCGACGGTGGTGATCGGCTGGAGCGGCGGCCTGTCGGCGGGCGAGCGGATCTTCGGCGGCGTGCTCGACCAGCTCCTCGAGCAGTGCGACCAGACGATCGTGGTGTCGCGCCTGGCCCAGCCGCTCAACTCGACGGCAGGGGTGGTGGTGTTCGTCTCCGCGCTCGCGCACCGCCAGCCCGGGTTCGACGGGGCCGTGCAGGGGATCAAGAGCCTGTGCCAGCGGCTCGGCGCGCGGCTGATCCTCCTGGTCGCGTCCGACGACGCCGAGGCGGTCGAGCGGCGCGTGAAGAGCGCGCGGCCCGAGGTGCCGCTGGAGCTGCGCACGATCGACGCCGAGGAGGCGCTCCACGCGCCGGGCGCGGTGATCGGCCCGCGGGTCCACGGGCACGACCTCCTGGTCGTGCTCGGCGGGCGGGTGGACTCCCTGGCCTGGCGCCCCGCCATGCGCCGCTTCCCGGGCCAGCTCGCGGTGGAGCTGCCCGACCACAACCTCCTGGTGGTCCACCCGGCCCAGGAGTCGCTCGACGAGGACGAGGTCGAGGAGCTCCTGCCCGCGATCGACCCGACCGAGCCCGCGGCGACGCGCAGCGGGACGGGCCGGCTGTTCCGCACCCGCGAGCTGGAGTGGGCGGCCATGCACCACGCGGCCGAGCCGCTGCGCGACTTCCTCGATCACATGCTGCAGGCCGCCCCCGACCTCGCGCCGGAGGGCCGCGAGGAGCTCGTCCGCCAGCTCCTCGAGTGCGCCCGGACCGCGCCGATCGAGGTCCGCGCGGGCGTGCTGTTCCTGCGCGCCCGCGGCAACGACCAGTGGCGCGAGCCGCACGTGTTCGTCGGCACCTGCGAGGACGGGATCACCGCGCCCGGGGTCGGCAGCGCCTCACGCGTGATCCTGGCGCTGGTCAGCCCCGAGCAGGTGGCGCCGGCGCAGCACCTCGACCACCTCGCCGTGATCGCGCGCGCCTTCCTGGAGTACGACTCGGTGGAGCGCCTCAGCGCGGTCCACACCGTGGCGGAGCTGCGGGCGCTGATGGACGAGGCGGCGGGCGGAGGCGCGGGTTGACCCGGATCTCCCGACGAGGTCCCGTCCTCGACGAATCCGAGCGAGCGATTCTCAGCGCAGAGATCAC
>CAZMSZ010000266.1:0-1108 GCA_964569055.1 uncultured Planctomycetota bacterium | reverse complement strand
TGTTGCTCTTCTCGACCGCGCTGCTCATGCTGAGGCCGGCGATCGCGGGCAGCCAGGCGCGGGGCACGAAGCGGAGCAGCCACATGCTCAGCGCGTTCATGAAGCCGGTCACGATGTTCCGGCGCCCGCGCAGCATGGCGCGCACGGCGATGTCCGCGCAGCGCTCGGCGGACATCATGGCCATCTCGCCCGAGCTCTTGAGGACCTGCCCCGCGGCGTCGAGGAACTCGGTCCGGGTCCCGCCGGGGCACACCGAGATCGCGCGCACGCCGGTGCCCTTCAGCTCGTAGTCGAGCGCCTCGGTGAAGTTGCGCACGTAGGCCTTGCTCGCCGCGTAGACCGCGAACTGCGGGGTCGGGATGTAGGCGCCGACGGAGGCCACGTTCATGACGTGCCCGTGGCTGCGCTCCACCATGCGCGGCAGGAACAGCCGGGTGAGCTGGGTCAGCGCGACCACGTTGAGCTGGAGCATCTCGGCGTAGCGCGACCAGGGCGCGGCCAAGAAGTCCTCGTAGTCGCCGAACCCGGCGTTGTTGACGAGCACGTCCACCGCCAGGCCCTTCCCCTCGGTGCGCTCGTAGAGCGCCGCCGCCGCGTCGGGGGTCGAGAGGTCGATCGCCTCCACCGCGACCTTGATCCCGTGCGCCGCCTCGAGCTCGCGCGCCAGCTCCTCGAGCCGCTCGCGGCGGCGCGCGGTGAGCACGAGGTTGGCGCCCTCGCGCGCGAGGCGCCGCGCGATCTCCTTGCCGATCCCGCTGCTCGCGCCGGTCACCAGGGCTCGCTGGCCCGTCAGCCGCTGCTTCGCCATGACGGCCTCCTGAGGGCGCGCATGGTAGCAGCCGCGTGCGCGGGCGAGAACGAGTCTCAATCTCCACCGATCGAGTTGATGTCAGGGTTGGGCTCGCCCAAACTCGCGCGACAATGAGCGGGAGGAGGAGCGAATGATGCCCGGTGAGCGTGACGAGCTGCGCGGCGCGGTCGAGGCGCTGGCGGCGCTCAAGGCGGAGCACGCGCCGATCCTGCGGCAGATCGCGGGCGACGCGGGCATGCGCCCCGAGACGCGCCAGCTGTTGATCGAGCACCTCTACGAGGAGGAGGACGAGCACGT
>CAZMSZ010000265.1:8831-10711 GCA_964569055.1 uncultured Planctomycetota bacterium | reverse complement strand
TTGCTCGTCGGGCACAATGCGCTGCGTTGCTGTCCCTCCTCGCGCCTCGCCAGCGACGACGATTGCTTCGCGATGGCGCGACCCGAGTTTCGAGACAGAGCCTAGGATCGTGCGCCCGTGAGCTTGCAGCGCCTTGGTAACGAGCCGGCCCGCCGGTTCCTGATCGCGTGGGTGGTGCTGGCGCTGGTGTTCAGCGCGGCCGTGGGCGCCGACGTGATCTCGCAGCTCCCGGTGGTGCTGCGGGCTCCCCTCGACGGCCCGGACGCGGTCGACATGGCGGCCTCGGTGCTCGGCGACGTCGGCCGCGCGCTCGGGGTCATGCTGTCCATGCTGGTCGCGCTGTGCGGCCTGGCGATCCCGCTCACCGCCAACGTCTACACGCCCAAGCTGATCGAGATCTTCCTGGGCGACCGCCTCAACCGGCTGGTGATCGGCTACTACGTGATCGCCAACGGGGTCGTGCTGTGGCACCTGTGGATCCTGTCGGGCCCCAACCCGGGCGACATTCCGGGGCGCCTGTTCGTGTGCCTGGCCCTGGCGATCGTCGGGACCGTCACGATCGCGCCCTACGTGCTGTACGTGCTGCGGTTCCTGGTGCCGACCACGATCGTGCGCCGGCTCGAGGGCGAGATCCACGAGGACCTGCGCCTGGCCTGCCACGCGACCGAGCGCGAGCAGTCGAGCCGCGCGATCGGGCACGCGATCAAGAACGTCCAGTACCTCGGCAACATCATGCTGCGCTCGGTCGAGCGCTACGACCGCGACACCGCGTTCGAGTGCCTGCAGGCCATGCGCGCGGTGTTCGACGGGTTCCAGGCGCGCAAGGAGGTCTTGCCGCGCGCGCTGTCGCAGGCCGACGCCGCCGCCTCGCTCGGCCTCGGCCCCGAGCTGGCGCTCGAGGTCGAGCGCCAGCGCGCCGTGGTGGAGGTGGCGATCCTGCAGGAGCTGCAGCTGGTGCTCTCGCTCGCGATGCAGCGCCTGCCCGAGCTCGTCGCCCGGATGGCGGCGCTCACGCGTCACTTCGGCAAGCGCACCGCGGAGCGGCACGACCTCGGCCCGCGCGAGATGGTCGTGCTCTACTTCAACACCTTCCTGCGCCAGGCCCTCAAGGAGCGCCAGCCCGACGCGTTCTACAAGTTCGTCTACCAGTACCGCCGCCTGGCCGAGGACCTGCTCGACGTCGACACCCGCCTCGCCCGCCAGATCGCGTTCTTCATCGACTACTACGGCCACCAGGCGGTGCGCATGGGCATGGGCTACCTGATCAACGTGGTGGCCTACGACCTCGCCTCGCTGTGCGACCTGGCCTACATCAAGGAGGCGCCCGGCCGCGCCGAGCTGCTCCGCTCCTTCGCGAACCTCGACCGCGACCAGTCGGCGCTGCTCGGCATGCCCGGGGTGATCAAGGCGCAGGTGATCCTGGCCGCCAAGCTCCGCACCCGCGGCGAGGAGGAGCCCGCCGCCATGCTCGAGGCCGAGCTGCGCAAGGTCGAGCCCGAGCGCCTGCGTGAGGCGTTCTCGCAGATCGTCGGCGCGCGCGCCGAGAACTTCTGGGAGATCGCCGACCGCCGCCGCCACCTCGACCACGTCGAGCCCCGCTTCCGCCCCGCGGTCGACGGTCTCCGCCGCGCCCTCCTCGGCGACGCCCCTCCCGGCCAGGACACGCTGCTCTACCTCGAGGAGGCCGCCGCGACCCCCGCCGTCCCGAGCCTCGGCTCGGGCAAGGAGTGCCGCGACCCCAACCTCACCAGCCCCCGCGGCCGCACCCGCCAGATCACGGGCAAGTACGTCCGCCTCGAGCTCGAGCAGGACCGCGCGCCCCGAGCGGCGAGCACGCCGGCGCACAACGGCGAGGACGAGGCGAGCGGATAGGGCGCTTC
>CAZMSZ010000265.1:2631-8731 GCA_964569055.1 uncultured Planctomycetota bacterium | reverse complement strand
TCAATCCTGCGCCGAGGCCGGCAGCTCCTCGCCCACCTCGCCCGGCAGGCCGAACAGCCCCTGCAGGAGCTGCTCGGGGACCTCGGCCAGGCGGTCGCCCGCGGCCAACACGGCGCGCGCCACGTGGTTCGCCAGCTCGCGCACGTTGCCCGGCCAGTCGTGCCAGCGGAGCATGCCGATCAGCTTGGGGTCGAGCGCGCGGGCGGCGTCGGGGGCGCCGGCGCGCTCGAGCAGGGCGGCGACCAGGAGCGGCAGGTCCTCGAGGCGCTCGCGCAGCGGCGGGAGGTCGAGGCGGGCCTCGATCGTGGCGAGCGCACCCTCGAGCGGCTCGCCGGTGGCGCCGATCACCAGGCGCGCGCGGCGCGCGGCGCACAGCGCCAGCAGCGGCGCGGCCCAGCGCTCGGCGTCGTGGGGGTCGGCGTAGGACAGGTACAGCGTGCCGCCCGCCGGCGCGCGCTCGGCGGCTTCCTCGAGCAGGCGCTCGGTGCGCTGCGGGGCGTAGGCCTCGTGGAAGCCCGCGCGGCCCGTCAGGCGGTGCAGGGTGCGCGCGGCGAGGGCCCGCCCCACCCCCGGCTCGCCCCACAGCAGCACGGGCGTGGTGCGCCGCGCCTCGCGGTAGAGGAACCCGCGGAGCCCGCGCGCGGCGGGCGAGCTGCCGACCACCGCGGCGGCGGCCGGGAACCAGGCGGCCAGGAGGTCGTCCGCCCCGGGGAAGCCGGCGGCGGCCAGGTCCTCGAGCGCCGGGGCCAGCGCGAGCCGCTCCTCGGGCGCGGCGGCCGCGAGGAGCTCGCCGATCGCCGCCTCGGCGCGCGCGCCGGCGGGGCCGCGCCAGGCCGCCGCGAACGCGCTCAGCGCCTCGCCGCTCCGGCCGGCGCGCCGGAGCAGGTGCCCCGTGCGCAGGAGGTCGCCGATCCGGCCGCTCTCGCGGAGCGCGCGATCCACCTACTCGGGCTCGCGCTCGATCTGGGCGATCGCCTCGGCCGCGGCGGCGCGCACCTCCTGGACGGGGTCGCGCTGCAGCACGCGCAGCGCGGGCAGCGCGCTGTCGGCCGCGGGTCCGATCCGACCCAGCGCCTTCACGGCCAGCTCGCGGATCTCGCGGCTCGGGTCGCGCAGCGCGTGCGTCAGGGCGGGGACCGCCGGCTCGGCGGTGGGGCCGAGGCGCCCGAGCGCCTCGGCGGCTCGCCAGCGCACCATGGCGTCCTCGTGGCGGAGGCACTCGCCGAGCAGCGGCACCGCCTCCGCGGCCGAGGGCCCGAGCCCGCCGAGCGCCAGGGCGGCGGGCTCGCGCACCGACCAGTGGCGGCTCGAGAGGCCGCGCATGAGCACCGGCACCGCCTCGCGCGCCCCAGAGCCGATCCGCTCCGCCGCGCGCGCGGCGATCGGGAACGTGGCCGGGTCGAGCTCGCGCAGGATCTCCACGATCAGCGGGGTCGCGGGCGCCGCGCGCGGGCCGATCGCCCCCAGCGCCGTCACGATCTCGAGGCGAGAGCTGCCGCGGCCGAACGCCTCGATCAGCGCCGGCACGGCCGCGGCCGCGGGGGGTCCGATCGCCGCCACCGCGCGCGCCGCCGCGCGCCGGGTGCGCCAGTCGTCGCTCCCGAGCGCGCGCACCAGCGCGTCCACCGCCGCCGCCGCGCGCGGCCCGCAGGCGCCGAGCGCCGCGGCCGCGGCCTCGCATACGTCGTCGGTCGGGTCCGCGAGCGCGGCCTCGAGCGCCGCCACGTCGGCGGTCGCGTCGAGCGCGGCCTCACCCTCCTCGCCCATGCTCGCCGCCACGATCGCGCCGATCGCCTGCGCCGCCGCCGCCCGCACGGCGGCCTCGACGTCCCGCGCCAGGATCGCGCGCAGGCGCGGCAGCGTGGCCCGCGCCGACGCGCCGAAGCGCCCCAGCGCCGCCACCGCTCCGCGCCGCACCTCGCCCTCCTCGTGGTCGAGGAACGCGCTCCACACCGAGACGTCGTCCTGCGGGCGGGCGGGGGCGGGCTCCTGGGCGATCGCGGGTCCCGTGGAGACGAAACCGATCAGGGCCAGGGCCACGAGGAGGGCGCGCGGGGAGGACGACATCGCCCTCAGCATAGCGAGCGCGGGGGCGGCGCAGGAGGGGCGGAACGAGGGCGCGCGCGTCGCGCCCGGGGTAACCTACGGAGGTCGCGCGCGCGGCGCCTCGGGAGGTGGGCGGCATGAGCGACGGGGGGCTGCGGCGGCTCGAGCGCGCGGCGGCGCAAGGCGACGCGACGGCCCGGGCGCGCTGGCTGGCCGCGCAGGTGCGCCGCGGCGCGCTCCCGCCCGAGCGCGTGGCCCTCGCCGCCTACCTCGGCGACCCCGCGGCGCGCTCCCTCGGGACGCCGCCTCGCCGTCCCCCCGGCGGCCTCGCGGCCTGGGGCGCCGGCCTGAGCCGGTGGGGGCCCGACTGGGTGGTGTGGGCGGTGGTCGCGGCCGCGCGCCACGCGCTGCCCGACCTCCTGCGGTGGTTCCCCGACGAGCGTCGTCCCGGCGAGGCGCTCGAGCTGGCGGAGGCCTGCCTCGTCCTCCCCATTCCCGACCCCGACCGGGCGGTCGCCGCCCACGCCGCCGCGCAGGAGGCGAACGCCAGCGCCGACCAGGTGCGCTACCGCTTGATCGAGCACTTCCCGCACGAGGTGCGGGCCAGCGAGATCACCGCGGTCGAGTACGCGGCCCTCGCCTGCCACGACGCCGCGGACGGGGTGTTCCGGATCGCGAGCGGCGAGGGCCCGCCCGACGCCTCGGTGCTCGACCGCCTCGAGCGCAGCCGGATCGAGGCGGGGCTCGAGGGCCCGGGGGCGCTCCGCCGCGCGATCCAGCGTCAGCTCGTGGCGCTCGCGCTCGAGCCCGCGTGAGCGGACGGCTCGCGCTCGGCTCCCTGCTCGCGCTGGCGGCGGGCTGCGCGACCGCCGGCGCGGGCGCGCCGGCGGGCTATCCGCCTGCGCAGGTCACGGGCGGGCGCGTGATCGAGGTCGGCCCGCTGGCCCTGATCGAGGTGAGCGGCGAGCCAGCCGAGCTCGGCGAGCGGCTGGGCGCGCTCTGCGGGCGGGAGCTGGCGGCGGGCCTCGAGGCCGCGCTCGCCGCGCGCGGCGAGCGCGAACGCGCGGCGCTGCTCGAGCGGGCCGCCGCGGCCGAGGCGGACGTCCTGCCAGCGCAGCGGGAGGAGCTCGACGCGCTGGGCGACTCGCTGGGCGTCGGGCCGGTCCGGCTCCTCGCGCTGGACGCGCTGGCGGTCCCGCGTGGCGGCCTGGTGCTCGCCGGCCCGGCGGCGACCACGACGGGCGAGACGCTCGTGGCGCGGAGCCTCACCGCGCCGCCGCTCGCGCCCGCGCTCGTGCTGCGCCGCCCGCGCGGCAGGCTCGCCTACGTGGCGCTCGGCGCTCCGGGCGAGCTGGGCGTCGCGCTCGGCATGAACGAGGCCGGTCTGGTCGTGACGGTCCTGGCCCGCGAGGGACAGGCTCCGGGCGCGACCTCTGCTCGGCAGCGCGCGCGCGCCGTGCTGGAGCAGGCCCGCGACGTGGGAGAGGCGCTCCGTCTGCTCGCCGCAGCCGAGCTCCCGGGCGGGGTCACCCTCGGCCTGGCCGATCCGGACCGCGTCGCGCTCGCGCGCTGGCAAGACGGGCTCCGTGTGCCGCGCGCGACCGACGGGCTGCTGACCGTGAGCGACGGGGTCACCGCGCTCGGGGTCCAGCTCGACGCCGAGGCGCGCCGGCTGAGCGACCTCACCCACCCTCGCCGCGGGGCGCTCGACCGCGAGCTGCTCGGTCGAATCGTGGCGGGCGCAGCCCCCAGCGAGCCCGCCGGCGGCCTGGCCGTCGTGCTCGAACCCACGGCGCGCCGGCTGCACCTCGCCCCCGGCCCGGGCGAGTGGGTCGGAATCGACCTCGCGGCGGCCCTCGCCGCCCCCGGCGCTGCCGTGCCCGTGTCGCGCCGCCCGGCCGCGGCGCCGTTTCCGACGACGGCGGAGCGCGACTACCCGGGCGAGCTCCTGCGCGCCGCCCACGCCGCGCGCTACCAGGCGGAGATCGACGCGCTCGGCGCCGAGCCGCCCGGCCCCGGCGTGCTCACGCGCTGGCGCGCCCTCCTGCGCGCCCTCGCGCCCTCGCTCGTCCGCCCCGAGCCCGGCCTCGAAGCGCACGGCCGCGCGCTGCTGCTCCCGCTCGCGCGCGGCTACCTCGAAGCGCTCGTCGCGACCTTCCCACGCTGGCGCGAGGACGGCGCCCAGCGCCGCGCCCTCACGGACCACGCCCGCGCCCTCGCCCCCTTCGCGCCCCTCCTCACCCCAGACCTCCGCCGCGAGCTGGCCGCGCTCCCCACCCCCGACCGCTGAGCCAGCCCGGACCGCCCAGGCCGGCCGCTGGCGGCGCACCGCCCGGCCACGCGCGGCGCGGTCGCGCGGTCTCGCCCTCCCTGGCGCGGGGCACCCCGCTTGCACGAGCGTCGGTGAAGGAGGTGTTCCATGACCGCCGAGAACCCGGCCACCACCGCCCAGGCCACCCGCAAGATGATCGACTGCCGCGACTACCCCAACTCGCGCTGCACCCTCACCCTGGAAGGCACCGAGGAGGAGGTCCTCGAGGCCGCCGTCCAGCACGCCGTGAAGGCCCACGGCCACGAAGACCGCCCGGAGCTCCGCGAGCAGCTCCGCGGCATGCTCCGCGAGCGGTAGGTCGGGAAGCCCCGCTCCAGACGACGCGGCAAACGCGCTCAGCGCGTTCGCCCAGCGCCATGGAAGCGCTCGCCAAGCGCGTCGCGTGCCGTCGCGACGGTAGCCTCGATTGACGCTCTGGTCGAAGCCGGTTACGACGAGTCTGGAGGACGCCATGGGCTTCCAGCTCGGAGTCACACTCGGCACGACCCTCGAAGCCGCAGCTGAACGACTCTCGCCGGCGCTCGACGGGCCGAGCGGCGACGACCTCTACGCGGAGATCGCTCAACGACTGCGAGCGACCGCGCGAGCGATCGGCGAGGCTACCGCTTCTGCGGTCGATGCAGTCCGCGCCGGCGCGTCACCTGGAGACGCCCTTTCGAGGCTGCCCGACCTCGCGAGGTTGGCTGTCGACGTCTTCGAGACCAGCCTATTGCTCGACGCACTTCGCGAACCCGATTCCGCGGCGGAGCCAGCGGACGTCGAGGGCGAGCTTCTCGCCAGCTGGCGTGCGGATCCTGCTGCGGCAGAAGACGTGGAGACGGCCTTCGAGGGGTTTCAGGCAGCTGAAGAGCTTGCCGCGCGAGCTGATCCCAAGCGACTTCACGCGCTATCCCTCCCAAACGAGGTGATCCGCCACGTCCATGGCGTGATCGCGTTCGGAGCCATTCAGCGTCTGGCCTCGAGCAGCGCGGCGGACGATCGACGCATCGTCTCCGCGTTCGCGGAGCTCCTGGTCCAGATCGCCACCGAACGTTTCGCCGCGGTGAGGCGGGCCCTCGATCAGGTGACAGAGCCCGAGTTCGTGATCGACGACCTCGTCTCGGTCGATGAGGCTGGCGAGCTCGAAGTGGACCCCGGGGCGCGTGAGCACTACCAGCGGTTCTTCGAGTGATCTTTCCGGGGAGGATCGTCTGGGCCATAAATCCCAGCGATCGCACTGCCAAGCGGCGCAGGAGCATCGTGCTCTGGGTCGAGGCTGATCGCGCGCTCGTAATCTTCGGTCAGTCCTACCCGAGCGGAGTCGGCCCCTACTTCACGGTCGCGCCCAAGCCGGGCGGGTTCGTCAACCGAGCCACGCACTTCTACCTCCGGGATGCCGCGGTCGTTCCGCTGCACACCCTCGAACTCGTGGGCCAAGGCCGGCTGACGTCAGACGACTATCGACGCGTGACGCAGTTCATGACCGAGCACCAGCGGGAACTCGACCTGAACCAGCGCCCAGGAACCGCCGCGGCCCTCCTGTGGCGTCCTCCAGATGGCGCGAGCCAAGGGCCACCGGGCTGACGCCCTCTTCTCCTCAAGGGAGTGCCTGAGCGCGAGGGTCTACCCGCTCCAAGGATCTTCTCCTGCAACGGAGCGCCTCTCCGCGAACGTCCACCCGCCCAAGGATCTCCTCGTTCACCGGAGCGCCGCCCGCGAGGGTCAACCCGCCCAAGGATCTCC
>CAZMSZ010000265.1:0-2531 GCA_964569055.1 uncultured Planctomycetota bacterium | reverse complement strand
ATCTCCTCGTTCACCGGAGCGCCGCCCGCGAGGGTCAACCCGCCCAAGGATCTCCCCTCCAACGGAGCGCCCGCCACGCGAGGGTCAACCCGCCCAAGGATCTCCTCCTCCAACGGAGCGCCCCTCCGCGAGGGTCAACCCGCCGAACATCAATCTTCTCCCCACGGAGCGCCCCTCGGCGAGGGCCAACCCGCCCACCATCAATCAATCTTCTCCCCAACGGAGCGCCCCTCCGCGAGCGTCCACCCGCCCCCCAAACCATACCGGAGCGCCCCTACACAACCGTCCACCCGCCCCATCCGAGTTTTCCTGTAGGGACCCGGCGAAGCCGGGCCCCTACAGGAAAACTCGGCGGTTGTAGACCCACCACTCCAGCATCACGAACGCGAGCGCCGCGAGGGCGGCCCATTTCCACATGTCGCGGTTGGTCTCGGTCGCCTCCTCGGTGCCCTTCACGGTCCGCCCCTCCACCTTCAGCTCGGGCACGGGCGTGATCGCGCTCTCGTCGGCGTCGAGGAGGTTGGCGGCGAACGTGGCGGAGCCGAGGCGGGCGTTGGTCTCGCGCTCGAGGAACGTCACGCCGTACAGGCCGGCGCGGTCGAGGCCGGTGACGCGGGCGAGGTCGTCGCCGGGGAGGATCTTGACGGTGCGGGTCGGGCCGACCGGCGGGGTGACCTCGTAGGCGCCGGCGGTGGGGGGGAAGCGTAGCTCGGCCTGGTCGGCCGTGCGCACGAGCAGGCTGCGCGGGTCGCGGCGGCCGCTGGCGCTCAGCGCGCGCACCGCGTTGTTGAGGAAGATCGGGAACGAGGGGTCGAAGGTCCAGGCGCCCTCGATCGGGAGCGCGAGGAGGTCGAACGCGCACACGATCGCCCGCCGGTCGCCCTCGCGCACGTCGACGACCAGCGGCCCGAGCGTCGAGCGGACCACGACGTGGTCGCGCTCGCGCAGCTTGAACCGGCGCGCGGTCGGCAGCACCAGCGTGGCGAAGTTCACGAACCGGGCGACCGGGTGGGTCTCGTCCCAGTCGAGGACCTCGGTCCACTCGATCTGGCCGAGGTCCTCCAGGCCCGGCAGCGGCGGCGCCGCGCCGAAGCACAGGTAGTTGCCGGGCGGGAGCGCCTCGGGCGTGACGCGGTCGAGCACGATCAGGTCGTAGTCGAGGAGCGCCGGGTCGCTCGGCGAGAACGCCTCGGGCGCCAGGATCGGGACGCCGCCCGCGGGCGTCTTGCGGACCTGCGGGTCCTCGCTGAGGGCGCTCTGGAGGAACACGTTGCCGCCGGTGACCAGCAGCACCCGGCTCGGGGCCGGCGGGCGCACCAGCGCGTGGGCCACGTCGTCGGCGGTGAGCGCCTCCTCGGCCGGGTCGGTGTCGAGGGCCAGGCGCACCCGGCGCGACTCGCCGGTCTCGCCCAGGAACGGCGTCTCGAACGCGGCCGAGACGACGCCGCCCGGGGCCAGCGCGAGCTCGCGCGAGCCGACCAGCTCGTCGTCCACGTAGAGGTCGATCCCGAGCGTCCGCGCCGCGTGGCCGGTGTTGATCACCGAGGCGAACACCCGCGTCTCCTCCTCGTAGCCGGCCGCCGTGTGCACGTCGACGCCGACGATCCCCACGTTCGCCTCGGCCTCACCCACGCGCACGTAGAGGAACGGCACGTCCTCGTCGAGGGCCGCGCCCTCGAGCGAGCCCACCCGGCCGTCGGAGAACACGTAGACCTCGGGGTCGCGCTCGCCGCGGTCGCCGCGCTCGACCAGCGTGCGGGCGCGCTCGATCGCGGGGGCCAGGCGCGTGGGGCGGTCGGTCGCCACCAGCCCCTCGAGCGCCTGGAGCAGGGTGGCCTTGGAGTCGGTCAGGTCGGTCAGCGCGCGCACGTCGTCGGCGAACGCGATCACCGTGGCGCGGTCGCCGAAGGACAGGTCCTCGATCACCCGGCGCGCCTCGGCCTTGGCGCGCTCGAGGCGCGTCATGCCGCCCGGCCCGCCGTCGCGCGCCTGCATGGAGGCGGAGACGTCGACCAGGAGCACCGCGTCCGTCCCGCGCAGCCCGCCCAGGCTGGAGACCGGCCGCGCCAGCGCGAGCAGGAGCAGGAGCAGCGCCAGGAGCTGCAGGAGCAGCAGCAGGTTCATGCGCAGGCGCTGGAACGGCGAGTTGACGCGCAGGTCGTCGAGCGCCTGCTTCCACAGGAACGTGCTCCCGACCTGCACCTCGCGCCGCTTGAGCTTGAGGAAGTACAGCAGCACCAGCGCGCCGAGGAACCCCGGCGCCGCCAGCAGCCAGCCCGTGGAGAGGAACTCCATCAGCGCAGCACTCCGTGCAGGCGGAGCTGCTCGATCACGAGCCGATCGAACGGCATGGCGGTGGACGCGCTCAGGTAGCGCGCGCCGCGCTGGTGGCAGAAGTCGCGCAGGCCGGAGAGGAACGCGCCGAGGTTCTTCTTGTAGGCGTCGAGCAGCGGGCCCGAGATCGTGACCTCGGTCTCGTCGCCGTCCTCGACGTCGACCAGCTTGAGGTCGCCGGCGAGCGGCGGGTCGAG
>CAZMSZ010000264.1:0-10790 GCA_964569055.1 uncultured Planctomycetota bacterium | reverse complement strand
GACAGCTTCCCTCGGCCTTCTTGGCGGTCGATTCTTCCGGCCAGGGAGCCGGGCTGGCGAGCGACAGCTCTTCCGTGGCGCTCTTGGCGGTAAATTCGGCTGGTGTAGGGCGAAGCGCTTCGATCCGCCGATTCCCAATCGGCTCGTGCTCGTCTCCGATCTCTGCGGTCTTTGCGCTCTCTGCGCTCGATCCTGAGGCGCAGGACGTTCGCTCATCTCACGGGCGATTGCGCAGCCCCGCCGGCGGGTAGCTCGGCTCCTGCGGCGGCGCGTCGAGGAGGTCGGTCACGCCGCCCGCGCCGAGGCGGGCGCCCGCGTCGCGGGCCAGGGTCGCGAGGGGGAGCCAGAAGCCCTCGCCGAACGCCACGTCGAGCGGGTCGATCACGTTGAGGTAGGCGGGGCTCCAGGGGGCGTCGACCGCCTTCCCCTCGTCGCGCCACCAGAAGTGGAGCGAGCGCACGGTCCACAGGTAGGTGAACTCGTAGGCGGTGGGGTTGGGGCGCCAGCCGGCGATCCGCTCCGCCTCCACGCGATAGTGCGGCTCGCGGGCCGCGACCAGCGCCGCGGCGGCGTCGAGCGCGGCGCGAGCCTCGGCCAGGCGCGCGAGCGCCCACGTGGGGGCGCCGTTGCGGGCGTGGACGTAGTCGTACAGCGCGTGGACCTGCTGGGCGCGCAGCGCGGTCATGCGGGCCGCGGCCACGAGGTCGTCGTAGAGCGGGCGCGCGGCGAGCGGGACCTGCGCGGCGAGGGCCTCGAGCTCGTCGGCGTGCGCGTCGAACCGGCTCGCCATGGCCGCGAGGAGCGGCTCGATCTCGGCGCGGTAGTCGGGGCCGGGGACCCAGCCGTTGCGCATCTCGACCAGCCCCAGCTTGGTGGGCTGGGTCTGCGCGGGGTTCACGCCGGGGATCTGGCTCGCCATCTCCATCAGCTCGTCCCAGGTCTCCCAGCCTTGCAGGTAGGCCTGGCCGTTGCGCTCGACCACGGTGCCGGGCTTGCGCCCCCCGACCTGGCCCTCGATCAGGAGCTCGCGCTGGTCGCGGCACAGCGCGACCAGGAGCTCGCGCGTGCGGTCGGCCGCCGGGCCGAACGGCCGCACGATCGGGTCGAGCGCGCGCCGGAGCGCGTCCTCGTGGGTTAGCGCCGGGTCGAGCGGGTCCCAGGCCGCCCGGGCGGCGACCACCTCCTGCAGCCAGTAGCCCCACTCCCAGCCGCTCGAGAAGACCATCTGCCCGTCCATGCGCCCGCCGGCGTGCGGCCCCCGGCCCATGCGGCCGGCGCGCTCGTCCTCGGCGAGCAGGCGCAGGTCGTGCAGCCGGCGGTCGGCGTAGACGGGGAGGAACAGCGGGACGTCGACGTCGAAGCTGACCCAATAGGCGGTCTCTGGGAACCACACCACCTTGCGCCGCCCGACCTCCTCCTGCAGGAACTCGCGCATGAACGCGAAGTCGGCGGCGCCGTAGGTGGGCGCCGGGTCGTCGAGGCCGTAGTGCTGCACGGTGTGCGGCATGACGCCCAGGCGCGGGTCGGCGTAGTGGGGCAGGAAGTTGAAGTTGAGCGGGCCGCCCGTGTCGGGGTCGACGTAGTTGGGCGCGAGCTGCCCCTGCGAGACGTGGACCTTGGTGATCGCCTCGGCGCCCCAGCGCGCGTCGAGGCGCTCGGCGAACGCGTCGAGCCAGGCGACCTGCTTGCGGTCGTCGGGCGCGGTGAACTCGCTGAAGCCCATCTCGGTGGACAGGAAGTCGAAGCCGCAGCCCATGAGGTAGTCGACGCCCGAGTGGATCTGCGCGATCTCGTCGGCCAGGGTCCCGCTGCGGCGCACGAGGTGATAGGCGTGCTGCTGGCGCAGCGCGAGCGCCGCGTCGCCGCCCATGGCGAGCCCCCAGGCGTGCCCGATCGCGACCACCTCCTGCAGCCGCCGCTGGCGCTCGGGCCCGTCGGCGAAGGCCTGCCAGGAGTCGGCCTGGAGCAGGACCCACTCCACCTCGTTCTGGCGGTTCGCCACCGCCCACTCGCAGAACTCCTCCCAGTCGCCCAGCATGGCGCGCCAGCCGGGCTCGTCGTGGGGCCCGGCCTTGCCCCACCCGTTGAGGACCTCGGTCAGCTCGAGCGGGTGCATGGTGTGGAGGTGCCAGCCGCGGACGGGCCAGTGGGGCGCCTCGCGGCGGTCGACCGGCGCGGGGAGGCGGAGCCCGCTCGGGACGGTCGGGTCGAGCGGGTGGAGGAAGGCGAAGCCGAGCTCCTCGAGCAGCGCGTAGGCGCCGTACAGGACGCCACGGTTGACGGTGATCCCGTGGGGGTCGTGCGCCGGCGGGTTGCCGGCCGCGGCGATCCGGGTCACGCCCCCCTGCTCGGCGGAGCGGAGCACGAAGCCCTCCGAGCCCGCCGCCTGGACCTCGGCCGCCGCGATCAGATCGGTGGTGGTCGCCGTGTCGCCGAACGCGAGCAGGAGCGAGCCCGGAGGGAGGGTGGGGCGTTCGGTGGCGGGGCGGACCTCGACCTGGCCCGGCGCGGCGCGCCCCAGCAGGTCGAGCAGCCGCTGCGCCGGCCGGGCCGGGACGTCGGCGCCGAGCTGGACCACCACGCGGCCGGTCACGGCGGCGCTGCCCACCGCCGCCGCGGTCGAGCCGGAGCCCGAGCCCCGCTCGGTGCAGCCGGCCAGGAGGAGGAGGGTGAACAGGGTGCTCGACAGAGCGTGCGGAATCCGCCTCATGCCGCGGCCGATACGCAACGCCAGGGCCGACGCATCTCCCGTAGCCGTGGACCCGAGCAGCCCGAACCGCGACCAAATCCCAGATTCGGGCGGCTCGCCGAGAGGTTCCCGCGGGCAACGAGGCTGTCGCCAGGCGCCTTCCGATCAGCGGCGCAGGGCGTCCTCGACCAGCCGCGCGAGCTGTCCGATCGTGTAGGGCTTGGGGAGGAAGCCCGCCAGCTCGTTGGGTCCGAAGCGCTCCAGGGCGGACGCCTCGCCGAACCCGCTGGAGAGGACGATCGGGAGGTCGGGCCGCAGCTCGCGCAGCGCGCGGTAGGTCTCCACCCCGTCCATGTCGCTCATGAGGAGGTCGATCAGCGCCAGCCGCACCTCGGGGTTGCGCCCGAGCAGCTCGACCCCCTCGCGGCCGCCGGCCGCGGTCAGGACCGAGTAACCCTGCGCCTCGAGCGCGAGGCGCGCGACCGAGCGCACGTGCTCCTCGTCGTCGACGACCAGGATCAGCCCCTCGCCGCGGCCCGCCGGGCGGCGCGGGGCTGGTTCGGGCTGCGATGTGCGCACTGGCTCCCCTTGGCCCGGCAGGACCAGCCGGAACGTAGCCCCGCCGCCGGGCGTGCTCTCGACCGCCACGGCTCCCCCGTGAGCGCGCAGCACCCCGAGCACCGCCGAGAGGCCGAGCCCCCGCCCCGTGAACTTGGTGGTGAAGAACGGCTCGAACAGCCGCGGAACGTCCCCGGCGGCGATCCCGCAGCCCTCATCGCTCACCTCGAGCGCCACGTACTGCTCGCCGTCGAGGGCCGGCTCGCCGATCCAGCTCTCGGCGCGCGCGCGCTCGCCCGCGACCACGTCGGTCCGCAGGAGCACCCGCCCGGCGCGCCCCTCGAGCGCCTCCGAGGCGTTGGTCAGGAGGTTCAGCACCACCTGCCGGAGCTGCGTGGCGTCGCCCTCGACGGCGGGGAGCTCGCCGTGGAGCGCGAGCTCCACGCGGGTGGTGCGCGGCAGGCTCCCGGCGGCGAGCGCCGCGAGGTCACGCACCAGCGCGTCGAGGTCGATCCGCTCCACCAGGAGCTTGCCCCGCCCCGAGTACGCCAGGAGCTGGTGCGTCAGCTCCGAGGCGCGCAGCGCCGCGCGTCGGGCCGCGTCCAGCGCCTGCGCGGGCGCGCTCGTGGGCTCGAGCTCGAGCGCCGCGAGCTCGATGTGCCCGAGCATGCCGACGAGCAGGTTGTTGAAGTCGTGCGCGACGCCGCCCGCGAGCAGCCCGAGGCTCTCGAGGCGTTGCGCCTCCTGCACGCTGCGCTCGAGGTCGCGGCGCGCCGCCTCGGAGCGCTTGAGCTCGGTCACGTCGAGGAACGTGACCACCGCGCCGAGGAGCTGGTCGGTGCCCGGCTCACGGAGCGGGACGGCCGTGAACACCGCCCACACCAGCTCGCCTCCCGGCTTGCGCACGCCGACCGTGGCCGGCCCCGCCCGCTGGCCGGTCGCGAGGCACACCGCGATCGGGTACTCCTCCACCGGGAACGGCGAGCCGTCCTCGCGGATCGTGGCCCCCCGGAAGTCCGCGATGTGCCGCCGCGCCAGCTCGACGTCGCGCAGGCCGAGCAGGTCGAGGGCCTCGGCGTTCCCGTCGAGGACCGCCCCCGTCGTGGACACGACGACCACGCCGCCCGGCACGTTCTCGAGGATCTGATGCTTGAGGTCCTCGCGCTCGCGCATGGCCGAGCGGGCGCGAGCCAGCTCGCGCCGCCGCTCCTCGTGCCGCGCGTCGTGCAGCTCGAGCGCGCGGGCGAGGCGCTCGCAGAGCGCCTCGCGGGTCTCGGCGGGCACCGCGGACAAGTCGAGCTCGTCGAGGATTTGGGTTGCGTGTTGCAGCGGAGTCACGTTCTCGCCGTGGTTCGGACGAACTATACCGAACGACCGCCGCCTCTCGTACTGGCGGGGCTGCTTTGCGGCGCGTAGTGTGCCGACCGGCGGGCGGCGGTGCGATATGGGTCAGCCGAGCGAACCTCCACAGTGCGACGGTGAGTCCTCTCGGGCTCCCGAGCGCCCGCTCCCGCTCGCGCGAGCGCCGCGTCGCCGCGGCCTCCTGAGCGAAGAGACGGTGCGTCGCCTTGGGCAGCCCGACGTCGAGAACCCCTACTGGCTGGGCGAGGAGCCCGACGAGCACCCGGACCCCGCGCTGGGGTGCGTCCGGCGGGGGCTGTGCTGCAAGAGCAACCCCGGCTGGTTCGGGCCGGGCGAGGTGGAGGCCGCGGCGGCGCTGCTCGGGCTCGAGCCGGACGCCTTCGTGCGCCGCTACGCGGTGGTGACCTCGATCGACGTGACCCTCGCGCCCGGCGAGGCGCCGCGGACGGTCCACGCCTTCGCGCCGGTCAAGCTGGGCAGGGACGGCGAGCCTTTGATCCCTCCCGCCACGCTGGCGGACCGCCTGTATTACCAGCTCCGCAGCCCGTGTATATTCTTCGACGGTTCGGGCTGTCGAATCTACGCGGCCCGCCCGGTCGAGTGCCGGCGCTACGTCTGCACGCAGCCCGAAGAAGAGAACCTGTCCCACCAGGAGCTGGCGCGGATGTGGTTGGAGGCGGGGGCAGCTAGCTGACGAGGCGCGCGTCCCGGCGGGCGAGGTCGTACACCGCGACCCGGTCGCCCCCGGCGCGCTTGGCGAGGTACATCGCCTCGTCCGCCTTCTCCACCATCTGGAGCGAGCGGTCGTCCGGGTCGAACGGGCAGATCCCCATCGAGGCGTAGACCCCGCGGCCGAGCGCGGCGATCGCGCGCCGCACGCGCTCGGCGAAGGCCTGCGCCGTCTCGGTGCTGGCGCCGGGGAGCAGGACCGTGAACTCGTCGCCGCCGTAGCGGAAGGCGGAGTCGACCTCCTTGCGCACGTTGTCGAACAGGACCCGCCCGACCGACACCAGGACGCGATCGCCCTCGCGGTGACCCTGCGTGTCGTTGAGCTGCTTGAACCCGTCGAGGTCGAACAGGAGCAGCGCCAGCTCGTGCTCGAGGCGCAGCGCCCGCTCCTTCTCGATCTCGAGCCGGTGGAAGAAGTGGCTCTGGTTGTAGAGGCCGGTCAGCTTGTCGGTGATCGACAGCCGCCGCAGCTCCGCCTCGAGCTCGCGCCGCTGCGTCACGTCCTTGCTGACCCCGACCGTCCCGATCGGCTCGCCGCGGTCGTCGCGCAGCCAGGCCAGGCTGAGCCCGAGCCAGCGCTTCTTGCCGTCCTTGCCCCGGACCTGCACGTCCTCCTCGACCGCGCCGGCCCCCTCGAGCCGCTCGAGCAGCCGCCGGCGCGTGCGGGGCTGGGCGTAGAACATGTCGGCCGAGCGCCCGATCACCTCGGCCGCCCGCCAGCCGAGCACCGCCTCGGCCTCCTCGTTGAACGAGGTGACGCGCCCCTCGAGGTCGGTGGTGACGATGATCGCGCGGGCCTGCCGCACGATCGAGCGCAGCCGCTCCACCTCGAGCTCGAGCGCGGCGGCCCGCGCCTGCAGCGCGGGGAGCGCGCCGGCGTCCGACTCGCGCGGGGCGGCGTCGACCATGGGTCAGAGCGTCCGGTCGGCGTGCTTCCGCCCGTTGTAGGACAGCACCTTGCGCCGCTTCTCGATCACCGTCTCGAGGTGGACCGGCCGGTTCCAGATGCGCTGGACGTTCTCCAGGGTGTCCTTGGCGTGGTCCATCTGCAGGTCCACGCCCTCGTGGCGGTGGATGAGGTACAGCTCGCCCCGGTTCTCGAAGTTGGCGTCGACCACCGAGATCACCGGGTTGCCCCAGTTGGTGAGCTGGAACAGCAGCTTCTCCTTGACCTGCTTGAACTCCCGGCTCGCGATCACGTACTCGTCGCTCTGCTTGGAGTACTCGAACGTGAACAGCTTGTGCGTGCGGGCGAACTCCTCGGTCAGGTACTCGTCGATGAACAGCACATCGTTGTAGATCCGCCGCACGGTGAACAGCTTCTCGGTCCCGAGCCCGAGCTGCTTGTCCCAGTCGCGCCGCGCCGCCGCGTCGTCGCACTCCTCCCAGGCCGCCCCGAACTTCCCTCTGTCCCAGCGCTCCTTGATGTCGCGGAACAGCTCGATCCCGAGCTTGTAGGGGTTGAGCACGCCGGGCGAGGTCCCCATGGTGCCGGCGTGGCGGTCGGCGTAGTCGACCACCTCGGCGTCCGTGAGGATCTTCTCGGTCATGAGCCGGCTGTGCCAGTACGAGTTGTGGTTGATCAGCCCGCACGCCGCGTAGCGGTGGGTCTCCTCGACCGAGATGTCGTAGACGTCGGCGGTCCCACGCTCGAGCGAGACGACCTCGTCCTCCCAGCGCTCGGCCTTGAACCAGCTCCGGGCGGCGACGTACTCCTCGAGCGCCGCCTGCTTGCGCGTCAGGCCGAAGCCGACCGCCTCGGCGAACCGCTTGGCGGAGGCGCCGGCCACGTGCACGTGCCAGCAGCCGTCGTTCTGCCGGCGGCGGCGCGAGAGGATCCCGTAGTTGAGCAGCAGGAGCTGCACCTGCTGCCCCAGCGCGTCGCTGGCGGTGCTGAGGATCACGCCCTGCTTGCCCGCGTGCCCGTCGCAGTCGAAGTAGGCCCGCAGGAACGCGCGCACGACCGGCTCGGGCGAACGGAGCACCGCGTCGGGCACTCGCTTCTCGCGCGCGCTCGGGCCCGAGGTGAGGTCGAGCGCCTCGGTGAGGAAGTCGGAGATCGTCTCGGAGTAGACGAACACGCGCAGCTTCTCACCATCGCGGCGGACCGTCGCGGAGAGCGCGAACAGCTCCGTCGCGAGCGCCGCGAACCGCTCGGCCTGCTCCGCGTCGCCGGTGGTCAGCCCGAAGTGCCGCTTGACGCGGCTGATGTGACCGTCGCCGACGAGGTAGCCGAGGAAGGCGCCCAGACTCGCGTCCACGCGACCCGGCAGCCGAACGGGCGCGCGCTTGTTCACGCACTGCGGGAGGGCCGCGTTGCTCGGCGCGTCGTACGCTTCGAGCGCCGTGGCGACGGCGCCAGCCGCGCGGGTCTGCCGCCCGGCGCGGTGCCGGAGCACCGTCCAGAGCGAGACGTCGGCCTCGTCCGCGACCTCTTGGAGCGAGACGCGGTGCGGCGCCTCCCACGCGAGCTCGACCTCCTCGCTCGGCCAGTGGCCGGCCCCGCCGGAGACCGCGAGGCGGTCGCCTGGCTGCAGCTCGTCGAGCCGACGCCACGTCTCGCCATCCGCGAGCAGGACGCGGTGGTTGTTCGAGCCCTCGAGCTCGAGCCCCCGCCGCGTCCGCAGGCGGACCGTCGGGTGCTGGGCGATCACGTGTCGGTCGTAGACGGCGCGCAGCTCCGCGCCGTCGGAGACCGCGCCCTCGCGCTCCTCGACCACGGCGCGCATGGGGATCAGCCCCGACTGCGTGAACACCAAAGATTCAGGTGCGACACAGGCCCAGCCTTCGTTCATAACCTTTGTCATTGCTTGTGGCGCAAAATAATAAGCCTCCTCGCGAATCATTCCAAGAATGTCGCGCTGCCAGCGCTCGAGCGGGGCGTGCTCGAGCAAGAACAGCATCACGTCGCGCTCGGGGTTCTCGGGGAAGTGCTTGCTCTTCTCGATCGCCTCCTCGAGCTTGCGCTGCTGCTGCTCGAGGAACTCGGGCGGGTTGACGTAGCGGTCCATGTAGGCCTTGGACCGCAGCTTCTTGGGAGCGGAGCGGCGGGCGCGGTGCAGCTCCTCCTCCTCCTCCTCCTCGCTGCGCCGCTCGCGGCGCCGCTTGATGAACGGGCTGTGCATGTCGATCAGGTTCTCGATCGACAGGCAGGCGTCGATGAACTTCTCGACCTCCTCGTGGCCGACCCGCTCGGCGTAGCGCCGGATGCGCGTGCCGTGGTTCGCCATCTGGTCCATCATCTTGCGGTTGGTGTGCGCGAACCACAGGTTGTTCTTGAAGAAGTCGGCGTGCCCGCACACGTGCGCCATCACCAGCTTCTGGTCGACCATCGAGTTCGACTTCATCAGGTAGGCGTAGCACGGGTCGTTGTTGATCACGAGCTCGTAGATCTTGCTGAGCCCGTAGGTGTAGCTCTTGCTGAGCTGCTCGTACTCCATGCCCCACTTCCAGTGGGGGTAGCGGGTGGGGAAGCCGCCGTAGCTGGCGACCTCGTTCAGCTCGTCGTGCTCGAGCAGCTCGAAGCAGATCGACCAGAAGTCGAGCCCGTAGCCGCGGGCGTAGCCCGTGATCTCCTCGGCGGCCTTGGCGAGCGCCTCGGGCAGGCCCCGGCGGAACTCGTAGCTCATGTCACTTGCCCTTGCCGAGGAACTGCTTGATGGAGTCGTAGATCTCGTCGCGGCTGCCGATGCTGCTGAGGATGATCCGCTCGTCGTCCTCGAACGAGCCGCGCAGGTCCTTGATGAACTGACCCGAGCCGTAGGCGCTCTTGACCTGCCCGTAGCAGAACACGTTGCAGCGCGGCAGGATCTCCTCGTCGAGCAGGCGCACGCAGCGGCGCGTGTCGTCGCCGCCCCAGTTGTCGCCGTCCGAGAAGTGGAACGGGTAGATGTTCCAGTCGTCGGGCGGGAACTGCTCGTTGATCAGCCGGTTGCACAGCTCGTAGGCGCTCGAGATCTTGGTGCCGCCGCTCTCGCGGATGTGGAAGAAGGTGTGCTGGTCCACCTCCTTGGCGGTCGCGTCGTGGACGATGTAGCGGCTCTCGATGTTCTTGTACTGGCTGCGCAGCCAGGTATCGATCCAGAAGCTCTCGATGCGGACGATCTCCTTCTGCTCGAACCCCATCGAGCCCGAGACGTCCATCATGTAGATGATCACCGCGTTCGCCTCGGGCTCGCGGTGCGTCTTCCAGGAGCGGTAGCGCTTGTCCTCGCGGATCGGCAGCACCAGGGGGTGGTCGGGGTCGTAGGCCCCGGTCGCGAGCTGGCGCAGCAGCGCCGCCTTGAAGGTGCGCTTGAAGTGGCGCAGGCTCTCGGGGCCGCTGCGGTGGATCCCGGTGTAGACGTCCTTCTCCGCGGCGATCGCCTTCTTGCCGCGCGGCTCGATCCGCGGCAGCTCGAGCTCCTCGCCCAGGATCTTGGCGAGCTCGCCCAGCTCGACGTCGACCTCGAGCACGTGCTCCCCCGGGTCCTCCCCGGCCTCGCCGCCCTCGCCCGGCTGCTTCTGCCCCTGCCCGATCGGCTGGCCGATCTCGCCGTCGCCCTGGCCGACGCCGCCCGTCTGCTGGCTGCCGAAGCGGAAGCGCGGGAGCTGGATCTGGGGCAGCGGGATCGAGACGGTGTGCTTGCCCTTGCGGCCGATCAGCTCGCCGCGCGTGATGTACTTGCGCAGCTCCTTCTTGATCTTGCCGCGGACGATCTGCTTGAAGCGCGAGTTGTCCCGGCCGATCTTGTTGGTGCTCACGCGCTCTCCTGCCGCGGCGAGGCGCCGCCGGCTACGAGTTCCTCACCGCGTCGCCCCGCGCGAAGATCGAGGCGACGTAGTTGAGGACGTCGGTCGCCGAGACGTCGTCGTAGCCGTAGTTCTTGATCAGGCGCGTCTTCACGACGTCGATCTTCTCCTGCGTCTCCTTGTCGATGACGTTGGAGATCAGGTTCGTGAGCTTGATCGAGTCCTTCTGGTCCTCGAACAGCTTGAGCTCGAGCGCCTTCTGCAGCCGCTCGTTGGTCCAGTAGTGGAACTGCTTGCCCTCGATCGCGAGCGCGCCGATGTAGTTCATGATCTCGCGCCGGAAGTCGTCCTTGCGGCTCTCGGGGATGTCGATCTTCTCCTCGATCGAGCGCATCAGCCGCTCGTCGGGCTCCTCGTCCTGGCCGGTGTACTTGTTCTTGACCTTCTCGCGCTGCGTGTAGGCCTTCACGTTGTCGACGTAGTTGGCGCACAGCCGCGCGATCGCGTCCTCGTCGGCCGAGATCGCCTTCTGGACCTCGTTCTTGATGATGTCCTCGTACTCCTCCTTCACGACCGCGAGCAGGTCGCGGTAGTGCTTGCGGAGGTCGTCCGAGGCGATCAGCGAGTGGTGGAGCAGCCCCGCCTCGAGCTCGTTGAGCACCATGAACGGGTTGATGGTGCCCTCGCCCTGGTCGGACACGAGCGCGTTCGAGATCTTGTC
>CAZMSZ010000263.1:0-10793 GCA_964569055.1 uncultured Planctomycetota bacterium | reverse complement strand
GCTGCTCGGCACCCCCGCCTACATGGCGCCCGAGCAGGCCGCCGCCAACCCGAGCGCGCTCGACCCGCGGGCTGACGTGTACGGCCTGGGCGCGCTGCTGTACGCCCTGCTGACGGGCCAGGCGCCGTTCGGAGGGACGACGGTGCTGCAGGTCCTGGAGGCGGTGCTGGCCCGCGCGCCCGAGCCCCCTTCCGCGGTGCGCGCCGGGATCGACCCCGACCTCGAGGCGATCGTGCTGCGTTGCCTGGAGAAGGACCCGCCCCGCCGCTATCCGAGCGCGCTCGCGCTGGCCGAGGACCTCGAGCGCTGGCTCGCGGGCGAGGCCCCCTCGACGGCCGCGTCGGGCGTGAGCGCGACCTTGCTCCGCTGGCGCCGGCGCAACCCGGTGGCCCTGCCCCTGTTCGCGCTGGCGCTCGTGGCGCTCGGGGGCGCGGGCGCCGCGCTGGTCGGGGGCGCCGGGCCGGCTCCCGCGGCGCCGGCGCCCGTCGTCACCGGCACGCTGGAGCTCACCGCGCCGGTCGACGGCTCGCAGATCTGGAGCGCCAGCGTGACGCTCGCGGGGCAGGCGGAGGGGCCGCCCGGCTGCGAGCTCCTGCTGCCCGACGGGACCCGGCGCCCGATCAGCGCGGGCGCGCCGTTCGAGCTCGAGCTGCCGCTGACGCAGTTCGGTGAGCTCAGCCTGCTCGTGAAGCTGCTCGGCCCCGACGGCGCGACGCTCGCGGAGGCGACGCTGCGGGTCACCCGGCCCGAGCCGCCGGGCTGGTACACGCGCCTGGCGCCCGACGAGCGGCCTGCGCTGCCGCTCCCCGCCGGGCTCGAGTTCGGCGAGAAGCCCGGCGACTACCGCTGGGCGCGCGACGGCTCGCTCCTGCGCTGGATCCCCCCGGGCGAGGGTCTGTGCGGCGAGGGCGAGACGGCGCGGCGAGTGCGCTTCACCCGCGGCTTCTTCCTGGGCAAGTACGAGCTGACCTGGCGCCAGCTCCAGGAGTACGGACGTCGGACCGGCGCGGAGGTGGCGGTCGTCCCCGAATACGAGTACACCAAGGCGAGGGACCGCGACCGTTACCCCGCCCTCAACGTCACCTGGCGCGAGGCGGTGGCCTACTGCGAGTGGGCGGGGCTGCGCCTCCCGACCGAGGACGAGTGGGAGTACGCTGCCCGCGGCCGCGACGGCAGGACGTATCCCTGGGGTGAGGCCGACCCGAGCGAGCTCGACCTCGACGGTGGCCCGCAGCGCGTGGGCTCGTCCCTCGAGAACGTCTCGCCGTTCGGCTGCTTCGACATGGTGGGGAACGCCACGGAGTGGACGCAGGACGCGGCGCAGCAGCCTGGCGAGCGGGTCCGCAAGGGCGGCGGCTTCAAGACCAGCAAGGAGCGAGCCTGGCGCCCGGCGCACCGCCAGGGCGAGGGGGAGGATGAGCGCACCGTCGAGTCGGGGCTGCGGGTCGCGCTCTCGCCCTGAGGGAGCGCCTACGCTCGAGCGCGGGCGGCCGCGACCGGGACCGCCGCCGGCGCGGGGACCGCGCCGCGCGCGCGGTAGCGGCCGCGCAGGTGGTTCCAGCGCAGGCGGAGCAGGTCGCCGGCCATGGTGAGCGCGTCGCGCACCGGGCGGACCTTGCTCTCGGCGCGGTAGTACCAGTCGATCGGGACCTCCTGGATCCCGTAGCCGCGCAGGCGGGCGATGAACAGCAGCTCGACGTCGAACGCCCAGCCGCCCAGGAGCTGGTAGGCGAACAGCTCCTCGGCCACCTCGCCCCGGAAGCACTTGAAGCCGCACTGCGTGTCCGCGAGGCCGCGCACGGCGAGGAGCTGGACCAGCCCGTTGAACACGCGCCCCATGAGGTGGCGCCGGGCCGGCTCGTCGATCCGGCGCGAGCCGGAGAGCTCGCGCGAGGCGATCGCGACGTCGAACTCGCCGCCCAGCGCGTCGGGCAAGAAGCGGGTCACCTGCTCGATCGGCATGGAGAGGTCGGCGTCGCAGATGAAGCGGTACTCCCCGCGCGCCCGGGCCATGCCGGCCTTGAGCGCGGCGCCCTTGCCGCCGTGGGGCAGGCGCTCGAGGCGGATCCCCGGGTGCTCCGCCGCGAAGGCGGCGACGAGCTCGGCGGTGGCGTCGGCGCTGCCGTCGTCCATGACGAGCACCTCCCAGGTGAAGGGCTGCTCGGCCAAGAAGGCGCTGACCTGCTCGAGGGAGCCCACGATCCGGGTCGCCTCGTTGTAGGCCGGGATCACGACCGACAGCAGCGGGCGCTCGGGCCTGGGCGGGACGAACGGCTTGGTCATGCGGCCCGGCTCCTCGCGCTGTCCGGGGGGCGGCCAGGATCGTACTCTGCTTCGGCGCCGGCACCACCGCCGCCGCCACCCAGCCGGGGGACCCGGCCGCCAGGAGCATGGCATGCCTGGGGAGCTCACGACCAGCCGGGGTCGTCGCGTCGCGCGGGCGCTCGCGCGGGGCGCGCTCCTGACCCTCGCGGGCGCGCTGCTGCTCCACGTGGCGCTCCCGCCGTGGTACGTCTACCCGCCGGCGACCCCGTTCAGCGGCCCGCGCTGGCACGACCCCTACGCGGGCCCGAGCGGGGTGTGGCTGCGCGCCAACACGCACGCCCACTCCGAGCACCCGCTGCAGATCTTCTCGGGGGCGCAGTCCCCGGCCGCCGTGCGCGCCGCGTACCGCGACGCGGGCTACGACGTCTACCCGCTCACCAACTACCACTGGGTCACGCCGCCCGGCCCCGAGGAGCCCCTGTACCTGCCCGCCTACGAGCACGGCTGGGGGCTGTTCAAGGCGCACCGCACGGTGCTCGGCGCGCGGGCGACGACCTGGCTCGACCAGCCGCTCCTGCCGACCACCGACGGGCAGCAGTACCTGATCGACCGGCTGCGGGGCGAGGCGGCGCTGGTGTTCTTGAACCACCTCAACCAGCGCGACCCGCTCAGCCTGGGGGAGATGGCCGAGGTCTGCGGCTACCACGCCGTCGAGGTGCGCACCAACCAGGCGCGCGCCTACGCGTTCTGGGACGCGGCCCTCTCGGCCGGCCGGCTGGTGTGGGGCGTGTGCGCCGACGACCTCCACGACCTCGAGGTCGAGCGCGACTTCCCGCTCGGCTGGACGCGGATCCACGCCGAGGCGCGCACGCCCGAGGCCGGGCTGGAGGCGCTGCGGCGCGGGCGGTTCTACTCGGTCGCGAGCCGCTCGCGCGAGCGGCCCAACGCGCTGGTGGACGTGGGCGTGCGCGCCGGCGCGCTCGAGGTGACCCTGGCCGAGCCCGCCGACGAGCTCCGCTTCGTGGGGCAGGGCGGGCGGACGCTGCTGGAGCTCGAGGGCGTCGCCAGCGCGCGCTACGAGCTCGCGCCCGAGGACACCTACGTGCGCGTCGAGGCCGAGACGCGCGGGACGCAGCTGTTCACCAACCCGGTGTTCCGTCACGAGGGCGAGCCGCTGGCCCGCGCGGCCCTGCGCGCCGAGGTCTCGCCCGCCCTGAGCTGGCTGCGTCGCGCCGCCCTCCTCGCGCTGTGGCTCGCGCTCGCCGCGGCGCTCCTGCGTCAGCGGGGCTCGCGCGAGGCCGGCGGGGAGACGGCGGGCGAGCAGCGGAACAGCACGTAGCCGCCGCGCTCGGCCAGGATCTCGCGCCGGCCGGGGCCGTCCACCGCGTCGATGTACCCCTCGCTGGTGAGCCCGACCGCCCCCTCGAACAGGGCGGCGACCTCGAGCGCGTTCTTGGGGCTGACGTAGCGGGTGAGCCGTCCGCCGTAGAAGGTCACGCTCGGGACGTGGCGCAGCCCGAGCAGCACCAGCCGCTGGCCCTCGGGCACCAGCGGCGCCGCCTCGCGCGCCATCGCGTGGAGCGGCGCGCGGAAGTGGGCCTCGTAGCGCGGGATCGGCCCCACCGCCGCGCCGAGCAGCAGGAGCGCCAGGCCGCCGCCGAGCGCGACCGCGGCGCGGCGCGCCTGGCCGCGCCGCGCGCACGCCAGCGCCAGCCCGCCCGCGCCGGCGAGGAGCAGCGCGAGCAGCACCGGCCACGGCCCGAGCTCGAGCGGGCGCGACAGCCCGGGGTTGCGCGCCACCGCCTTGGCGGGGAGGAGCTCGGGGAGGTAGGGGAGCACGAAGGGCGCCGCGAGCAGCGCGACCGCCAGCGCCAGGTACAGCCCGGCCGAGGCCGCGAGCGAGCGGCGCCAGGCGAGGTCGCCCGCGCGCGCGCGCGCCGCGTCGCGGGCCAACAGGTCGCCGACGAGCAGCGCCAGCGGCGGGAAGCAGGGGGCGACGTAGTTGGGGAGCTTGGTCGCGGCCAGCGAGAAGAACACGAAGGTCAGGGCCGCGAACGCGCTCATGAGGCGCAAGAACCGCGCCCGCTCGTCGTCACCGCGCAGGCCGGCGCGCGCCGCCGCCAGCGGCACCAGCGGGCTCCAGGGCAGGAACCCGAGCAGCAGCACGGGCACGTAGAACACGATCGGCCCGCCGTGGCTGTGCTTGGGGTTCAAGAAGCGGCCGACGTGGTGCTCCCAGAACAGCTCGCGCATGAAGCCGAACCCGTCCGCCGCGCCGAGCGCGAGGTACCACGACAGGCCCACCCCGAGCAGGACCGGGAGCCCGAGCGCCAGGCACACCGGGCGGAACAGCGCGCTCAGCCTGCGCTCGTACAGCGCGACCAGGAACACCGCGCCGCCCGGGAGGACGAACCCGATCAGCCCCTTGGAGAGCATGGCCAGCCCCGAGCAGGCGCAGGCGGCCACGTACCAGCCCACCCCGCTGCCGCCCTCCCGCTGGGCCTCCAGCGCGCGGTGCAGGCAGCCCAGGCAGGCGATCAGGAGCACGGTCAACTCGAGGTCGGTCAGGGCCACGCGGGCGAGCCCGATCACCTCGAGCGAGGCCCCGAGCACCAGGGCCGAGGCGAGCGCTCCGCGCGCCCCGAGCGGGCGGCGGGCGAAGCCGTACACCACCAGCAGGAGCGCGACCCCCGCGAGGGCGTTCACCAGGCGGACGCCGAGCGCGTCGACCCCCACCGCCCGGAAGCCGGCCAGCATGCCCCAGTAGAGGAGCGGCGGCTTCTCGTACCAGGGCTCGCCGTCGAGGTGGGGCCGGAGCGCGTCGCCGCGCAGGAGCATCTCCCGCGCGACCTCGGCGTAGGCCGCCTCGTCGTAGTCGACCACGCTCATGTCGCCCAGCCGGAAGGCGAACAGCGCGCCGAACAGCGCGACGATCAGGAGCACGTGGCGCACGCGGGTCCTCCGGGCGGCGGGGCGCAGGACGGTAACAGACCGCGAAGGGAGCCTGAAAGGGAAGGAGCGCGGCCGGGGGCGGGGGCGCCTGAGGTTGCGCGCGCGCCGCCCCCGGCTCGCCGTTTGTTGAGCGCGGGCAGGGAGGGTTCATGATCCGTTACGCCGCGCCTGCGCCCCTGCTCCTCCTCGCGCTGCTCGGGTCGGCCCATGCAGACCCGGGCGCGCCGGCACGCCCCGCCGCGCTCCCCCTGGGAGGGGGCAGCTACGCGCTGGCGGGGCGGGCGGCGGGCTGTCGGACCCGGGTGCGCCTGATCGTGCGCGCCCGCGCCGACCGCGCGTTCGAGGTCATGCGCGAGCGGACCTGCCTCCAGAGCGGGGTCACCGCGCGGGACGTCGGGGTCGGAGTCGCGCAGGCGAGCGCGCTGCGCGTCCGGTTCGCCCGCGAGGGCGGGCTGGTCGGCGGCCTGGGCGTCAGGGCCGCAGAGAGGTTCGCGCTCTACCGCCGGCGCGGCGCGCTGGTGGTGGGCGTGGTCCGCGAGCGTCCGTGCTGCGGGGGGCCCGAGGGCTGGACCGAGGAGGTCGGGCGGCTCCCCGAGGACGACGGGGCGGCCGCGGCGGAGCTCAACGCCGACGGGGCGCGAGGCCGCGGGCCGGACGAGGCGGGCGGCGTCTACGGGGTCTCTCCCGACGCGAGGCGCGCCCCCTCGTTCGGCGTCTCTCCCGACGCGGGACGCGCCCCCGACCGGCCGCGCCCGCCCACGCTCGAGGACGCCCAGCTCGGGGTCGAGCCGCCCGCGGACGCCGACCTGCGCGCCCGGATCGTGGCGATCGCCGACGCGAACGCGGGGCTGGGCTACGCCGACCCCGCCACGCGGGCGCGCTACGTCGAGCTGCTGTTCCCCCACGACATCTCACCGTTGCGCGAGGCCTACGCCCGCTCCATGTCGAGCTGCGGCCTGTTCGCCATGGCGGTGCTGCGCGAGGCGGGCGTCGAGCACGCCTGCCTCTCGACCCCCTACAGCCGCCAGATCGGCCAGGCCGTGGCCAACGTGGTCCGGATCGGCCGCGCGCACGACGCCTGGACCGCCACGATCACCGCCGCCCAGACCCGCGCCGCCGCCGACCCGCTCCCGGGCGACGTGCTGATCGTCGGCCACGAGGACCCCGCCTGGGGCGGCCCGACCCACGTGCTGGTGGTGACGGCGGTCGAGCGGGTCGCCGGCCCCGACGGCACGGCCCACACCCTGCTGACCTCGGTCGACGGCGGCCAGCCGCACATCGCCCGCCGCCGCCGCCTGCTCGAGGTCCGCGGCGGCGCGCGCTGGCTGCGCGCGATCGAGGCCCCCTACTCCCTCGAGCGCCCCAGCGGCGGGCGCCGCGTGCAAGGCTGGCTCGACGCGGGGCGGCTCGCGCGCTGAGGGCCCGTTTGCGCTCGGCGACGGCAGGTGTTCTCATGCGCGCGTGAGCACGCGAGACAGCTCGGCCCAGATCGCGGCCGCCTTCGACGGGCTGCGCTACCCGAGCCTGCCGCGCGCCGCCACGCAGCCCGACCGCCTGGCCGTCGTGGCGCGCCTGCTGGGCCTGGCGCCCGCGCGGCCCTCGGTCAGCCGCGTGCTCGAGCTCGGCTGCAGCGACGGCGGCAACTTGCTCGCCACGGCCCTGGCCCACCCCGAGGCCGAGGTGGTGGGGATCGACATCTCGCCGGCTCAGATCGAGGCGGGCCGCGCCGCGGCGCGCGCCCTCGGCGCGGAGAACCTGCGCCTCGAGGTCATGGACCTGCGCGAGGCGCCCAGCCTGGGCACGTTCGACTTCGTGATCGCCCACGGGCTCCACTCGTGGATCGCGCCGGAGCTCCAGCCGACGCTCCTCGAGGCCATGGCCGCCATGCTCCGCCCGCAGGGCGTCGCCTACGTGGGCCTCTCGGTGTTGCCCGGCAGCGACTCGCTCCTGGCGCTGCGCGGGCTGCTCATGCGACGCGTGGCCGCCGTGCCCGACCCGCAGGCGCAGGTGAACATGGTTCGGGCCCTGGCCGAGGCCATGGCCGAGCTGGCGCCGCCGCCCACGGCGGAGCTGTTCCGCGCGCGGCGTGACAAGGTCCGCGGCGGGTCCGACGCGTGGATCCGCCACGACCTGATCGCCGAGGAGAACCACCCGGTGTGGTTCCACGAGCTGGTCCGCCAGGCCACGGCAGGCGGGCTGCAGTACCTGGCCGACGCCGACCTGCCCTCGTCGCTGCCAGGCAACCACCTCGACCCCGAGCGGCTGAAGCTGTTCGAGCGCGTGGCGGGCGACCCGCTCGAGCGCGAGCAGCTGCTGGACGACCTGGTGAACCGCAGCTTCCGGCGGGCGTTGTTCGTGCGGGCCGACGCGCAGGTCGACCGGCGGCTCGGGATCGACCGGCTCGAGGGCCTCTCGGTCGTGGCCCGCTACCGCGCCCCCGGCGCCTGGGCCGACGCGCCGGAGGGCGGGCACGAGGAGTTCAAGGCCGAGGCCGACGCGCCCCTCGCGGCGGGCGAGCCGCCCCCCGGGTCGCTGCGCACGCGCCACGCCCCCGCCCGCGCCGCCCTGCGCCTGCTGGCGGAGCGCTGGCCCACGGCCGCCCCGGTCGCCGACCTCGCCGCGCGCGCGCGCGAGCACGCCGCGCAGGTGGGCTGGACGCTCCCGGCGCCCGAGCCCCACGACGAGGAGATCGTCCGCGAGCACCTGCTCGTCGCCTTCACGCGCGGCCTGGTCGAGCTGTGGCTCGAGCCTCCGCCCCTCGTCACCACGCCCTCGGCGTGCCCCGTGGCCAGCCCCCTCGCCCGCTGGCGGGCGAGCCGCGGCGAGAAGGTGGTCAACCTGCGCCACGACGCGGTGCCCATGGAGCCGCACGAGCGCCAGCTCCTCGCCGCGCTCGACGGCACCCGCGACCGGTCGGCCCTGGTCGCCGCGCTGGCCGCGCAGGCCGATCAGGGCGCCTTGGTCCTGGCCGACGCCGGCCGGCCGATCGTCGACCCCGCCGAGCGCGACCGCGTCCTGACCGGTCTCGTCGACCAGGCCCTGGCCTGGTTCGCCCGCGCGGCGCTGCTCGTCGGCTGATCGGCGCCGGGGCTGCGACCGACCATTCCTCGGCCCTGCATGACCGACCTGAAGCTTCGCGAGCTCGAGCGTCGCTGGAAAGAGACCGGCTCGGTAGCGGATGAGGCCGCGTACCTGCTGGAGCGGCTCCGCCTCGGAGAAGTCACGAGCGAAGGGCTCATGCTCGCGGCGCACTGCGGCCATGGCGGCGCACGGCTCGCGTCGTCGGCGCCGGACGCACGCTCACTCTCGCCGCATGGCGTGGTTCGGGTCTCTGCACGCGCTGCCAGTCGGGAGCCTCGTGCTCCTCGCGGCCGCCATCGGTCGCAGCGTCCATCCGATCTGGCTGCGGAGTTTCCCGGGAGAACTGTCGCCCTTCCGGGCGCTGGCCATTGCCGAGGGTTGGCTGCTCTGTCCGTGCCACGCACACGCACGCGCGGCGGATGCTGCGGCGCTGGAGGTCGACGACGCGATTCAACGCCTCGCGCCGAGAGAGCGTGAGCGAGCCGCGGGGGAAGCCGCGGCGTACGCCGCGCGAGTTGTCGTGGCTGGCACCATCGGCCAGCCGGAGGGTCCGTTCGAGCGGACCGCTTGGCTGTGGGCCACCCGCTCGGTCCATGCGCTCGAAGAGACCGAAGCGATGGCACCTGGCGAAGCGCTGGACCGCGCCCGACACCTCGCGATCGCGGCCGCGCTCCGCGGCCCGAAGGGTCTCGTCGGCCCCTGAGCTCAGCGGACCGCCGGCGCGCCTGCGAGGCGAGCGCCGCTCATCGCCTGCCGCTCGACGATCAGGCGCTGGCCGCCCGGCGCCGAGGCGAGCCACTGCGCGTGCCGGTGCAGCGACTCGTCCCCGAGGAGCGTCGTCCAGAAGGCCATGGACCGCTCCCGGCCGGCGACCTACGCCCGCAGCACCGAGTCCTTCAGGTACTGCCGCACGCGCGAGAGCACCGCCTTGGGCGTGAGCCCGAACAGCTCGGCCAGGTCGGTGTCGGGGGCGGACGCGCCGAAGCGGTCGATCCCGATCCGCAGGCCGAGGTCGCCGGTGAAGCGCTCCCAGCCGAAGGTCACGCCGGCCTCGATCGAGACGCGCGCGCCGCAGCTCGGCGGGAGGACCGCGTCGCGGTAGGCCTCCTCCTGGCGGGCGAACGCCTCCCAGCAGGGGAGCGAGACCACCCGCACCGCGAGGCCGTCCTGCTGCGCCAGGGTGCGGCCGGCCTCGAGGGCCAGCTCCACCTCCGAGCCGGTCGCCAGCAGGATCAGCTCGGGGGCGTCGCCCTGCTCCCACAGCGTGTAGCCGCCGCGCAGGGCGCCCTCGGCCGGGGCGAGCGCCTCGCGGTCGAAGGTGGGCAGGTCCTGGCGGGTGAGGCACAGCACCGAGGGGCCGGCGTACTCCAGCGCCGAGCGCCAGGCCATGCACACCTCGGTGGCGTCGGCTGGGCGGATCACCTGCAGGTCGGGGATCGCCCGCAGCGCCGCCACGTGCTCGACCGGCTGGTGGGTCGGGCCGTCCTCGCCGAGGAACACGCTGTCGTGGGTCATGACCCACACCACCTTGCTCCCCGTGAGCGCGGAGAGCCGGATCGAGGGGCGGCAGTAGTCGGAGAACACCAGGAACGTGCCGCCGAACGGGATCAGCGCGCCGTGGAGCGCCATGCCGTTCATGACGGCGCCCATGCCGTGCTCGCGCACGCCGTAGCGGATGTTTCGCTCGCCGTAGCGCTCGCGGGACAGGTCGCCGCTGGCGTCGATGTACGTCTTGTTCGACCCGGTCAGGTCGGCGCTGCCGCCGATCAGGTTCGGGACGGCCGCGGCCAGGGCCTGGAGCGCCTTGCCGCTCGAGGAGCGGGTCGCCACCTTCTTGCCCGGCTCGAACGCCGGCCAGCGGACCTGCGAGAGGTCGGGCAGCTCGCCCGCGAACCAGCCCTGCACCGTCTTCGCCTGCTCGGCGGCCGGCCCGCTCAGGGCGCCCCAGGCCTGGTCCCAGGCCGCGCGCGCCCCGCGCCACTCGGCCTGGCGCGCCTCCCACCGCCGCCGCACGGCCGCCGGCACCAGGAACGGCTCCTGCGGCCAGCCCATGACCTCCTTGGTCCGGCGCAGCTCGTCGGCGCCGAGCTTGGAGCCGTGCACGCCGGCGGTGTCCTGCTTCTTGGGCGCGGGCTTGCCGATCACCGTCCGGCAGGCGATCAGGACCGGGCGCTCGCTCTGGCCGCAGGCGTCGGCCAGCGCCGCGCGCACGGCGTGCTGGTCGTGGCCGTCGACCCGCTCGGTGAGCCAGCCGTAGGCCTCGAACCGGCGCAGCACGTCCTCGCTGAAGGCGAGGTCCGTGCGCCCGTCGATCGAGATCTCGTTGTCGTCGTAGAGCACGACCAGCCGCCCGAGCGCGAGGTGGCCCGCCAGGCTGCACGCCTCGGACGCCACGCCCTCCATGAGGTCGCCGTCGCTGGCGATCACGAACGTGCGCTGCTCGAGCAGGCTCGCCAGCTCGGGGAACCGGGCGGCGAGGTGGCGCTCGGCGAGCG
>CAZMSZ010000262.1:0-10898 GCA_964569055.1 uncultured Planctomycetota bacterium | reverse complement strand
CGAGTCCGAATCCGAATCCGAATCCGAATCCGAGTCCGAATCCGAATCCGAATCCGAATCCGAGTCCGAATCCGAATCCGAATCCAAGTCCGAATCCAAGTCCGAATCCGAATCCGAATCCGAATCCGAATCCGAATCCGAATCCGAGTCCTCTCCCTGGCCCGAGCCCAAGGCGTGGCGGTCCGAGCGACAGCACTCACTCGTATCGCCAGGGACCTCGTCCAGGCCGGAGCCCCGCCCCACTCGGATTCTTCGGCGCCCTCGCCGAGGCCGGTCGCCTCACTCCAAAAGCAGCCGAAGAATCCGGGAGCTACACTCCCTACGTGGCGAGCGGCTTCCAGGCAGATCAACGGCTGGGCGCGTTTCGGCTGCTCGAGCGGCTGGGGCGGGGCGGGTTCGCGGAGGTGTGGCGGGCGCGGCCCGAGCCGACCTCGGTGGGCTCGCTCGACGTCCGCGCGCGGCTGAGCGCGCTGGCGACGCTCGCCGCGGTGCTGCGGCGCGAGGATCGGCGGGCGGCCTCGCTGGTCGAGAACCTGCGGGCCAACCTCGAGCTGCTCACCGTCGGGCAGGCGCGCGAGGAGCTCGCCGCGCCCGAGGCGCTGGTGGCGGCGCACGAGGCGGCGCTGACGCCGGTGCTCGGGTGGCTCGAGGAGCGGAGCGCCTCGGGCGCGCTGGACGTCGCGCTCAAGGTCCCGTTCCATGAGGGCTGGGTGCGGCAGCTCCGGCGCGAGGGCGACCTGCTGCAGGCGGTCCGCCACCCCAACCTGGTCGAGCAGTATCAGCTCGACCTGCTGCACGAGCCGCCCTACCTCGCCATGGAGCTGGTCGACGGCTGGAGCCTGCGCGAGGGGCTGCGCACCGAGCCGCTCCCGCCCCTGGCCAAGATCCTGGCGGTCATGGACCAGCTCCTGGCGGTGCTCGATCACCTGCACCGGCGCGGGATCGTCCACGGCGACGTGAAGCCCGAGAACGTCGTCATGCAGCGCGACGGCACGCTGCGCTTGATCGACCTCGGCCTGGGGCGGGTCAGCCAGGCCGTGATGCGCGACACCTACCTGTCGCTCTCGCTCGCCTCGCGCGTCCCGATCCAGGGCACGCTGTCCTACATGGCCCCCGAGGTGCGACGCGGCGAGCCGGCGGGGCCGGTGGCCGACCTCTACTCGGCGGGGATCCTGCTCTACGAGTTGCTCGTGGGCGACGTGCCCACCGGCATGGCGCTCCCGTCGGAGGCGGCGGCGCACCGCGGGCTGACCGAGCGGTTCGACATCCTGCTCAAGTGGGTCCTCCACCCCGAGCCCGGCAAGCGGATCGCGAGCGCGGCCGAGCTGCGCGAGCGCGTGCTGACCACGCTCAAGCCGCGCGCGCGCCACGCGCTCGGGACGGGCGAGCGACGCGGCAAGGCGCGCGAGGGGACCCACAGCTTCGACGCCTGGGCGCTCGAGCACGCCTCGCCCTTCGTGGCCGGCGACTTCATGGGCGACTACCAGCTCGAAGAGCCGCTCGGCCGCGGCGGGTTCGGCGAGGTGTGGCGCGCCAAGGTCGGGCCCTGGTCGCGGCCCGGGGCGGTCGAGCAGGTGGTGGCGCTCAAGATCGCCCTCGGGCCGCACGGGCGCGACGCGCTCGCGCGCGAGGCCGCCGTCGGCCAGCGGCTCGACCACTCGGGGATCCCCGCCGTCCACGAGGCGCACCTCGAGCACGACCCGCCTTACCTCGTGGTCGACCTCGTGCGCGGGCAGAGCCTGCGCGTGCGCCTCAACGAGCGGGGCCGCCTCGACCCCGACCAGGCCGCGGCCGTGATCAAGAGCCTGCTGGACCTGCTCGACCACTGCCACCAGCGCGGCGTGGTGCACCAGGACCTCAAGCCCGAGAACCTCTTGATCGACGAGGCCGACGACACGCTCCACCTGCTCGACTTCGGCCTGGCCGCCACCGGCGAGGCGGCCAGCGCGGAGCGAGTGCAGGTCTCGCGAGACCTGCGCAGCGGACCGGCCGGCGAGGGCGGCACGTTCGAGTACATGGCGCCCGAGCGGCGGCGCGGCGAGCGAGGGGGGCCCGCGGCGGACGTCTACGCGGCGGGGGTGATCCTGTTCGAGGCGCTGACCCTCGAGCTTCCGCGGGGGCTGACCCGCCTGCGCGAGCTGTGCGGCGCGCCGGCCTCGCTCGAGGCGCTCTGCTCGCGCATGCTCGCGCCCGAGGCGCAGGAGCGGCCCTCGGCCCGGGAAGCGGCCCGGACCCTGGGGGCGCAGCAGCCTTGGAGCAAGTTCTTCGGGGCTCGCGGACGCAGGCGCGCCCGGGCGGCGTCGGCCGCGCCCCGCCGGCCGGCGGCGGCCACGCTCGCGGCGGCCGCGCTGGCCGGCGCGCTGGCGCTCGCGCTGCAGGCGACGGGGCACGGCGCGAGCTGGCCCGCCGCGGCGGCCGGCGCGGTCGGGGCGCTGTCGCTCGCGGTCCTCGCCCTCGCCCCGCGGCTGCGCCTCGGCCCGCGCGAGGCGGCGGCCGCGCTCGTCGGCGCGGCCACGCTCGGCGTGCTGGCGGCGGCGCCGCTGGTCGCGCGGCCCGCTGGCTCGAGCGGATCGCCCGAGCTGGTCGGGGAGGCGAGCCCGGCGCTTCGCCTGAGCGTGGTCACGGCGCGGCTCGAGGGCGTGGCGCTCGACGCGCCGGCGACCGAGCTGGACGTGGTCCTCGACGCGGCGCGCGCCGAGCTCGAGGCGCTCGCGGGCGAGCGCGCGCTGCCCCCGCGCGCCCTGCTGCTGGCGGAGCTGCGCCTGGCGCGGCTCACCGCCTGGTCCGAGGCGCGGCGCGCGGCCGACCGCGCCAGCGCGCGCGGGACGTGGGAGCTCGCCAGGCTCGAGGAGCTCGGCGCGAGCAGCGGGCGCGACGCCGAGACGACGCGCGCGCTCCGCGCGGCCCTGGCCGAGCTCGAGCGCGCCGTTCGCCTCGACCCGCTCGCAGGCGCCATTCCTCACCGCTGGCAGAGCGTCCGCCGCGCGCGCGAGCTCCTCGCGCGCCACGAGCGGGCGCTGCGCGCGGAGGCGCGCCGCGCGCAGGCGGACCTGCTCGCGCCGCCCGGGCCCCCCCTCGACGCGGCGGCGCTGGCGCGGCTCGACCTGCCGCCGCTCGACCCGCGCTGGATCGCGCGCGCGCGGCGGGAGCACGCCTGCAGCGCGTTCCTCGCGGCCGAGGAGCTGTGCCCGCGCGCCCCCGAGTTCGACGAGCTCGCGCTCGCCTTGCCGCTGCGCGGCCGAGCCGTGGCCGCCCGGCGCCGTGGCCTGGTCCGCGAGCTCCTCCAGGCGGGGGACCTGCCCGGCGCGGCCGCGGTCGTGGCGCGCACGCGCGCCGGCGGCGCGCCGGGTCTGCGCGGCGACGCGCTGCGGGTGCGGGCGCAGCTCGCGCGCTGGCAGCGGACGCCGATCGCGCCGCCCGGAGCCGCCGCGACCGACGACCCGCTGCGGGAGCGCGCCCGCGAGCTGGGCCACGGCTTCGACCTCCTCCAGCGCGCGCTGCGCGAGCCCACCCCGGCGCGGGCGCTCGAGCAGGCGCGGCGCGCGCGCTCGCTCCTGCGCGAGGTCGCCGCCGCGGTGCTCGAGCGCCTGGAGCCGGCCCTCGAGGCGCGCGCGACGGAGCGCGCTCAGCTCGTGGGCGAGGCGCGCGCGCGGCTGTGGCGGACGGTTGGCTCGGCCACAGCGGCCGCGGCGTTCGCCGCCGAGGCGGGCCGCCTCTGGCCGCAAGACCCCGAGCTGGCGGCTCTGCGCGCCGTCGCGCTCGCGCTCGCCGGCCAGGAGGGCGACGCGCCGCCCGGCGAGGGAGCGCTCGCCGCGGCCCTGGTCGCCTACCGCGCGGCGCGCGCGAGCCGCGCCGCGCGCGAGGCCAGGCTCGCGCAAGCGCTGACGGACACCCCCAGCGCGTTCACGGCGGCCGTCGCGGCGCTGGGCCACGAGGCGCGCCAGGGCGAGGAGCGCGCCCTGCTGGCCCTGCTGGTCGCGGCCCTCCCTCAGGAAGCCGCGCGGGACGCGCGGTGAGCGCGCCGGGCGAGGAGGCGGTGCTGGCCGCCCAAATGGGGCGTTCGCTGGCGGGCGAGAGCGCGGTGGTCTCGCGCTGCGAGCTCGGGCTGCCGGTCGTGATCGAGGTCGAGCCCGAGGTGGAGGGGCGCCCCTTCCCGACGCTCTACTACCTGACCTGCCCGCTGGCCCGGGCCCGGATCAGCCGGCTCGAGGCGGCGGGCGGTGTGCGGGCCGCGCAGGCCAGGCTGGCGGAGGACCCCGAGCTCGCCCGCCGGCACCAGGCCGCGCAGGCCGAGTACGCGGCGCGCCGCGCGGGCAAGCTCGCGGCCGACAGCCCCGTGCGCGCCCGGCTCCGCGGGGGGGTGGGCGGGGCGGAGGGTGGGGTCAAGTGCCTGCACGCGCAGTACGCCCACGCCCGGGCCGGCAGCGACAACCCGATCGGCGAGGAGGTCGCCCACGCGGTGGAGCCGCTCGGCTGCACCTCGCCGTGCGTGCTGCGGGAGGGCGGGCGCAACCCGGCCTGGCGGGAGCCGACGGCGTAGGCTCTGTCTCGAAACTCGGATCGCGCCGTCGCGAAGCAATCGTCGCCGCTGGCGAGGCGCGAGGAGGGACAGCAAGGCGCGGCACTTTCGGATGGCGTCCTGCAAGGGCCCTGGGTACAACCTTCGGCGACCTGGCGACGGCAGCGGGAGGGGCTCTCGCGCGCGGCCGCCCGCGGAGGATGGTCATGCGTCTTTGGCTGAGTGACAAGGCGTCCAAGCAGCTCAACGGCGAGCTGCCCCCGGCTGAGTTCCTCGAGTGCGAGGCCCACGGCAAGCAGGCCTACGTGCGCACGCCCGCCGAGCTGGCGGAGAAGTTCGGAGCGTGGAGCTGCGGCGAGTGCGTGCGGCAGACGGCCGCCAAGGAGAAGGAGGAGAAGGAGGCGCGCCGCAAGGCCGAGGAGGAGGCGCGCGACGCCAAGAAGGCGGCCAAGAAGGCGAGCAAGGAGGCGGTCGAGGCCGCCGACACCGCGCTGTCCGCGGTCCTCCAGGAGAGCCAGACCTTCAACGCGCAGGTCCGGGCCACCAAGCAGCGGCTGCGCGATCGGCGCCGGCGGCTCAAGTTCGCGCGCCGCAACCAGGAGGCGGCCGAGCAGGCGCTGCGCGAGGCCATGGAGGCGCTCGAGCGCGCCAAGCGCGAGCTGGCTCAGGCCGAGGAGGCGGTCCCGCCGCTGGAGGAGAAGCTGGCCGCCGAGCGCGCCGAGTTGGTCGGGCACGTGGAGCGGCTGACGGAGGCGCTGGCCACGGCCGACGAGGCCTGGCGCCCGGTCCCGCCGCGGATCAAGAAGCGGCGCGATCGCCGCACGCGCCACCAGGCGATCCAGTTGATCGAGGCCCACGCCCCCGGCGGCTCGGAGGCGGGCGACGACGACGACGGCGACGACGTCGACAGCCAGGAGGCCCCGGCGCTCGCGGCCGCGCCGGCCGAGGCGGCCGTGGCCGTGGCCGAGCCGGCCGAGGCCGAGGCCGAGACTGCCGAGGCGGCGGGCGCCGAGAGCGCCGAGGGCGCGCCGGCGTAGGCAGGGCGACTCGCGCGAGGCCGTCGGTCCCCGCGACCGGCGGCCTCGTTCGTTGGTGGACGCTCTCGCTCCGCGCCGCGGCCTCGCCTCGTGCCCAGCTACTTCCTTGGGGGTCAGCCGCCGACGGCCTTCTTGACCTCCTTGGGGATCAGCTCGCCCTTGATGTAGCTCAGGATCTGGTTGACCTTCGCGTCGAGGGCCTGCTTGAACTCGGCCGAGGCGACCAGCGCGACCACGTCGCCCGCCCCGCTCGGCACCGCGCCCCCCACGCCTGCCGCGGGCGCGGCGGCGACGCCCGGCACGGCGCCCGCCGCGAGCTGACCCTGGACCTCCTTGGCGAGCACCGTCCGGAACTGCAGCGAGGCGACCAGCACGTCGAGGTCGACCGAGCCGCCGCCGCCGCCACCGCCGCCGCCGGAGTTGGCGTCCACGGCCGCCTTGAGGTTCTTGACCTCGCGCGCCAGCGCGACGAACTTCTTGTCGAACACGCCGGTCGCGCCCTTGGCCACGCCGGGGCTGGCGGCGCCGCCGCGCTCCTCGAACACGGCCTCGGCCGCGGCGCGGGCGATCGCCTCCACGTCGGCCGGCGGCGCCGCGACGCGCTCCAGGCGCTCCTCCACCGCCGCGAGCGCGCGCGCGGTCGCGGCCTCGATCAGCTCCTCGGGCGGCGGGCCCGCGGCTGCCGCCGGCGCGGTCTGCGCGAGCGCGACCGCCTGCTCCAGGCCCACCAGCCGCGACTCGAGCGCGCCCAGGCGCTCGTCGACGACCGCCTCCACTCGGCTCGAGAGCGCCTGCTCGAGCGCCGACAGGCGCGGCTCGAGCGCCTCGAGCCGCTCGGCCACCAGCGCGGCCGCGGCCTCGCGCGCGCCGGCCGCGAGCGCCTCGCCGTCGGGCGCGCCGCCCGCGGTCTCTAGCGCGCTCAGCCGCGGCTCGAGCGCCGCGAGCGCGGCCTCGCGCGCCTGCTCGGCCACGGCCTCGGCGCCGGGAGCCGCCGGCAGCGAGGCGAGGTGCCCCTCGAGCGCGTCGAGCCGCGGGCCGAGGGCCGTCAGCGCGGCCTCGTGCGCCTGCTCCGCCACCGCGGCGCCGCTCGGCACCTCCCGCCGCAGGACGGCCAGCGCGTCCTCCAGCTCGGACAGCTTCGGCTCGAGCGCGGCGAGCCGCGGCTCGAGCGCGGCGACCGCCTCGTCGCGGGCCTGCGCCGCGGCCGCGCTCAGCTGCCCCGCCAGCCCCTCGGCCAGCTCCTCGGGCGAGGGGCCGCTCGGGCGCGCCGAGAGCTGCACCTCCAGCGCCTCGAACCGCTCGGCCAGCCCCGCGGCCGCGTGCTGCGCGATCGTGGCGGGGGAGGCCGCGCGCGCCAGCACGTTCAGCTTGCCGTCGACCTCCTCCAGCCGCGCCTCCACCGCCTCGATCACCTGCTCGGCGGCGGCCTCGGCGAGCAGCTCCGCGTCGGGGGCCGGCGGCGGCGCGAGCTCGGTCTTGAGCGCGCCGACGGCCTGCTCCAGCGCGGCCGCGGCCTCCTCGCGCGCGGCGCTCACCGCGGCGGCCGCGGCCTCGCGCGCGGCGTCCGCCGCGTCCGACGCGAGCTGCTCGGGGTCGGGGAGCTCGGCGCGCACGCGCACCAGGAGCTCGTCGCCGAGCCGCTCGCGCAGCGCCTCGGCCAGCTCCTCGCGCAGCTTGTCCGCCACCCGCGCCTGCAGGTCGCCGGCGAGGCGCTCGCGCGCGCCGCCCACCAGCTCCTCGCGCAGCGCCTCGAGGTCGAGCGCGGTCGCGGCGTGCTCGCTGACCCGCTCCACCAGGGGCGCCAGGTCGAGCCGCGCCACCGCCGCCTCGGCGCTGGCGGCGACCCGCTCCTCGGCGCGCCCGGCCGCCTCCTCGAGCGCGCGGCGGACCTCCTCCAGCGCCGCCTCGCCCGCGCCCCCGCCGCCGCGGCTGGCAGGGTCGAGCTCGTTCCACTGGTCGAACAGGTCCTGCACGGCCTGCTCGAGCGTCTCGAGCCGCGTCCCCAGGCCGCTCTCGCCCTCGCCGGCGCCGTTGCCGCCGTGCGCCAGCTTGGGCAGCTCGGCCCGCACGGCGGCCAGCGCCTCGGCGCTGGCCCGCGCGGCGATCGCGTCGGGGTCGCCGGCGAGCTGCTCGGTCCGGCTCTGCACCACCAGCAGCGCCTGCTCGGCGAGCCGGCCGGCCAGCTCGCCGAGGTCGCCGCGCTCGGCCAGGGCGCGCAGGGCACCGTCCGCCACCTGCTCCGACAACGCGGCCGGGTCGAGCTTCCCGCCGACCTGCTCCTCCACCCGCGCCAGCACCTCGGACGCGAGCGCGTCGGGCGCGGGGGCGGGCGCCTGCTCGGGCAGCGCCGCCAGCGCGCGCTGGGTGGCCTGGTCGGTCACCTCCTGCAGGAAGCCCTGCAGGTCCTCCTGCGCCAGACGCCGCTCGACCAGCTCGAGCACCTTCTGGTCGAGCCGCGCGGGGTCGAGCTTGGCCTCGAGCGCCGCGAGCCGCTGCTCGAGCGCCGCGGGGACGCCCGCCGACGCGGCGGCCGCCTCGGCCCCGCCCTCCACCCGACCGCTGGCGCGGCGCTCGCGCAGCCGCTCGAGCCGGCTGCGGCGCGCCTCCCCTTCGGCCGCGGCGCGGCGCGGCTGCGCGCGCGGCTGCTCGAGCGGCCCGCCGCAGGCCTCGCATGGCACCTTGCTGGCGTCCTGATCCGGCAGCACGTAGGTCGTGGCCCCGCATGTCTTCGAGACGCACTTGCGGCCCATCTTGGCGCGCTGCCCGAGGGCCTCGACGCAGTCGGAGGGCGAGAGCGCGCCCGACTCGACGAGCACGGTCTCGAGCGGCACGTCGTGGATCGTGGCGCGCTCGAGGGCGGCCTGGAGCTTGGGCTCGGGGACCAGGCCCTTCGAGTACAAGATCGTGAAGAAGGCGAGGTTTGCGGACTCGCGCTCGCTCCCCACTGGGACACTCCCCGGCCGGTTCGGCCCACCCGCCTGGGCAGGATAACGCCACCGGCCCCGCCGTCCCAACCGGCCCCGGCCATGGTCCTGACACTGCAGCCTGCGCTCGGCTGGAGCGGGCTTCGCCCGCGCGGGCGGAGGGGGTGGGGAGCCTCGCAGCGAACCTTTATGATCCGCCCAACGCCGACCCGAGGCGCGCGGCCCCGCTCGGCGTTCCAACCTGGAGGCGGCCGGAAATGTCGGTGTTCAAGGCGTACGACGTGCGCGGCAAGTGCCCCGAGGAGGTCGACGACGACCTCGCGCGCCGGGTCGGGCGGGCGTTCGCGGACCAGCTCGGGAACCAGGGGACGGTGGCGATCGGCCACGACATGCGCCCCACCTCCCCGGCGCTGGCCGACGCGCTCGCGGACGGGCTGCAGCAGGGCGGCATGGACACGCTCCTGGTCGGCCAGTGCACCACCCCGTCCCTCTACTTCGTGGTGGGCAGCCGCGAGCTGCAGGGCGGGGTGATGGTGACCGCGTCCCATAACCCGGCCGGCGACAACGGGTTCAAGCTCAGCCGCGAGGGGGTGCGCCCCGTCAGCAGCAACAGCGGCCTGCTCGAGATCGAGGAGGCGTGCCGGGCGCCGCTCCCCGCGCCGCTCGCGGTGCGCGGGCGCACCACGCGCGAGGACGTGGTCGAGGCCTACCTCGATCACGTGCTGCGCGTGGGCCTCGCCGGCGGCGAGGTCGGCCAGCTCAAGGTCGCATTCGACTGCGGCAACGGCGTGGTCGGACCGACCCTCGACCGCCTGCTGACGCGCCTCCCGCAGGTGGAGGCGGTCCGCCTGTACTTCGAGCCGGACGGGACGTTCCCCAACCACCCCGCCAACCCGATCGTGTCGCAGAACCTCGTCGACGTGTGCCGGGCGGTCCGCGAGCAGCGCTGCGACCTCGGGGTCGCGTTCGACGGCGACGGCGACCGCTGCGTGTTCGTGGACGAGAAGGGGCAGCGCGTGCTCTCCGACCTGCTCACGGGACTGATCGCGCGCGACGTGCTGCGGCGCCACCCGGGCTCCCCGGTGGTCTACGACGTGGTCTCGAGCCGCGTGGTGGCCGAGGAGGTGCAGGCGGCGGGCGGGGTGCCGGTGGTCGAGCGCGTGGGTCACGCGTTCATCAAGAAGACCATGCGCGAGCGCGACGCCGCGTTCGCCGGCGAGAACTCGGGCCACTACTACTGGCGCGACCACTGGTACGCCGACAGCGCGCTGATCGCGCTCACGCGCGTGCTCGCGATCGTGACCGCCGCCGGGCAGCCGCTGTCCCAGATCATGAAGCCGCTGCGCCGCACGGCCCAGAGCGGCGAGCGCAACTACCACGTGGAGGACAAGGACGGCGCGCTGCGCGAGCTGCTCGAGTCGTTCCAGGGAGAGGTCGACCACCGCGACGGGGTCACGGTCCGCATGGAGGGCTGGTGGTTCAACGCGCGCAAGTCGAACACCGAGCCCCTGCTCCGGCTCAACGTCGAGGCCGAGGACGAGGAGGACCTCGCCGAGGGGATCCGCCGGCTCGAGACGATCCTGGGCCAGCCCGTGAACCACTGAGGGGCGCGCCCGGTGCGGTAGACTCCGCGCGCGGCGGCGCGTCGCGCCGCCGCGTCCGGAGGCGCTCACTGTGGCCAAGAACGTCCCGCAGCGGCTCCGCGCGGACGAGCGCGGGGCGATCCTGCTGCTGTTGACCGACTCCGCCGAGCGGGCCGCGGCCGAGCAGTGGCTCGACGAGGCGGGGTTCGAGGTGCTCGCGGTGGACGACGCCGCCGCGGCCCGGGCGGCGATCGGGTCGCGGCTCGACCTCGAGGTGGCGGTGCTCGACCACCGCCTCGCGCGCGAAGGCGGGCTGTTCGACGCGGCCCGCCGCTCCCCCGCCGGGCTGGAGCTGGTCCTGGCCGGCCCGGCCGACGTGTTCGACGTCACCTCGGCCCTGGCGGAGGGCGCGGTGGCGTTCCTGCCGCACCCGATCACCCACGCCAACCTGCTCAGCCAGGTCGCGCTGGCCCGCCACGCCGCGCAGCAGGCGCAGCGCGAGGAGGAGCTGCGGCTGATCGAGCCGCAGGAGGTCAGCTACGAGGGGATCCTGGGGGTGACGCCGCGCATGGTCGACGTCATGCGCACCGTGCGCAAGGCGGCCCCCACCGACGCCCCCGTGGTGATCCTCGGCGAGACCGGCACCGGCAAGGAGCTGATCGCCCGCGCGATCCACGACAACAGCCACCGCCGCAAGGGGCCGTTCGTGGCGCTCCACCTGCACGCCACCCCGGCGGGGCTGGTGGAGAGCGAGCTGTTCGGCCACAAGAAGGGCTCGTTCACCGGCGCGATCTCCGACCGGGTGGGCAAGCTCGAGATCGCCGACGGCGGCACG
>CAZMSZ010000261.1:0-10898 GCA_964569055.1 uncultured Planctomycetota bacterium | reverse complement strand
GAAGACCGCCAACAAGGCCGAGGGAAGCTGTCGCTCGCGAGCCCGGCTCCCTGACGGGAAGAAATTGACCGCCAAGAGCGCCAAGAGCGCCAAGGAAGAGCTGTCGCTCGCAAGCACGGCTCCCTGCCGGAAGACCGCCAAGAAGGTCGAGGGAAGCTGTCGCTCGCGAGCCCGGCTCCCCGACCGGAAGAAATGCCCGTGTTGATCCGACCACCTCGGCACAGCAGCGACAGCGAAAGCGGGCACTGGGCCCGAAGCCCCTCTCGCCCTACGACGCGCCTTCTCGCCAGGGAGCAGCGCCGCTTCGGGCGGCGCGGCGCCGACACCAACACCTGGCGCGTCACACCCCTGCAGCCGCGCCGCCGCGGCGGCGCGCAACATCAGCGACAGCGGGGGGGACTCTAGGGGGGCGGAGCCCCCCCAGAAACCACGCAGGTGGCAATTTGCGAGCAGCGCGGCCAAGCGCAGCTCACGCTGCTGTCGCCTACACGACCACGCCTCCCGAGGAGTGGCGAGCACGAACGAGCACGAGCACGAACGAGCACGAGCACGAACGAGCACGAGCACGAGCACCATACGACGGCCTCGGGGGGCGGAGCCCCCCCAGAAACCACGCAGCCTCGTGCGTGGCCACGGCGGTTCGGCTACGGTGGCGCGCATGGGGCGGGTGCTCACTCCAGAAGCGATCACCGACGCGAGCGGCGCGGGTGGCAAGGCGGGGCACCTCGCGGCGCTGACGCGCGAGGGCTACCCGGTCCCGCCCTGGCTGGCGCTCGGGGCCCCGGTGCTGCGCGACCTGCGGGCGCGGATCGCGCCCGAGCTGGAGGCGGCCCTGCGCGGGCTCGACCCGCGGGATCGCGCGGCCGTGGAGGCGGCGAGCGCGCGGATCCGGGCGGCCGTGCGGGCGGCCGGGCTGACGGAGGACGACGAGGACGAGCTGGTGCTGCGCTGCGACGCGCTGTTCCCGCCGGGCGCGCGGCTCGCCGTGCGCTCCTCGGCGGTGGGCGAGGACTCGGCCGAGGCCTCGTTCGCGGGGCAGCTCGACAGCCGGCTGCACGTGCCGCTCGACGAGCTGCTCCCCGCCGTGCTCGACGTGCTCGCCTCCGCCTGGTCGCCGCGCGCCCTGCTGTACCGGCGGGCACGCGGCCTCGAGGGCCGGCCCGTCGAGGCTGGGGTGGTGATCCAGCTGATGGTCGAGGCGCGGGCGGCGGGCGTGCTGTTCACCGTCGATCCGGCCAGCGGGGACGCCGAGGTGGCGGTGCTCTCGGCCGGGCTCGGCCTCGGCGAGGGCGTGGTCGCCGACCTGGTCGAGACCGACACATGGTTCCTCGACAAGGCGAGCGGCGCGGTCCGGCGCGAGGCGGTCCGCCCCAAGACGCAGCGCGTGGTCGCCGACGCCGAGCGCGGGACGCGGCTGGAGCCGGTCCCCGCGGACGAGCAGGCCCGGCCCGCGTTGAGCGAGGGCGAGCGAGCCGCCCTGCTCGAGCTGGGGCGCAAGCTGGAGGCCGCGCGCGGCGCGCCGCAGGACGTGGAGTGGGCGGTCGACGGCGCGGGCGCGCCATGGCTGCTGCAGACGCGGCCGGTCACGGCGCTCGCGGGCGGGCGGCTGCGCCTGTTCGACAACAGCAACGTGGTCGAGGGCTACCCCGGGATCACCACGCCGCTCACCTACTCGTTCGTGCGGCAGGGCTACGAGGTGATCTTCCGCCGCTCGGCGGAGGCGTTCGGGGTGCCCGCCGAGACGATCCGCGCCAACCGGGCCGTGTTCCACCACATGGTGGCGTTCCTCGACGGGCGGATCTACTACGACCTCCTCAACTGGTACCGCCTGTACGCCATGGTGCCGGGGTTCGAGGAGCGGGTGCGGGCCTGGGAGGCCGCCCTCGGCCTGCCGCCGCGGGCCGAGGCGACCGAGGTCTCGCGCACCTTCGCGCAGACGCTCGCCTCGCTGCCGGTGCGCGCGCGGGCCCTGGCGCGGGTGGTGCGCAACCTGCTGCGGCTCGACGGGGACGTGCGCCGGTTCAAGCGGCGGTTCGACCACGCCCGCGAGCAGTTCTGGGCCTGCGACCCCGACCGGCGCGACGCCGAGGGGTTGATCGAGCTGTACGAGTACCTGCTCGACGAGCTGCTCGGCCACTGGGAGATCACCACGATCGTCGACTTCTACGCGTTCCAGCTCCACGCCGCGCTGGGCGGGCTGCTCACGCGCTGGGGGCTCGCGGCGGAGGGCGACCTGCGCAACGACCTCCTGTGCGGCGAGCAGGGCATGGAGAGCGTGGAGCCGGTGCGCTCGCTGCTCGCGCTCGCCGCGCAGGTGCGCGCCGACGAGGGGCTGCGGGCGCTGTTCGCGAGCGAGCCGCGCGACGAGCGGGTGCTGGGGGCGATCCTGACCCGCCCCGAGCACGAGGGCTTCCGCGCGGCGTTCGCCGCGCACGCCGACGCCTTCGGCGACCGCACGCTGCAGGAGCTGAAGCTCGAGACCCCCACGCTGGCGGAGGCGCCGCACCTCCTGGTCGCGCAGCTGCGTCGCCTGCTCGGGAGCGAGCGCTCGATCGAGGAGCTCGAGGCGCACGAGCGGGAGGTGCGCGCCGCGGCCGAGGCCAAGGTCGCCGCCGCGCTGAGCCTGCCGCGCCGGCTCCTGCTCGGCTGGGTGCTGCGCCGCACCCGCGCGGCCGTGCGTCACCGCGAGGACCTGCGGCTGGCGCGCTCGCGGGCGTTCGGGCTGGTGAAGCGGCTGTTCCGCCGGCTGGGCCTGCTGCTGGCCGAGGCCGGGCTGCTCGAGGCGCCGGCCGACGTGTTCTTCCTCACCGTGGACGAGGTGACCGGCGCGGTGCGCGGCTCGGGCGTGACCCGCGACCTGCGCGCGCTGGTGCGGCTGCGGCGCGCGGAGCACGAGCGGTTCGCGCTGCAGGAGCTGCCGGGCCGGCTGCAGGTGCGCGGGATCGCGACCGCGCGCCCCTACCCGGCCGCGCGCGGCCCGAGCCGGGTCGCGCGCGAGCTGCAGGGCATGGGCTGCGCGCCGGGGGTGGTGCAGGCGCGGGCGCGGGTGGTCGAGGACCCCGCCGGCGAGGGGCCGATCGCGGGCGAGGTGCTGGTCGCGCGCCAGACCGACCCGGGCTGGGTGTTCCTGATGGTGAGCGCCGGCGGGCTGGTGGTGGAGCGCGGCAGCCTGCTCTCGCACACCGCGATCATTGGGCGCGAGCTCGGGATCCCGACCGTGGTCGGCGTGGCCGGCGCGACCGAGGCGATCAACAGCGGCGACCTCGTCGAGCTGGACGGGCTGGCGGGGACGGTGCGCGTGCTGGAGCGCGCGCCCGAGCCGCCCCCCGAAGCGCTCGCGCCCCCACCCGTCGGCGCGTCGGCCAGGGCCGGCGGGCGCTCCGATCCAGCGCGCCCGACGTTCGGTCGCGGCGGCCCGGGCGGGGCGGGCGCTCCGGCGGGGCCGCGCGGGCCTGGGCAGCCTCCCGCTCCGGGCGGACGGCGCGGCGGAGGGAGGCCGCGCCGCGGCAAGCGCGGCGGAGCGAAGGGCGGCCCGCGCGCGCCGGGCGGAGCCGCCGGCAGTCCGGCCAAGGGCGCGGGTCCGGCCAAGGGCTCGAGCCCGGCCAAGGGCTCGGGTCCCGCCAAGGGCTCGGGTCCCGCCAAGGGCGCCGGCCCGGCGCGCCCCCCGGCGCCGCCTGGTGCGCCGGGCCACGCGCTCGATCGCGCGCGGCGCGCTGGGTCTGCGCCGAGCCCGGCGCCCTCGCCCAGCCCCGCCCCCTCGCCGGCTCCGCCGCCCGGCGCCTCGCCGGAGCAGGCGTGACCGCCCTCGCCGCCGCCCTGTTCGCGCTCACCGCGCTCGGCGCCCTGACGCTCCTCGCGGTCACCTTCGCGCTCGTGGCCAAGGCCGCCAGCCTCGGCGCCGAGCGCGAGCTGCTCGCGCTGACTCGCCCCTCCGACGAGGCGCTGGCCGCGCTCCCGCGGGTGAGCGTGATCGTCCCGGTCCGCAACGAGGCGCGCAACGTCGAGGCCGCGATCCGCTCCCTCCTCGCCTCGGACTACCCCAACCTCGAGGTGCTGCTCGTCGACGACGCCTCCACCGACGACACCGTGGCGATCGCCGAGCGCGTGCTCGGCGAGCTCGACCCCGCCGGCGCGCGCGCCCGCCTGGTCGACCTCGCCGAGGTCGCCGTGGGCGAGCGGAGCGCGTTCAAGAGCGGCAAGGCGTACGTGCTGAGCGAGGCCGCCCGGCAGGCGAGCGGCGAGTGGCTGCTGTTCGCCGACGCCGACGTGCGCCACCACCCCGACGCGCTGTGGCGCTCCATGACGTTCGCCACGCGAAACGGCCTCTCGGCCTACTCGGCCTCGGGCGTGTATCCCAACCCGGGCTTCTGGGGCGAGGTGCTGGAGGGCACGCTGTACGTGGTGGTGTTCTTCGCGATCCCGCTGCGCGCGGTCAACGACCGCGCCGCGCGCCACCTCGGCTGGGCCAACGGGCAGTACATCTTGGTCGAGCGCGGCGCCTACGAGCGGATCGGCGGCCACGCGGCGCTGGCGGGGTTCGCGCAGGACGACCTCGCCATGGGGCGGCTGTTCAAGGAGCACGAGCTGCCGTATCGCTTCTTGCCGGGCGCGCAGCTCTACACCTGCGTCAACTACGTCGACCTCGACGAGGCGCACCGCGGCTGGGCGCGGCTGATCGCGGCGGGCACGCCGTGGCTCGGTCGCGGCCGCCCGTTCTTCCTGACCGTGCTCGCGGCGCTGCTGCTCGCCGCCGTCCTCCCGCCGCTCACCGGGGCGCTGGCCTGGAGCGGCGCCCTCCCGCCGTTCGCCCTCGGGCCCGTGTCGCTGCGCGGCCTGGCGCTGGGCCTGCTGATCGCAGGCGTGCTGTTCCAGGCGCTCAACCGGGCCAGCATGAAGCTCCCGCTGTGGCGCTCGCTGCTGGCGCCGATCGGGGCGCTCCTCTGCTGCCGCACGCTCCTGGCCGGCTACCGCGCTCGGTTCTCCGCCGGCGCGATCGAGCTGCGCGGGCGCACGCTCACCACCGACGACCCCGCCGCGCTGACCGCCATGGTCGAGGCGCGGCGCGCCGCGGAGCAAGCCGGCGCGTGAGCGACGTCGCCGCGCCGCCCCGGCCGCGCCCGACCGACTACCCCGGCGCGCTGGTCGACGAGGACGCGCCCTGGCGCGCGCTGCTCGAGGGCGTGCCGATCCGCCCCCTGTTCGTGGTGGGGCTGCACCGCTCGGGGACCACGTTCCTGTACGAGTCGCTGGCCAGGGTGCTCCCCCTGGCGCCCCTCACCGCCCACCACGTCCTGTGCTACCCGCGCCTCCTCAACCGATTCCAGCAGGGGACGCTCCACGCCGACCAGGACGCGCTCGACGCCCACTTCGCGGCGCTCGGCCTCTCCGACCGCCAGGTCGACGCGATCGCGCTGTCGCACGCCATGGTCGAGGAGTACGGCTGGCTGCTGCAGCGCTTCGGCGGCTCGGTCCACCTCGAGCGCAAGACCCGCCCGCTGTTCGACGACCTGTGCCGCAAGCTCCTGGTGCTGCACCCGGGGGCCCAGGCGGCGCTCCTCAAGAACCCCTGGGACACCGGCTGGGCGCCCCAGATCCACCGGCTGTACCCCCAGGCGCGGTTCGTGTTCATAGCGCGCCACCCGCTGCGGATCCTCCACAGCCAGCTCGAGAACGCGCTGCTGTTCGGCGGGACCGAGGCGGAGTACCTGCAGATGCTCCTGGCTGGCTTCCCGCTCGGGCGCGCGGTGATCGGCGCGCAGAGGCGCCTGTATCGCTGGGTCGGCCGCGAGCGCTACGCGCGGCTCATGCTGCGGGTGCTCATGAGCGACGTCCGCCGCGAGCTCGGCCGCTACCTGGCCTCGTGGGCCGCGCTCCCCGAGGGCTGCAAGCTCGAGGTCACCTACCCCGCCCTGACCGAGCGCCCCGCCGAGACGCTGGGCGCGGTGGCGCGCTTCTTCGGCCTGACGCCCACCTGCCCGCTCGAGACGATCGCTCCGCGCCCCCGCGCCCGCCCGCTCCACCCCGAGGTCGAGCGGGTGGGCGAGCGCTTCTTGGCCGGCTTGCGGGCGCGCGACCTCCTGCGCGAGGAGCTCGCGCCGCGGTGAGCAGGTCGCTTGGCGGCCAGGGCGCCAGGGCGTAACCTCGCCGCTCATGCAGAGCACCTGCAAGCGGCACGAGCTGTTCGCCAAGTACCACTGTCCGGTGTGCATGCGGGCCCTGTGCGTGCAGTGCAAGAGCCACGACGGCTGCTGCTCGCGCACCTGCGCCTTCCGCCGCCGCCGCTACGGCGTGGTGGGCGCGGCCCGCGAGGAGCCGCTGTCCTGCGGCGCGGCGCTGGGGCGGGTGCTGGGGTTGGCCGCGCTGGTGGGCGGCGCGCTGTATCTGGCGTATCGGCTTGAGCTTTTGCCTCGCTGAGGAACCAAGCCCCCCGGCGCGCGTTGGGGCTGGCATGGATCGCCTACCGCTCGCGCTGCTCGCCGTGCTCCTCGTCCTGCCCGCGGCCGCGCAGGACGCGGCGGGGCTGCGGCTCCGCCTCGAGGCGCCCGGGCCGATCCCGTTCGGCACCCAGCCCACGGTGCGGGTGTTCGTCGAGAACCCCGGGCCCGCCCCCGTCACGCTGCCGCTCCCGTGCGAGGTGTTGCCGGTCTCGGTGCGCTGGGAGGTGCGGCCCGTCGACGGGAGCGAGCCCCAGGCGGTGCTCGGCCCGGCCACGGGGCTGTGCGGCGACGTGAGCCCGCTGGTGCCCGAAGACCTGCCGGAGCTGGCCACCGGCGCGAGCGAGCTCCCGCTGGAGACGCGCCGCCTCCGGTTGCAGGGCCAGTTCGTGCTGACGCGCCCCGGCCGCTACGCGGTGCGGGTGAGCTACGAGGTCCACCCGGAGGTGGCGAGTTACTACGCGGATCTGATCCCCGCGGAGCTGGCCGAGCGGTGGCGCGCTGCGTGGCACGGCCGCCTGGTCTCGCCCTGGGTGGAGCTCGAGGTCGCCGCGCCGTCCGCCCGGGTCGCGCGACTCCTCGCGGGAGCGGAGGCGCTCCGCGCCGGGCAGGGGCGCGGCGAGGTGGTCGCCCGGCTCGGCCGGCCCGACCTCGAGCTCGCGCCCGACCCCGACGGCGAGAGCGGCCTGTCCCACCGCTGCGAGCGCTTCTGGTACTCGCTCGCGCCTGGCCTCCCGCCGGCCGAGCTCGAGGAGTGGCTCGGCCTGCATCGTCTGGTGGTGGACCTCGATCCGGCCAACGGACGGGTGATCGAGGTGTGGCGCGCCCCGCGCCACGTCCCCGCGCGCTCGACCGAACCCGCGCTGACGCTGGTCGAGCCGGACCCCGATGCCCGCGGCGGCCCCGCCGCCTACCGCGCGGCGCTCTCACCCGACGCCCGCCTGGCCGCCTTCGGGACCGCGGCTGGCGTCGGGCTGTGGAGCCTCGAGCCGAAGGCCGGCCGCGCCGACCGCCTGGGGATCCTCCTCGACCAGTGGGTCGAGGCGCTGGCGTTCGCTCCGACCGGACGTTGGCTGTTCGCCGCCACGGACCGCGGCGAGCTGCTGGCGTGGGACCTCACGGACCTGCACGGGTCGCTCCCCGAGCCGACCTCCCCGCTGGAGGGTCAGCCGCTCCGGGTGTCTGGGCTCCGCTTCGTGACCGCGGCGGGCCGGACCTCGGCCGTGCTCTACGGCGAAGGGGTGCGAATCGCGCCGCTCGAGGGCGGGACGCGGCTGGGGTCGAATCGGTTCTTGATCCGGCGCGAGGGCGACGCCGTGGTCGCGGTCTCGGCGAGGGGCGTGCTGGTCGCGGCGTCGTACGGACCCATACCACCGGCCCGCTGGCGCGACGACCCGCTGGACGAGGAGGACGACGCCGTCGGCGACGGCGACTACGCCCTCGGCGACGGCGATCATGCGCCGCGCCTGGTCCTGGCGGACGTCTCCTCGTCGCCGGCTCGCACGCTCGCGGAGGTCCGCGACTGGGGCTGGGAGTACGACTCCGCGAGCGAGGCGGCCGCATTCGACGCCGCCGAGCGGCGGCTGATCACCGGGCGGACGGGCGCCGCCGCCGTGTGGAGCCTCGAGCCCACCGGCGAGCTGCTCGGCCTGCGCCTGCTCGCCCGCCTCCCGCACGACGACCGCGTCGCCGCGGTCGCGTTCACCCCCGCCGGGGACCACGTGATCCTGGTCGGGGACGACGGCGCCCGCTTGTGGCAGCTCGAGCCCGACGGGCGCGCCTCGCCGGGCGAGACCTGGCCCGGCGCCGCCCACGCCCTCTCCCTCTCCCTCTCCGCCGACGGCCGCTGGGCGCTCACGGGCGGGCACGAGGGCGCCCACCTGTGGCGGCTCCCCGGCCCCTGAGCGTTCGCCTCGGCGCGGGCGCCGCGCTACGCTGGCCCGCTCGACTCGAGGAGGCGTCGTGGGCGGAGAGACGTTGATCCTGGGCGCCGGCATGACGGGCCTGGCCGCCGGCCTCGCCAGCGGGCTGCCGGTGTTCGAGGCGCGCGAGCGCGCGGGCGGGATCTGCTCGTCGTACTACCTCCGCCCCGGCAGCCGCGAGCGGCTCGCTTCGCCGCCGAGCGACGGGGAGGCGTATCGGTTCGAGATCGGGGGCGGCCACTGGATCTTCGGCGGCGACCCGCTGGTGCACGCGCTGCTGCGCTCGCTGGTGCCGATCAAGACCTACACCCGCCGCTCGGCGGTCTATCTGCCGGGCGAGGAGGCGCGGGTCGACTACCCGATCCAGAACCACCTCCGCCAGCTCGGCCCGGCGCGCGCGGCGCGCTGCCTGGAGGAGATGACCGCGCTCGCCACCTCGCGCCCGCCGGTGCGCACCATGGCCGACTGGCTGCGCGCCAGCTTCGGCCCCACCTTGTGCGAGCTGTTCTTCGAGCCGTTCCACGCGCTGTACACGGCGGGGCTCTACCGGGAGATCGCGCCCCAGGACGCCTACAAGTCGCCGGTCGACCTGGCGCACGTGATCCGCGGCAGCTTCGCCGAGGCGCCGGCGGTGGGCTACAACGCCACGTTCGTCTACCCCGAGCCCGGGCTCGACGCGCTGTCGGACGCGCTCGCCGCGCGCTGCGACGTCCACTACGGTCATCGCGTGGAGCGGATCGACCTCGACCGGCGCGAGGTCCTGTTCGTGGGCGGCGAGGCGCGGCGGTTCGAGCGCCTGATCTCGACCCTCCCGCTCAACCATGCCCTGCGCCTGTGCGGGCTCGAGACGCGCGAGCGGGCCAACCCCTCGCCGCAGGTGCTGGTGATCAACGTGGGCGGCGTGCGCGGGCCGCGCTGCCCGAGCGAGCAGTGGGTCTACGTGCCGCGCAGCGAGGCGGGCTTCCACCGGGTCGGGTTCTACGACCAGGTCGACACCTCGTTCCTGCCCGCCTCCCGCCGCCAGGCGCACGCCCACACCGCGATCTACGTGGAGCAGGCCTACCCCGAGGGCGTCCGGCCGAGCGAGGGCGAGCTCGAGGCGCTGTGCGCGGCGGTGGTCGCCGAGCTGCAGGGCTGGGGCTGGCTGGGCGAGGCCGACGCGGTCGACCCGACCTGGATCGAGGTGGCCTACACCTGGTCGTGGCCCGGCTCGCGCTGGGTCCCCGAGGCGCTCGCCGCGCTCGAGGCGCGCGGCGTCCACCAGGTCGGGCGCTACGCCCGCTGGGTGTTCCAGGGGATCGCCGACTCGCTGCGCGACGGCCTGCTGGCGGGGGCCGCCCTGCGGCCGTAGAACCTCTCACGAAGGAGAGGTCGTCATGATCACCAAGATCGCCTTCGTGGGCGTCCCCGTGCGGGACATGGCCCGGGCCAAGAAGTTCTACGGCGAGGTGCTCGGCCTCGCGCACCGCTTCGACGCGGCCGAGGGGAAGTACGCCGAGCTCGACGCCCCCGACGGGAAGTCGATCGGCCTGGAGACGTTCGGCCCGGAGGGCTCGCCGCCCTACCTCGCCCTCGAGACCGACGACATCGCGGCGGAGGTGCAGCGCCTGCGCGGGCTGGGCGTCGAGACGATCGGCGAGGTCATGGACCACGGCGTGTGCAAGATGGCCCTGATCCGCGACAGCGAGGGCCACACGCTCATGCTGCACGAGATCGCGCCCGACCGGAACAAGCCGGCCGCTCAGTAGCCCTCGCCCGCCTGGTGCCGGCGGGCCCACTCGGCCTCGGCGTCGTAGCGCCGGGTGTCGTCCTCCGTGACCAGGCGCTCGAACCCCGCCGCGAGGTCCGCCAGCTCGAGCTCGAGCCGGAGCGGCACCCGCCCCGCGAAGCGGCGCACCGCCTCGCCGTAGAACCACACCTGCTCGGCGGGCCCCGCGTTAAAGCCCTCGAGCACGCCCAGCCCGCCGGCGCGCAGGTCGTACACCAGCGCGCCCAGGTTGTGCCGCTTGTCGCAGGCGGCCACCAGCAGGCTGTCGTCGGGCGCGCGCGAGAGGTGCTCGAGGTAGCGCGTCTTGCGCTCCCGCCAGGGCGCCTTGGCCCCCGGCACGTCGCCGGGCAGCGTGTCGGTGCAGTCGAGCACGATCCGCGCGACCCGCGCCCCGAACCGCGCCTCGAGCAGCGCGCCGTCCACGGAGGCCACGTCCTCGATCGAGTCGTGCAGCAGCGCCGCGATCGCCTGCTCCTCGTCTCCCCCGTGCTCGAGCACCAGCGCGCTCACCGCGAGCAGGTGCGACACGTACGGCGTCCCGCTCTGCTTGCGCCGCTGCGCAGCGTGGATCTCGGCGGCGAACGCCACGGCGGCCGCGTAGCGAGCGGGGTCGAGCATGGGGCCCTCCGCGAGGGGGGGTTGTAGCACGAGGGCGGAATCGGAGTCGGAACCGGAATGGGAGCGACAGCGCCCTCGGAGAGCGGGGGGGGGACTCTGGAGGGGAGGCCGTCGCGAATTGACCGCCAAGAGCGCCAAGGAAGAGCTGTCGCTCGC
>CAZMSZ010000260.1:0-10947 GCA_964569055.1 uncultured Planctomycetota bacterium | reverse complement strand
TGGTTGGGCGGGCCCCGGTGGGGCGAGGCGCCTCGCGTGAGGAGGAGAGACCTGAAGCGGCCGCTCCGGTAGGGCGCGGAGAAGAGAGACCTGTGGCGCAGGCTCCGACGGGGCCGGGGGGAGCCTCCGATGCGGCGAGGCGCGTTGTGTGAGGCGGGGCCTTGCGCGGAGTGCTCAGCGCACCTGGAGGCTCAGCGGCCCCTCGGAGCCGGCGGCGCGGGTCACCGTCTGGCTGGCGGAGAACTCGACCCACGCGGAGTAGGTGCCGGGGGTGGGCGGGGCCTTGATCTCGAAGGAGAGGGGCTGCTCCTCGCGGCCCGGGCCGAGGCCTTCGGGGATGCTGCCGTTGCCGAGCTCGACCTTGGTGCGGGGGTCGTTGGGGTCGAGGTAGCCGATCAGGCGGACGGTGAGGCGGCCGGTGCCGGTCGCGGTGTGGTTGGCGAGGTGCATGGAGACGGTGGTCGTCTCGCCCGGGCCGAGGGCCGGCTTGCGGAGGACGAGGTCGGTGACCTGGACCTCGGCGCGCTCGGGCGCGCTGGCCTTGTAGATCCCCTCGCGGGCCTTGCGCGCCTGCCTGCTGGTGCAGCCCGCGGAGACGAGCAGGAGGGCGGCGGCGAGCCACGGTAGGACACGGTGGGCACGAGCGGTCATGGGTGTTCCTCGGAGAAGGGAGATCGTGGGATCGCGGTGTCGATCGTGGCGCAGCGCGCCGGCCGGAGCAAGCTGCGCTCGGTCAGCCTGCGCCGTCGCCCTCGCGCCCGCCCGCCCGGGCGCGGAACGCCGCCTCCAGCACCGCTGACCACGGGTCGCCCGCCCGCGGGTCGCTGGCGGCCAGCGGGTTGGCGAGGGCGAGGGCGGCGTCGAGGTCCGGGCGCGGGTCGTCGCCGAAGGCGAGGGCGTGCCGGGCGCGGAGGAGGAGCGCGCGGGCCTGCCGGAGCGGCGGCGACGACGCGCCGCGCGCGACGGCCGGCTCGAGGGCGCGCAGGGCGCGGTCGACCCAGGCGGCCTCGAGGTCGGCTCGGGTGCGGGGGGGCGGGTAGTCGCCGGCCACGTCGGCCGGGAGCGGAGCGGCGCGGCGGGCGCCGTCCAGCGCCGTCGAGACCGCGGCGCGCTCCTCCGGGGTGAGGCCCGCGGCGCTCGCGAGCAGTCGGGCGCGCGCGGCGAGCACGAGGCCGGGCGCCCAGTCGGGCGCGACCGCCGCGGCCCGGTCGGCCGCGGCTCGCGCCGCGTCGAGCTCGCCGGCGGCGAGGTCCGCCTCGGCGTGGTCGTGCCAGGCCTCGTAGTCGCCGCGGCGGACCTCGAGCGCGCGCGCCAGGCTGGGGCGGGGATCCGCGCCGAGCCGAGCCGCGGCGTGGGCGTCGAGGCGCCACACCTCGGCGAGGTCCGGGTCGTCGGCCAGGAGCTCGGCGCAGGCGGCGCGGCCGCCGGCCGGATCGCCCTCGGCCAGCCGACCCAGCGCGTCGAGCGCGCTCGCGCGCCAGGCGACCAGGCCGGGCTCGCGACGCTCCGCCTCGTCGAACGCGACCCGCGCCAGCTCGAGGTAGTCCCAGGTGACGCCGAGGCGGTCCTCGTCGTCGGCGTAGGCCAAGGCACGCTCGGGGGCCAGCTGCTCGAGGGTGGCGAGGCGCCGGTAGAGCTCGCCGAGCTCGAGGAAGGCCCAGCCGCGCGGCGCGCGGTCGATGGCGCGCTCGAGGTCGTCGAGGGCGCCGTCGAGCCGCCCGAGCCGCGCGCGGATCACGCCGCGCAGCAGGCGCGGCCAGGCCAGGTCGGGGTGCTCGGCCAGCAGCGCCTCGAGCCGGCGCAGCGCCCGCACCAGGGGGGCCGCGCCCCGGCCCAGGTCGCGGCTGGCGCGGCTCGCCCAGGCGTCCCACGTCGCCACCGCGTGCAGCGCCTCGAGCGCCTCGGGGGCGCCCGCGCCGGGCGGGTCGCCGGCGGGGGCCGGCGTGCGGGGAGGCGCGACCCCCTCCAGCGCGGCCAGGGCGGCCGCCAGCTCGCGGGCGTTGCGGTAGCGGCCCTGCGGCTCCTTCGCCAGGCAACGCAGCACCACCGCCTCCAGCTCGCGCGGCACGCTCGGGTCGAGGCTGCGGAGCCGCGCCGGCTCGGCCCCGAGCACAGCGGCCAGGGTCAGCGGGAGCGACTCGCGCACGAACGGGCGGCGCCCGGTGAGGAGGAGGTACAGCGTGATCCCCAGGCCGTAGACGTCGCTGCGCGCGTCCACGAGGTCGAGCCGGCCGCGGGCCTGCTCGGGGGGCATGAGGTCGGGGGTGCCCACCAGCACGCCCGGCTCGCCGGTCGGCTCGACCGCGCGGTCGAGGGCGATCCCGAAGTCGGTCAGGTGCGGGCGTCCGGCCGCGTCGAGCAGCACGTTCTCGGGCTTCACGTCGCAGTGGACGACGCCGCGCTCGTGCGCGTGGTGGAGCGCGAGGGCCAGCTCGCGCGCCACCCGCACCAGCGCGGGGCGCTCGAGGCGGGCCTCGGCCAGGCTGCGGCCGGGGAGGTACTGCATGGCGATGTAGTGCTGGCCCTCGTGGCAGCCGACCTCGTAGACCTTCACGATCCCGGGCGCGTCGAGCCGGGCGGTGGTGCGCGCCTCGCGCCGCAGCCGGGCGGCCTGGGCGGGGCCGAGCTCGGCCAGCACCTTGAGCGCCACCGGCCGCCCGAGCTCGAGGTCGTCGGCGAGGTAGACCGCGCCGAACCCGCCGCGGCCGAGGAGGCCGCGCACGACGTAGCGCGCGGGGAGCCGGAGGTCGGCCGGGATCGCCTCCGGCTGCGCTGAGGCGGCCTGGGAGACGGCCGCCGGCCCGGGCGCGTCCTCGGCTGCGTCGGCCCCCTCGAGGGGCACCGTGGGGGCGCGCGCGAGCTCCGCCGGGTGGCGCAGGGGGCCGTCCATGGCCTCACCATACGCGCCCGAGCGGACCGACCGGCGGGAGAGCGGGAGCCCAGGCGCCATGCGGCTTCCCGGGGGAATGCTGGACCTGGTCGCCCCCAGTTGGCAGACTCTGTGCCATTCCGGGCCGGCAGTCCCTGCCCCCGAGGCGGCATCAATGAGCACCACCCCCTCGACCCGCGGCGGGTCCGCGCGCCCCGCGCTCACCCTCCTCGCCGTCCTCGCGCTCGCCGCGGGCTGCGCGCAGGAGGGCGGCGGCGGGCGCGCCGCCACCGCCACCGCCACGCCGGCGGCCGTGGCCTCGGGGACCGGGCCCTGGGTGCCGGTCGGCGTCAACGTGCCGGCAGGTCCGCTCATCCAGCTCCCGCCGGGCTACCTGGCGAACGGCGGCGATCCGGTCCACGTCCCGCACGTCCTCGAGTCGGACTCGTTCAGCGACCGCGACCCGATGCAGGTCCCGGCCGCGCTGAAGGTCGTGGCCTGGAACGTGGAGTTCGGCCGCGACAGCGCCCGCGTGCTCCGCCAGCTCGCGACCGACCCCGACCTCGCCGACGCCGACGTGCTGCTGTTGACCGAGGTGCCGCGCTACGACCCCGATTCGCGCCCGCCGCGGATCAACATGGGGCGCGACATCGCCCGGACCCTGCGCATGGACTACGTGCTCGCGCCCCAGTGGGACCGCCACCTCGAGGTCCCGGGCGGCGGCGAGCACTGCACCGCGATCCTCTCGAAGTATCCGATCGGCAACGTGACGCACATCCGCTTCCAGGCGGCCTACGACCACTACGGCAAGCTCGACCGGATCGGCGGGCGACACGCGATCGGCGCCGACCTGTTGATCGCCGGGGAGCGGGTCCGGTTCTACGCGGTGCACCTCGCCACCCGCGACAACGGGTTCGACCGCGAGAAGCAGCTGCGCGAGGTGCTCGCCGACGCCGCCGCCCCCACCCGCCCCGCGCGGCAGGTGATCGGCGGCGACTTCAACACCTGGACCTGCAACCCCATGCGCCAGGACTGCACGCTGGCCCCCTCGGCGGAGCCGGCGATCCGCACGATCCTCGCGGCGGGCTGGCAGGACGCGACGGCCGGCTACAAGAGCTTCACCCAGCTCGGGATCGGCTTCTTCCCGCAGCGGCTCGACTGGATCTTCAGCCGCGGGCTGCCCGCGATCCCCGGCGGCCGGGCGGTGCCGACCCAGGCCTCCGATCACCTGCCGCTGTTCGCCGAGCTGACGCCGCCCTGACGGCGCGCCGCTCGGCGGCTCACCACGGGTGACGTTCACACTCGAGGGGTGGGGGGCGGCGCTGGATACCTCGCACCCAACCGCTGAGCAGGGGCGCGCGCTGGCGCTCGTGGTCGCGCTGCGCGCCGCGCTGGTCGCGCCCCTCGGCGCGCTGTGCACTGTGTCCGCGCTGGTGGCCACGTACTCCGACCTCGTGCCTCTCGGCGTCCTCCTCGCCGGGCGGTGCTGACGGCGGGCGCAGCGGCCGCGGCGAGCGCCGTCGCGGCGAGCGCGCTCGAGCTCGGCGCGCGACGCCGGCTCGGGACGCCCGCCTTGGGTTGGACCGCGCTGGTGGGCCTGGTCGCCCTCCCCGCCGTGGCGCTCGCGCAGTGGCTCGCCAGGGTCCAGATGCAGTACGCGTGCGAGGTCTGGGCGAGCGGCTCGCTCACGGGCGCGCTGGAGGCCGCGGCCTCCTTCGCAGTGGCCGCGCGCGTGGTGTCCGTGGAGATCCTAGTGCGGGTCCTGCCGTACGCGCTCGTCTGCGTCGCGCGCGTCCTGGGCGCGTCGCTCGGACGGCAGCTCGCGTGCACCGTCCTGGGCACCGTTCTCCTCGCGGGCCTCGTCGTGGGCGTCACGCCGAGCGGGATCCTCCAGAAGCTCCGGGTGGACAACGCGCTGGACGCGCTCGCGCTCGCGCTGGCGCTGCCGCCGCTGTACGCGGCGATCGATCGGCTCGCCAAGCGCTGGCCCGCCCGCTGACGACGTCCGCGTACCGCTCTCCCGCGGCGCTCCCTCCTCCGCGATACTGGCCGCCGTGTCGTGGCACCCGCGGGGCCAGTACGTGGAGCTGGGGGGCGAGCGCGTCCACTGCGTGGACGTGGGCGAGGGGCCGGCGGTGCTCCTGCTCCACGGTTTCCTGCACTCCTCCTACACCTGGCGCGAGACCGTGGCCGCGCTGGCGGCCACGCACCGCGTGATCGCGCCCGACCTGCGCGGGTTCGGCTGGAGCGACCGCCCGCCGGGCGACTACTCGCCCGCCGCCCTCGCCGGCTGGCTGGAGGTGCTGCTCCGCGCGCTCGGAGTCTCGCGGCTGCACGCCGCGGTGGGGAACTCGCTCGGCGGGGCGGTGCTGCTCGAGCACGCCCTGGCGCGGCCCTGGGCGGTCGAGCGCCTGGTGCTCGTCAGCCCGCTCGCCGCGCCGCTGCGCCTGCCCGAGCTGCCGTTCCGGCTGCTCGGCTGGAGCGCGCTGGCGCCGCTGTTCCGGCTGACCGCCGGCAACCCGGCCTTCGCCCGGCCCGCCCTGGCGTGGGCCGCCTTCCGGCGCGCCGGGGTCAGCGACGAGGTCCTGGCCGGGTTCGCGCCGCTGGCGCGCCCGGGGAGCCACGCCGCAGCCTGCGCGGCGGCCGGCGCGCTCGGGCGCGCCAGCGCGGCGCTGGCGGCGCGGCTGCCGAACCTGGCGGTGCCGACCACGCTGGTGTGGGGCGCCCGCGATCGGGTGCTGCCGCTGCGCTACGGCCAGGCGGTGGCGGCGCTGCTCCCGGCGGCGCGGCTCGAGGTGTTCGAAGACTGCGGCCACTGCCCGCACGAGGAGCACCCCGAGCGGTTCCTGGCGATCCTGGGCGAGGTGCTCGCGGCCGTGGACGGTCCGCTCCGACCGACGACCCGACCGGGAGGCGCGGCGGGCGGGCGCGCCCCCGGTGAGGCGACCGCGGCGAGGACCGGCGCGAGCGAGTAGGCTCACGCCGGCCCGCCGGTCGCAGGGGGCCCGACCCGCGAAGGTGCCCGATGCGCTTCCTCCACCCCGAGCGCGACGCGCTGCTCGAGCTGACCCTCGACGAGGTGTTCGTCGTCCCCGGCTACTTCGACGGCCGCTCGCGCAACGAGGTCGACCTGACGCCGGTCGACTTCCCGGGCGGCTCGCACCCGGTGGTCTCGGCCAACATGAACGCCGTCACGGGCAAGCGCATGGCCGAGACCATGGCCCGCTTCGGCGGGCTGGGCGTGCTGCCGCAGGACATGGAGCTCAAGACCGTGGCCCGGATCGTGCGGCACCTCAAGCAGGCCCACGCCCGCCACGACACGGCGCTGGTCGTCACGCCCGAGGCGACCCTGCGCGACGTGCAGGGGATCATTCGCAAGCGCTCCCACGACATGGTGATCGTGGCCGACGCCGAGCGACGCCTGCTCGGCGTGATCACGCACGCCGACCTGCGCGACCAGGACCAGTACACCCCCGCGCACCGCCTCATGTCCCGCAGCCTGGTCACGATCTCGCCCGAGACGAGCAACCGCGAGGCGTTCTGCAAGCTGGAGGAGGCGCGCGTGCGCGCGGCGCCGGTGATCGACGCCGAGCGGCGGGTGCTCGGCGTGCTCACCCGCGACGACGCGGTCCGGCTCGAGGTGCTCGCGCCCGCGCTCGACCCGCGCGGCAAGCTCATGATCGCGGCGGCGCTGGGGATCTCGGCCGACGCGCGCGAGCGAGCGGTCGCCCTGCGCGAGGCGGGGGTGGACGTGCTCGTGATCGACACCGCCCACGGGCACCAGCGCCGCATGCTCGAGGCGGTCGCGGCGGTCCGGGCGGCCCTGGGGAGCGACGCGCTCCCGCTGGTGGCGGGGAACGTGTGCACGGCCGAGGGGACGCGCGCCCTGATCGAGGCCGGGGCCGACGTGGTCAAGGTCAACGTCGGCCCGGGCGCCATGTGCACCACGCGCATGCAGACCGGCGCCGGCCGACCCACCTTCAGCTCGGTGCTGGAGTGCGCGCAGGAGGCGCGCCGCCACGGCAAGCACGTGTGGGCCGACGGCGGGGTGAAGCACCCGCGCGACGTGGCCCTGTACCTCGCGGCCGGCGCCTCGCGCGTGATGGTCGGGACCATGCTCTCGGGCACCTACGAGAGCCCGGGCGACATCGAGGAGGACCGCGAAGGGCAGCTCTACAAGGTGAACTTCGGCATGGCGAGCGGCCGCGCCGTCGAGGACCGCGCCGCCGAGCTCGACCCGTTCGAGCGCGCCAAGCGCGGCTTCTTCCGCGAGGGGATCTCGTCCTCGCGGATCTACCTACAGGAGGGCCGCGAGAGCGTGGGCGCGATCCTGATCGAGATCATCACCGGCGTGCAGAGCGCGTTCACCTACGCCGGCGGGACGAGCTGCCGCGACTTCCACGACAAGGTCGTGGTCGGCGTCCAGACCCTGGCCGGCTACGTGGAGGGGACGCCGCACGGGAAGGTGCGGAGGTAGAGAGGCGAAGGAAATACGAAATATCAATTAGGAACTGAAAATTAGAAATTTGAAATTTATTGCGTGCAATTGGGTCGCTCTCCAGCGAAGCTAATTTCTAATTTCAAATTTCTAATTCCCTGTTGATATTTCATATTTCCGGCTTCATCCTCACCGCTCCTCTCTCAGCTCCCCGCGTCCGCCGGCTCGGGCCTCGGCGCCGGCTCCTCGGCCTCCTGCCGCGCGACCCGGCCCGAGACCTCGTGGCTGCCGCTCTGCTCGTCGAGCGCGCGCTTGCGCTTGCGCGGGGTGAGCTGGGCGCGGATCGCCTCGAGCGGACCGAAGCAGAGCAGGACGTCGTCCGCCTGGATCTGGAAGTCGCCGCGGGGGCTGGCGAACACCTCGGCGCCGCGCTGCACGCTCAGGACCTGCACGCCGTGGTCGCGCAGACCGGTGTCGCGCAGCGACTTGCCGATCAGGCGCGCGCCGCGGGGGACGGGGACGTCGGCCACCCCGTGGCCGTGCGGGAGGGTGAGGCGCTGGCGGATGTCCACCGGCGGGAGCGGGGCGGCGGCCTCGATGTGGTCGACGATCGGGGTGGCGAGGTCGAGCCCGGTGGCCTCCTCCATGCCGGCGATCGAGGGCGAGGAGTTGACCTCCATCACCTTGGGGCCGGCCTCCGACTCGAGCATGTCGACGCCCGCCATCTCGAGGCCGAGGATCTGGGCGGCGCGGATCGCCGCCTGCTCGTAGGCCGGCTCGAGCGTGAGCGCGGCCGCGGTGGCGCCGCGGTGCACGTTGCTGCGGAACTCGCCCGCCTGCGCGGTGCGCCGCACGGCGGCGATCACCTTGCCGCCCACCACCAGGGCCCGCACGTCGCGGCCGCGGCTCTCGTGGATGAACCGCTGCACCAGCACGTCCTGCTTGGTGCTCTGCATGGTCTCCAGGATCGCGGTGGCCGCCGCCTCGGTCTCGGCCAGGATCACCCCGATCCCCTGCGTCCCCTCGAGCAGCTTGATCACGACCGGCGCGCCGCCGGCGAGGTCGATCGCGGCGCGCAGGCTGGAGCGCTCGGGCACGAACACCGTCCGCGGGATCCCCACCCCGTACTTGCTGAGCTGCTGCAGCGCGCGCAGCTTGTTGCGCGAGAGCGTGATCGCGTGGGCCGAGTTGAGCGAGTAGATCCCCATCTGCTCGAACTGACGCACCACCGAGGTGCCGAAGAAGGTCTTGGAGTGCCCGATCCGCGGGATCACCGCCTCGGGCTCCTTGCCGAGCGGCTTGTCCTCGTAGAACAGGCTCGGCCGCCCCTGGTCCATCACGATCCGGAACCCGAGCGGGTGGAGCACGCGGACCTTGTGCCCGCGCCCCCGCAGCACCTCCTTGAGGCGTCGGGTGCTGCCGACCTTGGGGCTCGAAGACAGGATGCAGATGTTCACGCGAGGCTCTCCGCGGACCTGGTCAGCATGCCATGCCGGGTGAGGGCCTGCGCGAGCGAGGGGCGAGGACGCTGCCGCTCGGCAAGCCGCCTCGGCTGGCAAAGGGAGTACGAAGCGCAGAGAGCGCCAGGATCGCAGAGATCTCTGCGTCCTTGGCGCTGTCTGCGCTCGATCCTAGCGGGGCGTCTCACACGACCGGCTTCCCCTACCTGAAGTCGTAGCTCTCCACGCGCAGGTCGCCGAGCATGGCGGACAGGTCGCGGAGGCGGGTGACGAGGAGGTGCACCACCGGCCCCTCCCGCTCGACCTTGCCGTGGGCGAGCAGGCAGCGCGCGGCGGGGAGGACGCGCGCGAAGCGCTCGACCTCGCGGGGGCGGACCAGGAGGTTGCCCACCCCGGTCTCGTCCTCGAGCGTGGTGAACACCACCCCGCCTGCGGTCGAGGGGCGCTGCCGGCAGATCACCAGGCCGGCCACGCACACCCGCGACCCGTCGCGCGCGCGCCCGAGGAGCTCGAGCGGCGCCGCGCCGAGCTCCTCCAGCGCCTTGCGGCAGAAGGCGAGCGGATGCCGCCGCAGCGACAGCCCGAGCGCCCCGTAGTCGGCCGTGACCTCCTCGGCCTCGCTCAGCGCGGGGAGGCGCGCCACGTCCTCGCGCGGGTCGGCCCGCGCGAACAGGGGCAGGTCGTGGCCGCGCTCGGCCAGCGCGTCGTAGAGCGCGTCGCGGCGCGGACGCGCCCTGCGCGGAGCGGGCGGATCGGACGAGGCGGCCGCCTCGGGCGCCGCCGAGGGGGCCAGGCTGCGCAGGGCGTCGGCGGCGGCCAGCCGCTCGAGCGCCTCCCGCCCGACCCCGGCCCGGCGCGCCAGGCGCGCCACCGTGCCGAACGGGCCGCCCTGCGCGCGCGCTCGCTCGATCCGGAGCCCGTCGCGCTCGGCGAGGCCGCGCACCTTGCGCAGCCCGAGGCGGATCGCGGGGCCGCCCTCGCCCCAGCGCGCGGGGGGCGCCCCGCGCGGCGCCGCCCGCGCCGGCCCGCGCGCGCCCCCCACCCACTCCAGCCGGTGGTCCCAGCCGCTCGCCTCCACGTCGACCGGGAGCACGCGCACCCCGTGCTCGCGCGCGTCGCGCACGAGCTGCGCGGGGGCGTAGAACCCCATGGGCTGGCTGTTGAGGAGCGCGCAGGTGAAGGCAGCGGGGAAGTAGCGCTTGAGCCAGGCCGAGAGGTAGCTCAGCCGCGCGAACGAGGCGGCGTGGCTCTCGGGGAACCCGTACTCGCCGAACCCGCTGATCTGGTCGAACAGCTGCTCGGCCGCCTCGGGCGTCACCCCGCGCGCGACCGCCCCCTCCACGAACCGGCGGCGGAACGGGCCCATGGCGCCCTCCTTGCGCCAGGCGCCCATGGCCTTGCGCAGCGCCTCGGCCTCGTCGGGGGTGAAGCCGGCCGCCTCGATGGCGAGGCGCATGGCCTGCTCCTGGAAGATCGGCACCCCGAGCGTCTTGGCGAGCACGCGGTCGGCGGCGGGGGAGATCGAGGCCACCCGCTCGAGCCCCTGCCGACGGCGCAGGTAGGGGTGCACCATCCCGCCCTGGATCGGCCCCGGGCGCACGAGCGAGACCTCGATCACGAGGTCGTAGAAGCAGCGCGGCCGCAGGCGCGGGAGCATGTTGAGCTGGGCGCGGCTCTCCACCTGGAACACGCCCAGGGCGTCCGCCCGGCTCAGCATGGCGTAGACCTCCTCGTCGTCGGGCGGGATCGTGGCCAGCTCGAGCGCCGGGCCGCCCTCGGCGGCGATCAGCGCGAACGCCTTGCGGATGCAGGTCAGCATGCCCAGCCCCAGGCAGTCGACCTTGAGGATCTTGAGCGTGTCGAGGTCGTCCTTGTCCCACTCGACCACGGTCCGGCCGGGCATGGCGGCGTTCTCGATCGGGACCAGCTCCGCCAGCGGCCCGCGGGTGATCACGAACCCGCCCACGTGCTGCGAGAGGTGGCGCGGGAAGCCGTGCAGCTCCACGATCAGCCGGCGCGCGAGGGCGCTGCGCGGGTCCTCCCCCTCGATCGGACCCTCGCCCAGCCCGAACACCTTGGCCACGTCGCGCACCGCCGAGCGGGTGCGGTAGGTGATCACGGTCGCGGCGATCGCCGCCCGGTCGCGCCCCCAGCGCTGGTAGAGGTGCTGGATCACCTCC
>CAZMSZ010000259.1:0-11046 GCA_964569055.1 uncultured Planctomycetota bacterium | reverse complement strand
GTCATGGCCCGACGCAGGAAGCCCAGGTGCGACGAGTTGCTGTTCGTGGGGACGCGCGGCCACGTGCGCGCGGTGAGCAAGCGCACCGGGCGCATGGTGTGGGATGTCAGCCTGCCCGAGACCGGCTATGAGATCGTGACGCTCCTCGTCGAGCCGGACACGGTCTACGCCGCCTCGCGTGGGCTGCTGTTCGCGCTCGAGCCAGCTACTGGAGAGATCCGCTGGAAGAACGGGCTGAGCGGGCTCGGTTACCAGCACGTCACCCTCGCCACGGCCCGCGGCGCCGCGCCCGACTCTCTGCTGGTCCAGGTCCGCGAGCGGGAGGAGCGTCGCGCCGACGCCTGAGCTACAGCGCCGCGCGGCCGTGCGGCGTGGTGAAGTCGAGGGCCGGCCCCCGCGGCACGATCCCGCTCGGGTTGATCGCGCGGTGGGTGACGTAGTAGTGGCGCTTGATGTGGTCCATGCGGACCGTCTCGCCCACACCTGGCTGCTGATAGACGTCGCGCAGCCAGCCCCACAGGGCCGGGTAGTCCACGATCCGTCGCAGGTTGCACTTGAAGTGGCCGTAGTAGACGGCGTCGAAGCGGACCAGCGTGGTGAACAGGCGCACGTCCGCCTCGGTCAGGCGGTCGCCCACGAGGTAGCGCCGGCGGGCGAGGCGCTGCTCGAGCTCGTCGAGCGCCTCGAACAGCGGGCCGAAGGCGGCGTCGTAGGCGTCCTGGGTGGCGGCGAACCCGCAGCGGTAGACGCCGTCGTTCACCGCCTCGTAGACGCGCGCGTTGAGCGCGTCGATCTCGGCCCGCAGCGGCTCGGGGTAGAGGTCGACCGAGGCGTCGCCCCAGGCGTCGAACGCCGCGTTCAGCATGCGGATCACCTCGCTCGACTCGTTGTTGACGATCTGCCCGCTGACCGTGTCCCACAGGACCGGCACGGTCACCCGCCCGCGGAACGCCGGGTCGGTGGCGCGGTAGGCCTCCGAGAGGAACGTGAAGCCGTTGATCGGGTCGGGGCCGCACTCGGGGAGGTCGGGCGCGAACCGCCACCCGCGCTCGTCGCGAATCGGGTCCACCGCGGTCACTCCGACCGCGTCCTCGAGCCGCTTGAGCCGGCGCACGATCAGCGTGCGGTGGGCCCAGGGGCAGGCGTACGAGACGTAGAGGTGATACCGACCGGGGGCGGCCGGAAAGCCCGAGCTGCCGTCGGCCGTCACCCAGCGGCGGAAGGCGCTGGTCTGGCGCTTGAACGCGCCCGAGGCGTCGGTCTCGTCGGGGAGCTCGGGGGTCATGACGTCCTCCGTCCCGTCATGGTGCGACGCCCCGGCGGTCCCGTCACCCGCCGGCGTCGGGTCGCACGGGCGTCGCTCCGCGAAACAACGGGCCGGCCGCGGCCGCGAGCTGCTCCACGTCGCCCTCGGGGAGCTGGCGCCGCACGAGGGCGCGGAACGGGCCGTCCACCGCGGACAGCGCGGCGAAGGTGCCCTCCTGCACGATCCGGCCCCGCTCCAGCACGTAGATCCGGTCAGCGCCCTGGATCGTGCTCAGGCGGTGTGCCACGACCACGCGCGTGGCGTTCAGCCGCGCCAGGCTGGCCGTGACGATCGCCTGCGTCCGGTTGTCGAGCGCGCTGGTCGCCTCGTCGAGCACGAACACGGTCGGGCGCATGGCGAAGGCCCGCGCCAGCAGCAGGCGCTGGCGCTGCCCGCCGGAGAGGTTGACGCCGCCCTCGCTGATCACGGTGTGCAGGCCCATGGGCATGGCCTCGACGTCCTCGTCGAGGCCCGCCGCCTTGACCGCCTCGCCGACCTCGCTCAGCCCGAGCGTGCGCCCGCCGCTGACGTTGGTCAGGATCGACCCCGCGGTGATCCGGCCCTCCTGCATGACCGTGCCGATCTGCCGGCGGACCGCCGCCACGTCCAGGCCGCTCAGGTCCTGGTCGTCGTAGAGGACGCTCCCCTCGTCGGGCTGCTCGAGGCCGAGCACGACCCGCAGCAACGTCGACTTGCCGCTGCCCGACCCGCCGACCAGCGCGATCATTTCGCCCGGCTCGGCCCGGATCGTGACGTCGCCCAGGATCGCCGGCCCGCCCTCGCGGTAGCGGAAGGTCACGCGCTCGACGGCCAGCCGCCCGCGCAGCCGCCCCGGGTCGGCCTGGCCGCCGCGCCCCTCCGGCGCGGTCTCCACGATCGGGCGGGCGCGCTCCCACAGGTTGCCGGCGTCGAGCAGGTCGGTGTAGGAGTTGCCGAGCAGCGTGATCCCCGCGATCAAGGCCGCGAACGAGGCCTGGAAGGCCAAGAACCCGCCGGGCGTGACCGTGGGCTCGGGCGCGACCCCGCCGAGAAGCGCCGCGGCGGCCGCCTCCTGCCGCAGCACGTAGGCGGTCAGCGCGTAGAGCGCCAGGCTGGAGGTCACGGGGAGGGCCCCGTTCAGCGTCGCGATCACGTCCCGCAGCGCGTTCTGCCGCAGGCGCAGCTCCTGCTGACGCGCCAGGTGGACGGCGAACCGCTCCACCGCGCGGTCGGTCGCGCCGCCCACGCGCAGCTTGGTCACCCCGCCCACGAGCTGGTTCACCAGGCCCTGGCTGGCCGAGGAGACCTCGAGCCAGGCCCGCGAGAGCGCGCGCATGCGCACCCCCACGGCGAGGACCACCAGGGCGCACACCGCGCCCGTCCCCAGGGCGAGCAGCGCCAGCTTCCCGCCGAACCCGATCAGGACGGCCAGGTGCACCACGGACATCAGCGCCGCCACCAGCGCCGCCATGAGCGTGCTGCCGACGCGCGCGCGCATCTCGTGGATCGCCATGGCCCGCGTCACCAGGTCGCCCGACGCGTAGCGGCGGTGGAACGCCAGCGGCAGCCGCAGCAGGCGGTCGATCACACCGCTCTGCAGGCGGTGGTCGACCAGCGTCGACAGGCGCACGGCCCCGTAGCCCGCGGCCGCCCGGAACACCGCCGCGCCGAACGCCGCCACCAGCAGCACCAGGCTCAGCTCCAGCATGCGCGGACGGTCGGCCGCGGGGAGCGCCTGGTCGATGATCGTGGCCAGGACGCGCGGCAGCGCCAAACCCAGAGCGGCCGCCACGGCCGAGGCGAGCAGCAGGCGCGCGACGTCGCCGCGCCCGCCGCGGAGGAGCCCCGCCACGAGCTCGCCCGGCGGCGCGAGCGGCTCGTAGAACATGAACGCCACGCGGTCGAGCGCGCCCTCGTTCGCGCCGGTGACGCGCTCGCGCGCGCCGCTCGCGGGGTCGACCCGCTCGTAGCCCCCGCCCTCGGCGGGGAGCAGGGCCACGGGCCGCCGCTCGGGGCCGTCGAACGCCACCAGCGGCCCGCAGTCCTGCCGCCACCAGTCGTCGCGCAGGAGCACCGCCCGCGTGCGGACGTGCGAGCCGGACGCGATCGCCTCGACCGCGGCGCCGCCCGCGCCCTCCTCGGACGGCGCCCGCAGCTCGAGGCCGAGGGCCCGCCCCACCAGCGCGGCGGCCCGGAACACCTCGCCCCCGCCGGCCGGCGGCGCGGCCGCCGCGCCCTCGGGCGCGAGGACCTCCGCCAGCTGGAGGGCGCTCCGCCGCGAGGCCTCCGCGGCGAGGGCGCGGCGTCGCTCGAGCCGCTCCAGGCGGTCCGCGGCGTCGGCGGCCTCGAGGCGGGCCAGCGCAGCGAGCACCAGCTCGAGCAGCCGCAGCGGCCCCTCGAGCGGATCCGTGGGCGGCGCGTCGTCGCCGAGCGCGACCTCCTCGTCGCCCTGGGCCAGCGCCCACAGCGGCGCGCGCAGCGGCACCGCGCCGTCGTCGGGCCCGACCTCGGTCAGGTCCTGCAGGCGCACCACCCCCTCGCGGACGCGCAGCCAGCGCGGCGCGCCCTCGGCGGGCCCTCCCAGGAGGGTCCCCGGCGCGAGCCGCTCGGCGAGCGGCTCGGCGAACAGCGCGCCCGGTGGCGGCGGGACGGTGGCCAGGCTCGTGGCCAGCTTGCTCACCCACCCGTCGCAGGCGGCGGCGTCCCCCGCCGGGACGGCCTCGATGTCGGCGCGTCCGACGGCGATCAGGCCGTGCTGCGCGACGCGCCGCGTGGGCAGGAACAGGAGCGGGTCGCCCGGCCCGCACTCGAACAGGAAGCGCCGCGGCCCCTCGGGGCGGCCGTCCTCGAGGCGCGCCGCGAACACCTGCAGGGAGCCCGCGACGACCTGCGCCAGGCGCGGCGCCGGCGCCGCATCGAGGCGCACCAGGCCGCCGTCGATCCGGACGCTCACCGGGTCCCCGCGGGCGCGGGCTCGGCCTCGAGCAGGCGCCGGTACGGCCCGGCGCGCGTGCTGAGGGCCTCGTGGGTCCCGCGCTGCACGACCTTGCCGCGCTCGAGGACCACGATCTCGTCGGCCCCGCGGATCGTGCTCAGCCGGTGCGCGACCACCACGCAGGTGCAGCCGCGCCGCCGCAGGTTCTTGACCACGGCCGCCTCGGTCTCGGCGTCGAGCGCGCTCGTCGCCTCGTCGAGGATCAGGACCCGCGGCTCGCGCACCAGCGCCCGGGCCAGCTCCAGCCGCTGGCGCTGCCCTCCGCTCAGGTTGGCGCCGCCCTCCAGCAGCTCGGCCCCGTAGCCGCCCGGGAGCCCCAGGATCACCTCGTGGATCAGCGCGTCCTCGCAGGCGCGCACGACCTGCTCGCGCGAGAGGGTCTCGTCCCACAGCGTGAGGTTGTCGAGGACCGTCCCGGCGAACAGCAGCACCTCCTGCTCCACCAGGGCCACGCCGTCGCTGAGGACCTCGGGCCGGTGCGCGCCGCGCGGGATCCCGTCGTACAGGATCCGCCCCGCGTCGGGCTCGTACAGCCCGGCCAGCAGGCGGCCCACCGTGGACTTGCCCGAGCCGCTCGCGCCGACCAGCGCCACCACGTGGCCCGGCGCCACGCGCAGGGAGAAGTCCTGGACGATCGGCGGGTCGACCGAGCTGTAGGCGAAGCGCACGCCCTCCAGCTCCACCCGGCCGTCGAGCGCGGCCGGCGCCTCCATCGTCGGAGCGGGCGCGGGCGCGACCGGGTTGTCGAGCACGTCGTCCAGCCGGCCCAGGTCGCCGCGCAGGTCCTGGATCGTGAGGGCCAGGCGGGCCAGGCTCTCGATCGGGGCGTTGAACCGCGTCACCAGCAGCAAGAACGCGGACAGCCCGCCGATCGTGAGCTGGCCGTCGAGCACGCGCAGGCCGCCCAGGACCACCACCAGCAGGCTCACCAGCGCCAGGGTCAGCTCGGGCAGGATGGCCAGGTTGGCGGCCGCGACCGCGACCCGCTGCTGGTCGCCGAGCGCCTTGCCGTAGTGGCCCGCCCAGCGCTGGAACACGTGGTCCTCGCCCGCCGCCGCCTTGATCGTCTCGATCCCGCGCAGCCCGCCCACCACCACGCCCGCGCTCTTGCCCAGCTCGAGCGACACGCGCCGCGTCTCGTCGGCCACGCGAAGCGTGAGCCGGCGCAGCGCCCAGAACGACGCGCCGGCCGCCGCCAGCACCGCCGCGGTCAGCGCCGCGTCGTAGGCGAGCATGGTCGCGGCCAGCAGCGCCAGCACGGTCACGTCGGTCGCCGCCCGGCCGAGCGGGCCGGTGATCACGTCGGCCACCTTCTGGTTGAGGCGCACCCGGTCGGCGACCTCGCCCGCGAAGCGCTGCACGTAGAAGCTCGCCGGCAGGGCGAGGAGGTGGTGCACGAACCGGTCGGTGTGCAGGAGCGCGAGGCGGCTCCCCAGCCGGCGGAGCGCCCGCAGCTGGAGCCGGGTGGTGAGCACGCCCAGCGCCACCGTGAGCGCCATGGCCAGGAGCAGCGGGATCAGCCAGTCGGGCCGCTGGGCCACCAGGACGTGGTCGATGAACAGCTGGCCGAAGAACGCCCCCGCGATCAGCGGCACCCCGTTGAGCGCCCCCGCCGCCGCGCAGTAGCCCACCTCGCGCCACGAGCCGTCCAGGCGCTGGGCCAGGGCCTCCAGCAGCGTCGGAAAGCGTCCGCCCCGCGTGAACTCGGGCGTCGGCTCGAAGGTGAGCACGACCCCCGTGAAGCAGTCGCCGAACTCGTCGCGGCTGACCGAGCGCGGGCCGCAGGCGGGGTCGTTCAGGAACACGCGGCCCGGGGTCAACCCCTCGACGACCAGGAAGTGGTTGAACGACCAGAACACGATGAACGGGCGCGGCAGCTCGGCCAGGCGGTCGACCTCGCGCTTGAGGCCCTTGGCCACCAGGCCGTACTCGCGCGCGACCTTGACCAGGTTGGAGGCCTTGCTCCCGCCGCGCGACACGCCGCACTGGCGGCGCAGGACCGGCAGCGGCACCACCCGCCCGTGGTAGGCCAGCACGATACACAGCGCCGCCGCGCCGCACTCCACGGCCTCCATTTGCAGGACGGTCGGCGTCCGGACCCGGTCCTCGCTCACCGCCAAGCGGGCCTCTCGTCGAGCAGGAGCGCGCGCAGCGCCGGGAGCAGGAGCGCCAGCGGCGGGACCTCCTCCACGCGCACCCGGACGTCGGCCGTGGTCCCCTCGCTCAGCGCGAGCTCCGGGCCGCCCGAGAGCGTCCAGGCGTACCCGCTCACGGTCCCGGGCGCAGGCTCCAGCTCGATCGTGAGGTGGACCTGCCGCCCCTTGGCGGTCAGCGACGCGGCTTGCTCGCGGTCGCCCAACAGGCTCGCGGCAGCGGCGGTGCTCAGGGGGAACGTGGCGACCTCCCGAACGTGGCCCACCACCCCGCCGAACCGCTCCCGCTCGACCATGTCGGGCGTGAGCTCGGCGCGCGCGCCCGGCCGCACCAGCTTGCCGCCCTTCACGTCGAAGAAGCCCAGCGCCACGAGCGGCCCCTCGGACGAGCCGTCGGCGATCAGCGACGCCAGGCGCTGGCCCGGCGCCACGTGGTCGCCCACCACGACGGCCAGCTCCAGCACCGTCCCCGAGCGCGCCGCGCGCAACGTCGCGGCCTCGTGCAGCTCGAGCTCGGCCGCCTCGACCTCGGCGCGCGCCGCGGCCAGCTCCAGGGTCTGGTCGGCGGCCAGCTCGGCCTCGCGGGCGGCCAGGCGCGCCTCCTCCTGGTCCATCGCGCTCAGCGCGTCCTCGAGGTCGAGCGTGCGGTGGAGCGCCTCGACCCAGGCCTGCTCGGCGGCGAGCTCGGCCTGGGAGAGCGCGAACGCGCGCAGGTCGACGTCGCCGAGCACGCTGCCCGCGGCGACGACCACCCGCTCCGCGTCGAGCACGCCCTGGTCGGACGAGCTCCCCTCCGTCCGCAGCCGCCGAACCGCCGCCTGGCGCTCGCGCGCCGCGAGGAGGTGCGCGCGGGCCAGCGCCTCCAGCTCGGCCAGCCGCGCGCGGTCCTGGGCGGCGGCCGCCGCCAGCCCGCGGTACGCCGCGTCGGCGGCGGCCCGCGCCTCCTCGATCCGGCGCTCGGCGCGGTCGCGGCGCAGCTCGAGCGCCGCGCGGACGGCGGCGTGCTCCGCCGCCTGGCCGGCGCGGCGGGCGGCGTGGTGCGCCGCCGTCCGCTCGAGCGCCCGTCGCCGCTCGGCCAGCCGCTGCTCGAGGAGCGGCTGGTCCACCCGCCCCACCACCGCCCCCGCCTCGACCCGCGCGCCCACCTCGAGGTCGAGCCGCTCGAGGACTCCCGCCGCGTGCGCCGCGAGCGGCGCCACCGCACCCGGGCGGGCCAGGACCGCGCGCCCCTCGGCGTAGAGCGGGATCCGCCCCAGGACGCCCCACGCCAGCGCCGCGCCCACGAGCGTCGCCGCGGTGGCGAGCAGCAGCCAGTCGCGCCGGCCGAGCACGACCAGCAGCTCGTCGAGGCGATCGGGGGACGACAGCCGCTCGAGCGCCTGCTTGCGGAACAACCCGCCCGGCCGCTGCGACACTACTCGCCCCGCAGCCGGCCGAGCATCCAGTCGAAGCGGGCGCCCGCCAGCTCGAGCGCGTCGAGCAGCTCGGGGTCGAGCTCGTCCTCGGCATCGTCGGCCCGGGCCGATCCGGTCGCGCGCGCGTCGCCCAGCTCGAGCACCGTGCTGCGCAGGCGCGCCGCCAGGAACGAGCCCAGCGCCCGGTAGAAGCGCGCCGCGAAGGGCGCGTCCTCCTCGAGCTTCTCGGTCAGCACCCCGCGCGGGATCGCGAGCACGCTCGCCTCCTCGCTGGCCACCGCGACGGTGGCCACCGGCGGCCGCGAATCGAGGAACGACAGCTCGCCCACGACCTCGCCGCTGCCGAGGCGGGCCAGCGCGCGATCACCCGTCCGCGAGGACGTCACCGCCAGCTCGCCGTCGAGGACCAGGAACACCTGATCGCTGGGCGCGCCCTCGCTCACGAGCACCGTCCCGCGCCCGAGCCGCTGGCGGCTCCCGGCCACGGTCAGCCAATCGACGTCGTCGTCGGCGAGCCGGCCTAGGATGTACAGCACCTTTCGCATGGATCCCCCGACGCTGAATCTAGCCGAGGCGACGACCGCGCGCTCGTGTGCTGGAGGCCCCGAAGAACCCCATTGCGGGGGTTCCTCGCCGAGATCTAGAATCTCTCCCGTTGGCCGAGTGCCGGCCAGGAGGGGTCCGTGTCGCAGCTTCAGGTAAACGAGTTCCGGGCCGCGGTCGCGGCCGACCCCGCCCTCTCCGAGCAGGTGCGCGAGGTCATGGAGGCCGGCGGCGACTCCGCGGCGCTGCTCGCCCTCGCCCGCGAGCGGGGCTTCGAGTTCACCGAGGCCGAGGCGCGGGAGGCCCTCGCCGAGGGCGAGCTCTCCGAGCTCGAGCTCGACCTCGTGGCCGGCGGCTGCGGAGGCGGCGCCTCCTGACCGCCCGCCGGGCACGCGCCGTCGCTGCGCACGACTGATCCGCACGATCGACCCACCACGAGGAGGTACGCGTGTCGAAGCAGAGCGTCAACGACTTCCGGGCCGCCCTCGCGGCCGACTCGGCCCTCGCCGACGAGGTGCGCGAGGCCATGAACGCCGGCGGTGACTCCGCGGCGGTGATCGCCCTCGCCCGCGCGCGCGGCTTCGAGTTCACCGAGGCCGAGGCGAACGAGGTCCTGGCCGAGGGCGAGCTCTCCGAGCTCGAGCTCGACCTCGTGGCCGGGGGCGGCGCAACCAGCGGCGTCTGATCGAGCCCTCCGCGCGTCGTCGCCGCGGCGATTCAGGATCCACCACGAGGGAGGCCGCATGTCGAAGCAGAGCGTGAAGGACTTCCGGGCCGGGGTCGCGTCCGACCCCGAGCTCGCCGAGCAGGTCCGCGCGGCCATGAACGCCGCCAGCGGCGCTGGCGCCCTCGTGGCCCTGGCCCGCGCGCGCGGCCACGAGTTCACGGAGGCCGAGGCGGAGGAGGTGCTCGCGGAGAGCGAGCTCTCCGAGCTGGAGCTGGACCTCGTGTCCGGCGGCCTCCCGAGCTGACCCGACCGCGCGTCCGTCTCCACGACGTCTCCGAGCCGGCGCTCGACCTCGTGGCCGGCGACATGACGAGCTGAGCTCCTAGCAGTCCGTACCCACCGGGCCGCGGGCCGCCGCGAGGCGGTCGCGGCCCCGCGCTCCTCGCGGGGTCCTCCCATCATCCGCACCCGCACCTTCCGCCAGGCCCAGACCACCGAGTGCCCGATCGCGGCGCTCGGCATGGTCCTCGACTACTACGGCCGCTACGTCCCGCTCGAGGAGCTGCGGGCCCGCGCCGGGATCTCGCGCGACTGCGCCACCGCGGGGGACCTCCTCCGCGTGGGGCGCGAGCTCGGCCTGGCCGGGCGGGCGCTGCGGGCGGAGCTCGCCGACTTCCCGCGCCATGGCTTCCCGCTGATCGCGCACGTCCGCTTCATTCACTTCGTCGTGGTGGAGGGGATCGAGGGCGGCCTCGTCCACCTCAACGACCCGGGCGCGGGGCGCCACGCGCGGCCGATCGAGGAGTTCGACCAGATCTTCACCGGCGTCGTGCTGACCTTTCGGCCCACGGACGCCTTCGTCCGCGGCGGCGCTCCGCCGCCGCTCCTGCCCGCGCTGGCCCGCGCCGTGCGCCCGGCCGCCGGGCTGGCGCTGGCGGCGGCGGCCTGCGCGGCGTTGCAGGCGGCGCCCACGCTCGCAGCCGCGCTGGCGCTCGAGCGCCTCGGCGAGGGCGCCGGGATCAGCTGGGCGCCCACCCTGGCGACGGCCACCCTCGCGATCCTGGTGCTGGCCCTCCTCCGCGAGGCCTGCCTCGGGCGCCTGGCGCGCCGCCTCGGGACGCTCCACACGACCGCCGTGCTCCAGCGGCTCCCGCGCCTGGCCTTCGCGTTCTTCACCTACCGACTCCCCGAGGACCTGGCGCGGATCGTCCGCTGGCCCACGCGGCTGGCCGACGTGTTCACCGGCGCGCCGGGCCGGGCGGGCCTCGACGCGCTGGCCGTGCCGGCGCTCCTGCTCGGAATCGCGCGCCTCGACCTGGCCGCAGCGGCGTTGGTCCTCGCGATCGGGGCGGCGCACGTGCTCGCCGCGCGGACGCTCCTCCGCTCGCGCTCTCGTCGCTACAAGACCCGGTTCCAGGCGAGCGGGCGATCCCTGGCGCACTCGCCCGACCAGGTCGAGCGCTGCAAGCTCGGCGGGCTCGACGAGGAGCTCGTGGCCGAGGTCGCCAGCCCCAGCGCCCGCGCCGTGAGCGTGGGGCAGGAGGACGCGGGCCGCCAGGCGCTCGCGGCCGCCGCTCCGGGGTTGGCCGCCGCCCTGGCGCTGGCCGCCGCGCTCGGGGCCGGCGGCCTGGCCGCTCTCGATGGCCGGCTCGGACCGGGCGGGCTCCTGGCGCTCTTGCTCCTGACCGCCGCCGTCACGACCCGCGCCGCGGCGCTGGCGCGCGACGAGGACGAGCTCGACCTCGCCGAAGACGCCGCCGCGGCGCTGAGCGAGCTGGCCGACCTCCCGCTCGAGGCGCGCCCGGCCGCGGCGAGCGTGACGCCGCGCCCGCGCGGGCCCCTGCGCCTGCTGGACGTGAGCTTCGGCTACGCGGCCCACAAGCCGCCGCGCGTGCGCGGCGTCACGCTCGAGGTCGGCCCGGGCGAGGCGATCGGCCTGACCGGCCCCTCGGGCGGCGGCAAGTCGACGCTCGCGGCGCTCCTGCTCG
>CAZMSZ010000258.1:0-11052 GCA_964569055.1 uncultured Planctomycetota bacterium | reverse complement strand
CCCTGTTTCCTCTCTCGTCCGACCTGAGGAGCGACGCCGGGCTGCCTCACCGATCGCGACCCGAGTCGATTCGGCCTCCGAATCCCCCCTGCAGGCAAGCGCCGACCCCTGCCGATAGACCTCTCGTGACGGAGGTCCGACCATGAGCGATGCCACGATCCTGCGCTTCCCCGGCCGCAAGGCCCGCGATCCCCAGAAGGTCTCGGGGCGGTTCTCGACCCGCTCGATCTACCGCGGGGTCCGCGCCAAGGAGGCGAGCGAGGTGCAGGCGGACGCCGGGCGCTCGCCGCTGCGGCTGGTGCCCGAGATCGCGACCGACCGCCCGGGCATGGCGAACGACTACTCCTGCCGGCTGGCCCGCGGGCAGATCGCCCGGATCAAGCTCTCGGTCGAGGGGCCGAGCCAGCGGCTGATCGACTGGGTGTTCGTGCCCCCCGCCTACCGCGCGGCCGGGATCGGTCGGCAGCTCATGCGGCGCGTGGTCGCCGACGCCGACGCCCACGGGGTCACGCTCCGCCTCGAGGCGCGGGCCTGCGCCGGGCTCGAGCAGGCGCAGCTCGAGGCCTGGTACGGCCGGTTCGGCTTCTGGGCCACCGGCGAGCGCGGCGCGTTCGGGCCGGTGCTCGAGCGCGCGCCGAGCGGGTCCGCGCGGCGCGCGGCCTAAATCTAGGAGCTGCTCTCGATCCGCTCCGCCCGCTGCAGCACGAAGAACGAGATCGGAACGCGCCGCCCGCCCAGGGCGGCGTAGGCCTTTCCGAGCATGAGGTCGGGGCCGAGCGACACGATGTAGTCGCGCAGCACGCCGCTCGGGTCCAGGCGCGGGTTGCGGCCGCAGGCGTAGTTGATCAGGAGCGCGTGGGGGTAGCGGTCGTCGGGCGCCGTCGGCGTGACCACGTCGAAGAACCCGTGGTGGATCGCGCGCCCCTGACGGTCTCGCCGCACCACCCAGGGGTCGAGCGGGCCGCCCTCGGCGAGGACCTGCACGTTGTAGCCGCGCAGGTAGTCGCCGGCCGGGACGAACCCCTTCTTGAACTTGCGGAACCCGAGCAGGCGGGTGACGAACGGGACGTTGTAGCCGTTCCACTCCCAGGGGGCGATCGCGTCGGGGTCGGGCGTCTCCCCCGCCTCGAGCGCGGCCTCGAGCTCGTCGCTCGTCCAGGTCGCGACCTCGGGCAGGTCGAGCGCCTCGAGCCGGCGCGCCCGCGCGGCGGGCGGCTCGAGCGAGACGGGGACGGGCGGGGGCACCTCGAGCTGCGCGTTCATAGCCAACCCTCCTGCTTGTACCAGCAGAGCGTGTCGCGGATCCCGCGGCGCGGCTCGGGGACCTCGAGCTCGAACCCGGTCGCGGCCAGCCGCTCCGTGTCGAGCACGAGGTCGCGCGCCAGGCCTCGCAGCGCCGCGACCGGCGCGCGCGGTCGCCCCTCGCCGAAGGGGAGCCAGCGGCCCGCGGCGCGCTCCAGCTCCTCGAGCCCGCGCAGCAGCCGCTCGCTCACCCGACGCGGGAGCGGCGGCAGGTCGACGAAGGCGTTGCCGCTGTAGAGCGCGACCAGGCGCACGGCGTCGCGCGCGGTGAGCGTGGCCTCGCCGGCCACGTTGTAGAGCCGCTCGGGGACCTGCTCCAGCAGGGCGAGGTGGATCGCGGCGCGCGCCACGTCGCGCGCGTGGACCAGCGGGAGGCGCCCGCCGAGGTTGCGCGGCCAGGCCGCGACCGGGCTCCTGGCCAGGGCCAGCGGCCACGCCCCCGAGCCCGCCCCGACGCGCGGGCCGTAGACCGCGCCGGCGCGGAGCACGATCGCGGCGGGGGCCTCGCTCTCGAGCGCCGCGCGCTCGGCCGCCAGGAGGCTGCGCTCGAGGGCGCCCTGCGGCGCGAGCGCCGCCTCCTCCCGCGCCGGGCCCTCGCACGGGGCGTAGGCCTCGCCGCTCCCGATCACCACCACCCGCTCGACCCCCGCGTCGCGGCAGGCCTGCAGGAGCGCGGCCGTGCCGCGGCCGTTCACCGCCTCGAGCCGCTCGGGCTCGAGCGCGGGGTCGCGCAGCAGCCCGGCGTGGATCAGGCGGTCGACGCCCTCGAGCACGTCGGGGGGCGGACCGTGCACGGGGTCGATCGGGATCGGCTCCGCGCCGGTCCCGCGCACCACGCTCGGGAGCGCGCCTCGGGCGGCGTCGTCCTCGCGGCAGGCCTCGGGCGTATCGAGCGCCACGACGCGGTGTCCCGCCGCCGCCAGCGCCTCGCACACGTGGGTGCCGAGCAGGCCGCACGCGCCAGTCACCGCCGTCGTCGGAGCGAGCTCGCTCATGGGTCGCCTCCCCTCGGGCGCTGATTGGAGCCCGCGGCTGCTAAGGGTGCAACTCCCCCGCCCGGGGCTTGATCCGGCTTGGCCCCGGTGGGTCGTCGAGCGTCGAGTTCTTCGTCACGCGCCCCGAGGGCGTCAGGCCGTCTCACCCAGCGCCGCGCCGGCGTGCTGGTAGCGGCGCGACGCCTCGACCTTGCCGCGGTAGCGCTCGAGCTCCAGGGCCACGCGCGCGGCGTCCCACCCCAGGGCGTCGGCCATGACCTGCGCGGCCTCGCGCGCGCAGCCCAGGCCCTGGTCCTTGGCCTGCAGGAACACCTGCGTGCGGCGGCGCAGCACGTCGTCGAGCCGGCGGGCCAGCTCGTAGCGCACGGCGTAGGCGACCTCGTCCACGAGGTAGGGCAGGTCGGGCACCAGCCGCCCGGGGCGGACCCCCGCCTCCTTGCCCGCCGCCAGGACGTCGCGCGCGCGCACCCCGTAGGTGGTGGCGAGGTGGCGCGCCACGTCGGGCTCGAGCGCATGCTCGGCCGCGAGGCTGGCCGCGTAGGCCTCGAGGTCGCGCAGGGCGGCCGGGTCGGCCGCGCCGGGGAGCGGCATCTCCCGCGTGCGGCAGGGGTCGAGCGCGCGCCGCGTGCCGAGCTTGCGCAGGGCGCGGTCGACGGTCTGCTCGGCCATCAGCCGGTAGGTGGTCAGCTTGCCGCCCACGATCGCGAGCAGGCCGGGGTCGAGGTTGAGGATCTCGTGCTCGCGCGACACGTCCGAGGCGTGCTCGCTCGCGTCGTCGGACATGAGCGGGCGCAGCCCCGCCCAGGTCGAGATCACGTCCGCCCGGGTCGCCTCGAGCCGGGGGAAGAAGGCGTTGACCGTCTCGAGCAGGTAGTCGACGTCCTCCGCGGTCGCCTCGAGGTCGTCGGGCCCCTCGGGCTCGTCGGTGTCGGTGGTGCCCACGATCGTGCGCGCGCCCCAGGGGATCGCGAACATGACCCGCCCGTCGCGCGGCCCGGTCAGGACGACCGCGTGCTCGACCGGGAGGCGCGCGCGGTCGAGCACGATGTGCACGCCCTTGGTCGGGCGCAGCAGCCGCCGCCCCACGGTGCGCCCCAGCACCTCGTCGCTCCACGGCCCGGCCGCGACCACCGTGACCCGCGCGCGCACGTCGACGGTGCGGGCCGCCTCCGGCTCGCCCGCCAGCGCCTCGGGCGCGAGCAGGTCGCGCACCCGCGCGCCCGTGGTCCGCGCCCCATCGCCGAGCAGCTCGACCGCCTCGGCGTAGGTCACCACCAGCGCGCGGTGGTCCATGGCGTCGAGCGCGGTCTCGAGCGTGAGCCGCGCGTCGTTGGTCATGCAGTCGTAGTAGCAGGCCGCGCCCCGCAGCCCCCGCGCCTGCAGCTCGGGCTCCACGCGCAGCGTGGCCGCCCGCCCCAGCATGCGGTGCCGCCGGTAGTTGCGGAACATGGCGAGCGCGTCGTAGGCCCACATGCCGAGCGCGACCATCATGAGGTTCACGCGGCTCGACACGTAGACCGGGAACAGGAACGGCAGCGGCCGGGCGAGGTGCGGGGCGAGGCGCATCAGCAGCGCCCGCTCGCGCGTCCCCTCGAACACCAGCCCGAGCTGCCCCTGCTCGAGGTAGCGCAGCCCCCCGTGGATCAGCTTGGAGGAGGCCGACGAGGTCCCGTTGGCGAGGTCGGCCTTCTCGACCAGGGCCACGCTCAGCCCGCGCAGCGCCGCGTCGCGCGCGATCCCCGCGCCCGTCACGCCGCCGCCGATCACGAGGAGGTCGAACTCGGTGTTGCCGAGCCGCGCGAAGCGCTGCCCCCGCTCCTGCACGTCCTGCATGGGGCTCGACTGTAACGCGCCGTCAACGCCGTGGGGCGCGTGGCCGTCAGCGATCGCCGCTGACCGGCAGGTCGCCCACGCGGCTCAACAGGTAGCTGATGAGGTCCTCGAGCGCGGCGTCGTCCACCTCGGGGCCGACGGGCGGCATGGGGGCCGGGGAGGGGTCGCGCAGGTAGGCGCGCAGGTAAGCGCGGGCGCCGGCCTCGGTCCGCAGCCGCGCCAGGAGCACGTCGCCCACCCCGACCAGCGAGGGGCCGTTGGCGACGGTGCCGTCCTGGTGGCACGAGGAGCAGGCGCGCGCGGCGAACAGGGCCCGGCCGCGCGCCACGGCGTCAGCCGGCGGCGGCGGGGCGGCCACCGCTTCGAGCGGGAGCGGGGGCGGGGGGGCCTCGGTCCGGACCTCGGCGCCGCCGCCCAGCGCGAGCCGGTCGCGGGCGGCCGCCAGCGCCAGCAGCGCGAAGGCCGCCGCCACGGTGGGCTCGTCCTCGTGCATCAGGCCCGACTCGGAGCGGAACTCGCGCCGCCCGTGCCGGCCGTGCAGGTCGCCCACCCGCCGCACCAGCTCGCGGGCCCAGGTGTGCGGCTGGGCGTCCTCGCCGATCACCGTCCACACCCCGGCCCGGTGCAGCCCTTCGGCCAGCGCGGCCAGGTAATAGAACAACAGCCCGCCGCCCCAGCCCACCGGGTCGGGGTCGAACCCCGGCACCTCGCCCAGCGCGTAGCGCCGCGCCAGCCAGCGCAGGGCCGCGTTGACCTGCGGGTCGTCGGTCAGGGCCGCGTCCGCGCGGGCCCGTGCGTCGATCCCGCGCGTGGCGAGGAGCGCCAGCAGGCCGTCGGCGGTGGCGCTCCCGTAGCTGCGGTAGACGAGCAGGTCCTCGCCCGCCGGGTCTTCGCCCGCCTTGCTCATGGTGGGCGTGAACCCGAACCCGCCGTCGCGCAGCCGGCGCTCGCGCGCGTGGGCCGGGTCGTGCGGCCCGCTCACCAGCGCGTGGTTCTGCACGAGGTCGAGGAACAGGCCCGCCCGGTGCCACACCGGCGCGTCCTTGGCGACCCCGGCCGCGTCGAGCGCCACCAGCGCGAACCGCGCGGTCGAGACGTCGGTGCGCAGCGCCGCGCTGCGGTGGTCGTCGTAGTAGCTCCAGCCGCCGTAGCGCGGGTCGATCGGGTCGTAGCCGTGAGGCTCCTCTTGGACCTGCGCGCGCGCGAGCCACTCGGCGAGCTCGCGCCGGCCCTCGCCGTCGCGCTCGGGGTCGAGCGCGAGCAGCAGCAGCGCGCTGGCGTAGACCCGGTGGGGCACGAGCTGCGCCGGGTCCTCCAGGCCGCCGTCCAGGCCGCGCAGGCTGACGAGCTGCGCGCGAGCCTGCTCGAGGATCGCCCCCGCGCCCGGCGGGAGGTCCTCGCCCGCCCGGCTCAGCGCGTACAGCACCAGCGCGCTCACGGCCACGCTCGGGCGCGCGGGGTCCTGGTAGTGGGGCCACAGGCCGTCGGGCCGCCGCAGCGCCACGAGCTGGCGGGCGGCCGCCGCGATCATGTCCCGCGCCAGGCCGAGCTCGTAGGCGCCCTCGGCGAAGTGCTCCTCGGTCACGCGCAGCACGCCGCCATCGCCGACGGGCGCCCCCTCGCGCAGCAGCGTCAGCTCGAGCACCTCGCCCGCGCGGAGCGCGCGCAGGCGCGCCTGCACCTCGAACGGGGTCTGCACCGCGGCCCCGTTCACGGCCACCAGCACGTCGCCCGAGCGGACCCCCGCGATCGCGGCCGCGCTCCCCACCACCACGTCGTCGACGGTGAGCCCGCTCCCGTCGGGCAGCTCCTCGAGGTACACGCCCAGGCTGCGGCCGGTGGGGGCCGCCGTGGGCGGCGGGCCGGGCGCGGCGATCGGCGGGCGGACCCCGCCGCCCTGCCCGCTGGTCCCGACGAACCAGCCGCGCAGCGCCGTGGCGGCGCCGAGCGCCAGCGCCAGCAAGAACCCCCAGGCCGCGACCTCGCGCGCGCTCACCGGCGCTCCACCAGCTCGAACGAGCCCTCGAGCGCGCTCAGCGCGGGCGGGGGGGCGGCGTCCTCGGGCCACAGCAGCAAGAGGCTCACCACGCGCCGCCCGCCCGGGACGAACAGGGCCCGCTGCACCACCCGCGCGGTCTCGTAGCGGGCGGTCCGCTCGCCGAAGGCGGGGAGCCGGGCGGTGAGCTCGAGCCGCAGCCCTCGTTCGCCCGCCTCGCCCAGCCGCTCGCTCGCGAGCCGCTTGTACTCCTCCCAGCTCTCCCAGGCGCCGACCTCGAGGCGCCGCGCCAGCGCGTCGGGCGTGACGTCGTCGGGGAAGTCCTGCACCCGGACCACGGCCCGGGCGCCCGCGAGCGCCAGGGTCAGCCGGTCGGCGGGGGCGCGCGCGGGGAGCACCTCGGCCTCGGCCGGGATCGCGAGGGCGAACCCGAGCGGGTCCTCGTGGCGGCCGCCGGGGGTCGCGCTCGGCGGCGGCTCGGCGAGGTCGTTCGCCTGCCAGTCGGCGAGGCCCGCGCTCGCCTCGGCGGGCGAGCGCCCGAGCCGCTCGAGCAGGCGCTTCGCCACCGCGAGCACCTCGGCGGGCGGGCCGAGCGGCGCCTCACCGCGCTCGACCGCCGCGGTCCAGGCCTCGGCCCGCCCGGCCAGGAGCGCGGGCAGCGCGCCGAGGTCGTCGCCCGCGGCCGCGCGCGGGGGGAGGGTGACCCGGCGGCGATAGGTGGCGAGGTCCATGCGCGCCCGGCGCAGCCCGAGCTGCCAGCCGCTCAGGAACTCGAGCGTGAACGCCCGCCGCTGGGCCGCGCCGCCCTCCTCGTCGGCCCGGGCCAGCGCGGCGTGGAACCGCCCCCGCCGCTCGAGCGCCGCCGAGAGGTCGCGCAGGGCGCGCGCGGCGTTGCGATACCAGGCGAGCAGGCGGGCCTCGGCGGCGGCCGTCTCCTCGGGCGTCCCGAGCCGGACCGCGAGCTGGGTGGCCCGCGGGGCCGTGAGCTCGAGCAGGTACGCGCCCGGGAGGAGCAGGCGCGCGGTCCGGAGACGGATCGTGTAGCGCCCGTCGGCCTCGACCGCCCCGCTCAGCTCGAGCCCGACGGGCTCCGCGGCCGGGGCGTCGGGGCGGGTCAGTCGGCCGGTGACCGCACCGGCCGCCCCGGCGGGCAGCCGCCCCTCGAGCGTGACCGTGGTGAGCCCCGCCCGGCGCACCAGCTCCGCTCGGACCTCGGCGCGGCCGTCCTGCGCCAGCGCGGGCGCGGCGAGGGCGAGCGCGAGCGGGAGCGCCAGGCAGCGAGCGAGCGAGCGGGCCACGGCTCGACGGTAGCGGCCGCCGGGGCGTCGGTCCAGAGCAGGGCGCCCGCGCTCGTGGCGATCCTGGGCCGCCGCTGTCCCGCCTGGGCCGCTCCTCGGCGCGGCTCGCCCGCGCGGATCGGCTCAGCCCGGCTGGCCGGGGCTCGGCTGTCTCACGAGCGCCGCCGGCGGTCGGACGTGCGCCCAGCTCGTGGTGGGTTCAAAGACCCGCTTGTCTCGAACGAGTCGGCTCATGGGATCCTCTTCGGCCGCCGACCCCGCCCGGCTTGAATCGGAGGAGCCGTGATCCCTCCGCCACGTTGGGCGTCGAACCAGGCAGCCCCCCGCTGCGCCGGGTAGAGGAGCCCTCCGTGAGCCAGGACGAGATCGCGCGCCAGACCGTGCTCCGCGTCACCTACGTGGACGTCGAGAGCGAGCGCCTGCTCGACGAGCGGCGGCTGCGGCGCGGCGACCTCCCGCCTGGGCTGCGGTTCGCGCCGCAGCTCCAGCTCGCCGGGCACACCTGGGCGGTGGTCGCGACCGAGCCGCGCGACGCGGCGGGGGCCCTGCGCGAGGGGCGGCTGCGGATCACGGTGCGCAAGGTCTCGGACCTCACCGACCGCGGCCTGTTCTTCCGCCAGCCCACGGTGGCCGGCGCGCTGCCGCCGCTCGACCGCTCGCGCCGCCGCGCGGGCGCGGTGCTGGAGGTGGCGGAGGACTCGTGGCTGCAGGTCGAGCTGGTCGGGCTCGACGTGCTCGAGGCGGTCGAGCGCTGCCTGGCGGCGGTGCGGCGCGCGATCGACCGGCGCGCCCCCGGCGGGTTCCCGCTGCTCCACGTGCGGCGCGAGGTGAGCCGCCCGCTGACGACCGCGGCGCTCACCCTGGCCGAGACCTGCGAGCGCTTCCCGGGCGCGTTCTGCTACGACGGGCTCGCCTACGGCGGGGTGCAGGCGCTGATCGAGGGCGGGTTCGCCTTCCAGATCGCCTCGTCGATCCAGGTCTACGGGCGGGTGGCCGACGGCGCGGTGGTCTGCCTGGGGCTCGACGGGCGCGGCGCGGGCGCCAGCTTCGGGGCCGACGTGACCGCGCTGACCGAGCTGGCGACCGAGCGCCGCCTGGCGCTGGTCGACTGGTGCCGCGGGACGGTGCTCACGCCCGAGGCGTTCGCGGGCTACTTCCGCCAGCGCGCCTGACGGCCGCTCATTCGGCGGGCGCGGCCGGCACCAGCAGGCTGACGCCGAAGTCGCCGCGGGCGGCGGTGAACGCGATGTTGATCGCGCGCACCGGCCCCTCGAACTGCACGGGCACGTCGGCGGCGCCCTGCGCGGTGTCGGGCGGGAGGGGCATGGTGTTCAGCCCCTCGCGGCTGAGCCACGTGCACACGTGGCCGACCACGATGTTCACGAACTCCTTGCCCGCGTCGAGCACCAGCTCGTCGACCTCGCTCGGGATCTCCTCCTCGTCGATCATGCCGATCAGGAGCGACTCGGCGAGGTCCATCAGCTCGGCGGTGTCGACCGCCAGGGCGTAGGTGAAGGCGCGGTCGCCGCCGACCTCCTGCCACAGCAGGTAGTCCTTGGGCGCCAGGCGCGTGTCCTGGCTGACCGCCGCCACCTTGACCACGGTCTCGGCCAGGCGGAGCAGCATGCGCGAGGTGAGCTGGATCGCGGGGGCGACGAGCATGTAGTCGGGGAGCGCCTTGAGGTCGCGCTCCACCTTGGCCTCGGCCGCGGCCTGCACCCGCTTGTAGTCGGCGAGCGCCTGGTCGAGCTGCTCGCGCGTGAGCGTGCCGCCCTGCACCAGCGCCTCGCCCAGGAACACGCGGGCCTCCTTCTGCTCGCGCAGGAGGTCGTCGAGCTGGCCGCGGGTGAGGAAGCCGAGGCGCACGGCGATCTCGCCGAACCGCTGGTCGCTGCGGCGCTGGTGGGCGTGCACCTGCAGCAGCTGGCTCTCGGTCAGGAGCCCCTTGCCGAGGGCCAGCGCCCCGAGCGGCAGGTTGACCGACTCCTGGTAGTCGAGCGCCTTCTCGAGCTCCTCGACCCCGACCAGGCCCTGGCTGAGCAGGTACTGGCCGAAGAACTGGACGCTGCCCGCGGGCTCCTCGAGCCCCGGGTCGGCGGGCGCCTCGCGCTTGAAGCCGCGGTGCCGGGCGGTGTCCTCGTCGTACGGGGTCAGCGTGGGCTCCCTCAGTCGGTCAGCACGGCCCGCAGGGCCTGCAGCAGGAGCTCCTGCGAGAACGGCTTCTGAATGAACCGCAGCGCGCCGACCTGCAGGCACTCGGTCACGGCCTCGTCGGTGCCGAGGGAGCTGACCATGATCACCCGGGCGCCCGGGTCGATCTCGAGGATCTCCTTGAGCGCCTCCTTGCCGCTCATGCGCGGCATGACTATGTCCATGAGGACGAGGTCTGGCCGCAGCTCCTTGAACTTGGCCACGGCCTCTTCGCCGTTGCTCGCGGTCCCGACCAGCTCGTAGTCGGTCTCGCGCAGGATCTTCTCCACCTGCTTGCGCATGAGGAGCGAGTCGTCGACCGCCAGCACGCGATAGCCCATGCAGAACCCTCGGCGAGCCAGTCTAACCGCGCCCGCAAGGCGACGTCAGCGTCACTGGCCGCGCTCCGACGCGGACGCCTCGGCGCGCTCCTCCTCGGCCGGCTCGCCGTGCAGGGGCGGGGCCTCTGCCTTGCGGAACAGCAGGGCGGACGGGCAGTCCACCCCGAGGTTCTCCATGCCGTCGTAGCGCTCGAGGTGCCCGAGCAGCTCGTCGGCCGTGAGGCGCATGAACCCGTGGGGGCCCATCAGGCGCGGGATCTTCTTGAGGGGCGACCACAGGTAGTCGCGGCGGAGCGACTCGAGCGTGACCCGCGTGAAGCCGCGCCCCGAGCCCGTCATGGGGTCGCGGAAGCGCACGAGGTGCTCGCCGTCGACGACCTCGAGCCCGAACCCGAGGTGGGCGTGGGCGGCGCGCTGGATCAGCAGGCGCCCGCGCCCGGTCCACAGCGCCTCGCACACGTCGATCAGCGAGCAGGTCAGCCGCACGGCGTAGTCGCACGAGAAGCGCTCCTCGCCGTCCTGCACGTCGAGCAGGCGCTCCGCCTCGAGGTACTTGAACAGGTCGTCCACCGAGCGGTACTCGCCGGGCTTGCCGAACGAGCTGGTGCGCTCGACCACGTCGCTGGTGAGCAGGTGGACGCGCCGGTCGGGGTCCACGGCCAGGAACGGCTCGCCCAGCGAGATCATGCCGTTGGCGAGCGAGGTCGACATGCAGGTCGTGCCGACCTGCCGGACCATGTAGGGCTCCCCCGGGTCGAACGCCGGCGGCCCGAGCTGCTCGAGCGCCGCCCGCGCCGCGTCGACCTCGGCCTCCATGAGCAGCAGCTCGACCACGGGCACCGACTCGGCCGTGATCGGCTCGGCCTCTTCGAGGACCACGCGCACGTAGCGGCGGAACCAGTCCCGCTGGAGCTCGAACACGGCGGCCGCGTCCATGGGGTCATGATAGCGGGGGGCTCGGTCGATTGAAGGCGGGTCGGGCCGGCTCGTCCGAGACCGCCAAGGAAGAGCTGTCGCTCACGAGGTCGGCTCCTCGCGTGAACAATGACCGCCAAGGAAGAGCTGTCGCTGTCGGGATCCCTCCTCGCGTGAGCAGT
>CAZMSZ010000257.1:7169-11075 GCA_964569055.1 uncultured Planctomycetota bacterium | reverse complement strand
GACCGCCACAGCGCCGAGGAAGAGCTGTCGCTGGTGAGGTCGGCTCCCTCCGCATGAAAGAGTGACCGCCAAGAGCGCCAAGAGCGCCAAGGAAGAGCTGTCGCTGACGAGGTCAGCGCCTTCCGCGTGAGGGAAATGACCGCCAAGAGCTGTCGCTGGTGAGGTCGGCTCCCTCCGCATGAAAGAGTGACCGCCAAGAGCGCCAAGAGCGCCAAGGAAGAGCTGTCGCTGACGAGGTCAGCGCCTTCCGCGTGAGGGAAATGACCGCCAAGAGGGCTGACGCTACACCGCCGGCTCCCGAGCCCGAGGTGATGTCGGTCGGAGCCTACTCGCCTGGCGGCGGGCTGCCCGGCTCGCCCTCCTGGGCGCCCTCCTCCTCCACGGTCACGCCCATGTCGCTCTCGAACAGGTCGATCCGCAGGGCGGGGTTCTGCATGGAGGTCAGCTCGGCCTCGCGGGCGCGCGCCTCCTTGCGCGTCTTGACGACGACCGCGGCCACCCCGCCGGCCACGACCGCTAGGCCCACGCCGAGCAGGAGGAGGAAGGTGAGGTTGGCCCGGATCCAGGCGCTGGTCCTCCCCGAGAGGCGGGGGTCGTCGGGCACGAGGTCCGCGGCGCGGGAGTACATCTGGACCGCCTCGCCGTACTTCCCCTCCGCGGCCAGGCGCTCGCCCTCCAGCGCGCAGAACCGTCCCAGGATCGCGTCGGCCTCGCCCGCGAGGGCGGCGTCGAGCTCCTTGATCCGGGCCACGCCGCGCTCGATCAGGAGGGCCGGCGTGCGGGGGAGCGTCACCTCGAACGAGCTGCCCGACGGCTCGAGGCAGGCTCGGTAGACGTAGCCCGTGCCGACCTCGGACTCGACCTCGACCCACTCCACCGAGACGGCCTCGCCGTGGAGGCGCTTGCCCTGGCCGACGACGCTGATCCGCACCGCGGCCACGTGCGGGCGGGCGCGCACGGCCACGGTGCCGAGGTCCTGCTCGAGGCCCTTCAGGATCAGCCGCGCGAGGGGGCCGCGCACGGCGGGACGGTCCGCGACCACCTCCTCGAGCATCAGCGCCGCCTCGCCGGGGAGCCCGTCGGCCTCCTTGGCGCTGGCGACCTCCTGGACGATCTCGGCGAGCGCCTCGCGCGCCTCGGCGTGCTTGGCGTCCACCGCCAGCACGGCCCGAAGCGCCGCGACCGCCTCCTCCTTCCGGCCGCCGCGCCCGAGCGCCGTCGCCTCCTTCACCTGCTCGTCGAGCGCGGCGCGCCAGACCGCGTCGCGTCCGGCGCGCGCCACCTCGAGCGCCGCCTCGACCGCCCGGTGCGCCTGGTCCGCCTCGTAGCGCGAGCGCGCCTGCACGAACGAGGCGCGGTCGAGCCCGCGCGCCTCGAGGGCCGCGGCCAGCGGGTCGAGGGCGAGGCGGCCGAGGCCGCGCAGGATCGCGGCGGCGGCGTCCGTGCGCTCCTGGGGGACGCCGCGCTCGGCCGGGACCGCCAGCTCGAGCAGCAGCGGGGTCGACTGCTCGGGCCGCGCCGCGAAGGCCTGCTCGATCGCCTGGGTCAGCTCAGAGCGCGCGCGGTGGAGCGTGAACAGGCGCCGCCCCCACGCGCCCTCGAGCGCGCCGGGGAGCTCGGGCAGCAGGCGGAGCAGCCGCTTGCGGTGCTCGCCGGCGGCGGCCGCGTCGGGGAACGGCTCCACCACCAGCTCGCCGCCGTCGAGGGTCGTCATGCGCGCGGCGGCGTCGTCGCCCTCGATCGCCTCGAACGCCGCCTCGAGCGCGCGGTCCCCCGCCTCGGCGAGCGCGGCCACGGCCACGGCGGTGTGATCCTCGGCCCGCTCGCCGCTCCGGGCGGGGGGGTAGAGCGCGCGCGAGAGCACCAGCTCGAGCACGTCTCGCTGGCCGCTCCGGGCGAGCCCGCGGTAGAACTCCCGGAGCTCGCTCAGCGGCGCGCCGGCGCCGATCGCCGCCAGCAGCGGCGCGCGCGCGCCCGGCTCGTGGAACGCCAGCGGGCGCTGGCCCGAGAGCTGTAGCTCGAAGTCCACCGCCGTGACCAGGCTCGCCTCGTACGCGAACCGGTGCGGCTTGCGCGGGAGGAGCGGCGGGATCGAGACCGTGTCGACGCCCGCGGACGCGCCGCCCCCGACCCCGTCGCGCAGGTGCAGCTCGAGGGTCAGCCCGTCGAGGAGGACGCCGGGCGCGTCGTGGACCACCTCGAGCTTGAGCTCGAGCGGCCCCACGGCGCCGCGGCGGAACCGGCTGATCTCGACCCGGAGCTCTCCGTCCTCGAGCCGCTGGCGCAGCCGCCCCTCCAGCCACACGTGCGTCACCTGCTCGACCTGAGGGCGCGGGATGAGGCGCCGCTCGCCCCAGGCGCCGTTCTTCCACTGGAGGAGCTCGCACGTCACGGGCGAGAGGGCGGCGACCGCCCCGCGCAGCGGCGCGGGCGAGCCGTGCAGCTTGATGTCGACGGTGTCGCCGACCTCCACCTTGAAGATCTGGAGCGTGTCCTCGGCGAGGTCGATCGCGCTCCGCTCCTCGGCGGGGGCGGGCTCGAAGGTCTCGATCGACCCGAGCGAGATCAGCTCCTCGCCGGCGTAGCCGAAGTCGCCCCCCGGCAGCTTGGGCGAGGCCTGGACCACGCCGTTCTTGTAGGCGGCGAACAGGAAGGGACGCCCGTTGATCAGCACCCGGTCGCCGGCCTGGGCCCGCTCCAGCTTGGCGATCAGGGCCGACTTGCGGCTCGCCTCGGTCTTCCAGCCCTTCTCGACCTTGAGCACCCACCCGCGCTTGGTCGTGAGGTGGATCCGGTCGCCCTTCTTGACGAAGGGCCACAGCCGCCCGTGCGCGGCGAAGGTCTTCTCCGTCATGCGGAAGCTGCCGCCGTCTTGCGTGAGCAGCAGCCGGTGCTTGGCGACCTGCTCGACCCGCTCGAACAGCGCGTCGAGCCTCTTGACCTCGTCGTCCTGAGCCCACGCGGGCGCGGCGAGCAAGACGGCCAGCAGGGGGAGCGTCGCGGCGCGCATCGACCAGACCTCCAGCTCTTCGGGCGCTCATGCTACCGCTCCGGCGCCAGGCTTGCCGCCCGCTCAGGGCGGTGGCCCAGGAGCGCTTGATTCTCGCGTGGCGCGCGCGGAGCATCGGGCGCATGAGCTCCCCTGGCGCGCCGTGGCGCGAGGCGGCGGTGGCGCAGGTGCACGAGTGGGCGGCCGGACTCCGCACGGTGCGCCTCGATCTCGACCTGCCCCCGTTCGAGGCGGGGCAGTTCGTGCGGCTCGGGCTCCCGGCCGGCCCCGGCCAGGAGCCGGTCGCGCGCAGCTACTCCATGGCGTCCGCGCCCGGGGCGCCGGCCGAGTTCTTCTTGGTGCTCGTCGAGGACGGGGCGCTGACGCCGCGCCTGCTGGCGCTCGAGCCCGGCGAGCGCCTGTGGGTCGACCCGCGCCCGGCCGGCGTGTTCACCCTCTCGCGCGTCCCCGCCGCGCCCACCCTGTGGCTCGTCGCCACGGGCACGGGCCTGGGCCCGTACGTCTCCATGCTCCGCACCGCCGAGCCCTGGGACCGCTTCGAGCGCCTGATCCTGGTGCACGGGGTGCGCCGCGCGGAGCACCTCGCTTACCAGGGCGAGCTGGCCCGTCGCTCGGCGGAGCACGGCGGCAAGCTGCGCTACGTCCCGGTGGTCAGCCGCGAGCCGGGCCCCGAGGGGAGCCTGCAGGGGCGGGTCACCAACCTGCTCGCCTCGGGGGCGCTCGAGGCGCGCGCCGGCGAGCCGCTCGCCGCCGAGCGCTCCCACGTGCTCCTGTGCGGCAACCCGGCCATGATCGACGAGGTGCGCGCCCTGCTCGAGGCGCGCGGCCTCCGCCGGAACCGGCCGCGGACGCCCGGGCAGATCACGTTCGAGAGGTACTGGTGAGCGGGAGGGCGC
>CAZMSZ010000257.1:0-7069 GCA_964569055.1 uncultured Planctomycetota bacterium | reverse complement strand
CGCTGCAGGTCCCGCGGTTCCGCCTCGAGCTCTCGGTGCGCGCGGCCTGGTTGATCGACGGGCGCGTCAAGAAGGGGCGCTCGCGCCAGGCCACCACGATCGACCTGCAGAAGGACACCCACCTGCCGATCGTGATCTCGCCGGGCGCGCGGGCCGTGTTCGACGTCAAGGTCCACCCCAACCTCGCGATCGGCGTGCACGCCACGGGCCTGCTGTTCGAGGGGCCCAAGCGCAGGCTGCACGGCAGCACCAAGGTGCTGCAGTCCGAGGTGTTCGACTCCACCGTGCCCACCGAGACGATCGTGGACCTCCGGCTCGCCGAGCTGTTCGTGCGCTACGTGGTCCGCGACAACGAGCAGGTCCGGCTCGCGTTCGGGATCGGCGCGGCGTGGGGTCAGCTCCGGCTGCGCATGCGCAGCGAGCTGGCCCGGGCCCGCGGGCGCGTGACCGCGATCTTCGCCCCCACGATCGGCTACCACTTCTCGGTGCGGGCGCACCCCCGCGTGGTGGTGTTCCTCGAGAGCGTCACGGCCGTGATCGCGCCCACCCGCTTCCCCTCCTACCTCTCCGAGTTCCGCGTCGGCCTGCGCTTCCCCCTGTTCGCCGGCGTGGAGCTGATCGCGGCCGGGAGCATGTGGAGCGCCTGGCTGGAGGACCTGCGCGACATCTGGGGCCCGCGGCCGACCGGCAACCACAAGGAACGCGAGGCGACCTGGACCGTGCTGGGGCTGGAGCTCGGCATGGCCTGGCGGTTCTGAGCCGAGTCCGACGCCGAGGGCTTGGACGGGCGCGGGCACGGGCACGAAGGTTGCCTCGCGCGCGACAGCCTCCTGAATCCGAGCTCACCTCGCCAGCGCTCGGTACAGCGCCCACACCCGCGCGACGCTGTCCTCGAAGCGCAGCTCGCGGGCGACCCACCGGCGCGCGGCGGCGAGGCCGGGGCGGGGGCCGGGGGCGAGCGCGGCGGCGAGACCGCGGGCGAGGTCGGCGACCTCCGCCCGCCCGCCGACCTGCGGCACGCGGACCAGCGCGTCGGGCGCGAAGGGGAGGTCGCGGTAGGCGGGGAGGTCGAGCGTCACGGCCGGGCGCTCGCAGGCGGCCGCCTCGAGCAGCGTCTGCGGGAGGCCGTCGGAGGCGGGGATCGAGGCCACCGCGTCGGCCGCGGCGAGCGCGGTCGCCATGCCCTCGGGCTGCAGCTCGGGGAGGAAGCTCGCGGAGGTCCCCAGCGCGGCGCAGCGTCGCCGGAGCGCGGCCGCGTAGGCCCGGTCGCGCTCGCCGAGGAACACCACGGTCGGGCGCGGGTCGAGCCGCTGCGCCGCCTCGAGCACCAGCTCGTGCCCGTAGAGCGGGTGCAGGCTGCGCGGGGAGAGGACGAGCGGCCCGGGCGGGAGGCCGAGCGCCGCCCGGGCGGGGTCGCGGGGCGCCGGGCGGAAGCGCGCCACGTCGAGCCCCCACGGGACGAGGTGCAGGCGCTCGGGAGCGGCGCCCAGGGCGCGGCAGCAGTCCGCGAGGAACGGGGACTTCACCGTCACCGCCGCGGCTCGCGCGAACAGCCGGCGCACCAGCAGGTCGAGCAGAAGCGGTCGCCGGACCTGCTCCTCGAGCACGTCCGCCCCGTAAACCGTGATCACCAACGGAGCTGCTGGAGGCAGCCCGGCGAGCGCCAGCGCGTCGAGCTGCGAGGCGTAGTGGAGGTGGATCAGGTCGGGGCGAAAGCGGATCAGGCGTTCCCTGACCTCGATCAGGTAATCCAGGGTATGGAGGAACAAGCCGCGGGGCAGCCGTCTCAGCGCAGGTCGCGGCAACAGGTCGATCGTGAGGTCGGGCCAGGCGCGGGCGAACTCGTCGGGCACCGGCTCGGTCGTGACCAGCCGCGCCTCGATCTTCCCCAGGAACGGCGCGATCCACTGGCGGAACGTCGAGTTGTGACCCGGGCCGACGAACAGCACCCGCGGCGCGCGCTGACTGTCTGAAAGTCCGGGCACTCGCCCTCACCTATGTCCGAGGTCGCAGGCGGTCACCTACGGTAACCTCCTCACCGACCCGGTGGCTCGGCAGTTGCCTGAGGGCTCCTCGGCTCGAACCGACGAGGAGGCGCGAGTGAGTTGGGATCGTGCGGAGCGCGGCCGAGGCCGCCAGCAGCGGACCACGGGGCCGACCACCGGGCGCGACGGGGACGCCGAGGCCGGCCGGGAGCGCGGGGCGGCGCTCATCTTGGTCATGATCTTCGGCGCGGGCCTCATGACCACGGCCCTGCTCCTGCTGACCCTCACCGAGCGGACCGCCAAGGTCACGGCGAGCCGCGAGGACACCCAGGTCCTCCAGACCCTCGTTCGGCACGCGGTCGCCGACGTCGAGTGGGCCGTGAACGGCTACTTCCGGGCGCGGGCCGCCGGGGACACGCCGTCCACCACCAACGTCGGCGCGTTCATCGACCCGGTGCCGGTGCTCGACTCGGCGGGCCGGATGATCGGGGAGTACAAGGCGACCTTCGACTACACCAGCGTCAACCTGATCCGGCTGACGGTGGTCGCGGCGACCCCCCGCTTCGATCACGCCGAGCAGAAGGCCGGCGCCCAGTTCTTGATCACGCGTTCGAACGTCACGATCCCGGGCCGGTTCGGCGGGGACAAGGAGCCGTTCCAGATCAACGGGAACGTCGACGACGTGCACGACGTCACGCTCGGCGACAGCAACGCCAAGATCAAGGTCAACGGCGCGGACGCCGCCGGCAACGGCCAGGACCAGGCGGCGGGCCGGATCCAGGACTCCGAGGTGATGGAGGAGATCGTCGACAACCTGATCGAGGGTCCGGGCTCGCCGTGGGCGATCTGGTCGGGCAACAAAGCGGACGACCCGAGCACCCCCGCCAGCGGCGCGGACACGCTCCTGAACGCCGATCCGACGTACTTCACCCAGGACGAGCTGGACGCGCTGTACACCGCCTTCGACAACTACGCGGACTCCCTCATCGCCGCCGGCACGGTGAACGACAACGCCTACGGGCACGGCGGGGAGACGATCATCGCGGACGACCCGAACGACGTGGTGGTGGCCGGGGAGAACTTCGCGCTCGACGGCGCCAAGGTCACGGGGACGGGCACGCTGGTCGTCCCTCCCGGGAGGACCCTCACCATCAGCGGCAGCTCGCAGTTCACCTGGACTGGGGACATCGTGGTGTGGGGCGACGGCGCCCTGGTGGTCGAGGACAACGCGAAGTTCGACCTCACGGGCAACCTGCTGGTCGACGCGACGGGGGACGGCGCCGACGTGGCGTTCACCGGCAACGGCTTCGTGGACATCAACGGCTCGATGACCGTGATCTCCACCGACGACGAGGCGGGGATCGTCCACGAGGGGACTTCGCAGGTCACGCTGAACGGAGTCTTCCTGGCCTACGGCAAGGACGTCCAGGTGAAGCTCGCCAGCAACACCCATTTCGACATCAACGGCTCCATGATCTTGAACGTCGCCGACGACGGTGACCTGACGGCGTTCGAGATCGGCAACAACGGCCACCTGGAGTTCAACTTCCACAGCGACAACTTCGAGACCGGCGTGGCGGGCATCACCCAGCTGGCCGAGAAGGCCAACGCCGAGCTGCCTGGCTCCTCGAACGACATCATCCAGATCGTGATCACCACCTACCTCGAGGGCGCGCCCAAGCTGCTCGAGCAGCAGCTGGAGACGGACGCCGATCAGGGCAGCGGACCCGGCTTCCCGGTGACGCACGACGCGTTCGCGGAGTAGCAAGACGATGCGCATTCAGCACGTGAACGGCCGGGCCGGATTCTCCCTGGTGGAGATCGCCATCGCGACCGGCGTCCTGACCTTGTTCCTGGCCGGCGTCTTCGGCTGCCTCTCCATGGCGCAGCGGGGGCAGATCATGGCGCGGGAGCGGCAGCTCGCGATGGAGGCCGCCCAGGCCCGCGTCAACAGCATCGCCTCGCTGCCCTTCGACGACATCGACGACACCGACGGATCCACGTTCTCGATCGTCTATCGGTTCGACGACGCCGACGCGGACGGCGAAGTGGACGCAGGCGAGACCGTGGCCCTGCCCTCGGGCGACTCGGCGGCCGATGCGGGTCGGGTGCAGGTCGTGTCCGACCTCGACGGCGACGGGGCGGCGGACGACCTCGACGACGACGGCGTGGCGGACCGGGTGGAGATCCGGGCGATCGTGTTGTGGCGCTCGGTCGACGGCAGCGTCCAGCAGATCGAAGCGAACGTGCGGCGAGCCCGCCGCTACCCTGACGAGAAGGTGGACCCGTGAAGCTCGGCTCGACCCTGACGGCTCGACCTCGCGCCCTCTCGCTGCTCGAGGTCGTGATCGCGGTGGCGGTGCTGTCCGCCATGACCCTGATCATGGCCTACGCGGCGGTGCCGACCCAGCACGCGGCGGCTGAGACCTCGGTGGCGCTCGACCTGCAGCGGAGCGCGGGGACGGCCCTGTTCCAGCTCCGGCAGGACCTGCGGCGGAGCGGGCGGAAGCCCAACGGGACCGCCATGCTGACGACGCCCCCCCTCGGGGCCACCGAGACGCTCGGCCGCGGCGTCTCGGGGCACGACGACGAGACCGTCCTGAAGTTCCGCTATCGGACCGGCCTGCCCACCGCCGCCGACCTCGACGCCGCGGCCGAGGACGAGGAGGATGATGACGGCGGGTTGTTGGGCCTGGGGAACCTGCTCGACTTCACGCCGGACGAGGCGGACGCGTTCACGAGGGTCAACAACGACGACAGCTACTGGAGCAGCCAGATCACCTACACGCTGGAGCCCGATGGCACCTTCCCCGGCACGGCGATCACCCGCTACGCCTTGCATCGCGGCGACGGAGTCGCCTCTCCCGCGATCGCCTCGGGCATCCGGAGCATGACCGTGCAGACCTTCGAGGACGATAACTCGGTCCAGATCGAGCTGGTCCTCTACGACTCCAACGTGTCGGGCGAGCTCGGCCCCGACGGGCGGCCGACGCCGATCCTGTACCGCGTGGTCGACCGGATCGAGCTCCTGAACAGGGCGGACCCCACCAAGTGACGCCCCTCACCCTGCTGCTGGCCGCTGGCCTGTTCGTCGGCCCGCTCGCCGCGGAGATCACCACGCTCGACGACGCGCTCGCGCGGCTCGCGTCGGGCGCGACCCTCAGAGACGTCGCCCACGAGGTCGGGATCCGGGCGGTCGAGCGGATCGTGCCGGGCGCGACCGAGGACGAACAGCTCGAGTCGTTCGCCGAGGTCGCCCGGGCCGCCGGCGCGGACGAGGCGCTCGGCGCCAAGCTCCGGGCCGTGCTGCAGGCCGGCGGGGCCGGCACGGCTGCCGCCGTGCGCGTGATCGTGACCCTCCCGGCCGAGCAGCAGCGCGTCGTCCTCGCGCCCGAGGGCATGGTCGGGCTCTCCTCCTTGCTGCTCCGCGTGGCCAACGAGGGCGACCCGGTGACCGCCGCGGCGGCGGTGCAGCTCCGCGTCCCCATGCTCCCGGCGCTCGAGCTGCGCTCCTGGCTCGGCGAGCTGGCGGCCTACGAGGAGAGTCTGCCGTCGGTGCTGGCGCTGCTGCGCGCGGCGCCCCAGGCGGCCGATCAGCCCGCCGCGATCCTGCGCGCCCTCGCCATGGTCGACGTCGAGCTGCCCGCGTCGGCCGACGCGGTCTTCGGTGAGGTGCTCGGCGCGCTGGCCCTCGACCCAGCCGCGGCCACCGAGGTGCTCGCGCTGGCGCAGAGCGGGGTCGAGGGGCCGGGCGGCGCGGTGTACCGCGCGCTCTCGCAGCTCCACCCGCGCCACTGGGAGCAGGCGGAGCGGCTGCTGCTCCAGGCGCTCGACGACGCCGAGGGCCGCGGCCTGGCCGGCGCGCTCCTGGCCGCGGCCGAGCTCCGCGTCCCCGCCGTCTACGACGTGGCCCTGGCGCTCTCCGCGCCGGACTCGGGGGCCGACGCCCTCGTGCGCGCGCGCGCGCTCGAGGCGCTGGCGATCGTGGCCCACCGCGACGCGCCCACCTTGGCCCACTTCATCGACCTGCTGGCGGACCCCGACGCGCGCGTGGCCACCGCGGCCTACGAGGCCCTCAAGCGCAAGACGCAGCTCGCCATGGCGGGCCGCCGCGAGGTGTGGCGGACCTGGTGGGAGATCCAGGTCGCGGCGGACAAGCTCCCCAGCGAGCGCCCCGACGACCACGAGGCGCGCATGCAGCGTCAGCGCAAGTCCATGGCGCTGCGCTGGTACCTCGCCCACGACGAGGAGCCGCCCCCGAGCCCGCGCCGCTAGCAAAGGGCCGGCGCGAGCACCAGCGCGCCGAGCGGCGGCAGCGACAGCTCGAGCGAGGCTGGTTGGCCGTGCCACGGCACGGGGTCGGCCGTGACCTCGCTCACGCTGGGGTGCTCGCTGCCGCCGAAGGCGCGCTCGTCGCTGTCGAGGCGCACGGCCCACCGTCCCGCCCGCGGCGCGCCGATCCGGTAGAAGTGGCGCGGCACCGGGGTGAGGTTGAGCACGACCAGGACCTCGCGCTCCTCGTCGCCTCCACGGCGCAGGTAGCTCACCACCGAGTTGTCGCGGTCGCTGCAGTCGACCCACTGGAACCCGTCGGGGTCGGGGTCCTTGCGCCACAAGGCCGGCTCCTCGCGGTACAGGCGGCCGAGCGCCTCCACGAAGCGCAGGAACGCGGCGCGCTCGGGGCGCTCGAGCAGGTGCCAGTCCAGGCTGTGGTCGTGGGCCCACTCGCGCTCCTGCGCCAGCTCGGCCCCCATGAACAGGAGCGCCTTGCCGGGGCGGGTGAACTGGTAGGTCAGCAGGAGCCGCAGGTTGGCGAGCTTCTGCCAGGGGTCGCCGGGCATCTTGCCGTAGAGCGAGCCCTTGCCGTGCACGACCTCGTCGTGGGAGAGCGGGTTCACGAACCGCTCGGTGTGCTCGTAGAGCATGGCGAACGTGAGCCGGTCGTGGTGGAACTTGCGGTGGATCGGGTCCTGGGCGAAGTAGCCCAGGGTGTCGTGCATCCAGCCCATGTTCCACTTGAACGAGAACCCGAGCCCGCCCGAGGCGGGGTCGCGGGTCACGCCCGGCCAGGCGGTCGACTCCTC
>CAZMSZ010000256.1:5121-11121 GCA_964569055.1 uncultured Planctomycetota bacterium | reverse complement strand
GGAGCTGAACTCCCAGCGGCAGCTCTCCCTCGGCGGTCCGCTTCAGGTCAGGGAGCTGAGCTCCCAGCGGCAGCTCTCCCTTGGCGGTTCATCAACGGCAACTGGCGATCAGCCCCCGCTGCCCTTGCGGTGAACGGCCGTCGCGTCGACCCCGGCCGACAGCAGGAACTTGACCGACAGGCTGAGGTTGACCTCGCTCGGTTCGAGGTCGAGGCCGAACTTGAAGGTCCCCTCGGCGTCGCGGAGCAGGAACTCGCGCACGGCCGCGAAGCCGCTCACCGGGCCGCGCTTGGCGGTGACGATCAGGCCCTGGCTGTAGGTGACCGCCCAGGTGCGGGCGCCGATCTTGAGGGTGAGGGTGCCGGTGCGCTTGTCGTCCTCGATCCGCACGAGCACGCGCTGCAGGTCCTTGAGCGAGCGGAACCGGCCCTCGAGCTCCTCGCCCGACTCGCTGAACAGCCGCACCGAGGAGGGCGACTCGATCAGGGCGGTGCTCTCGGCCTCGTCGGAGCCGTTGGGCTTGCTCGAGCTGCCGTCCACGCGGCGGGTGCCGCGGCGCCCCTTGAGCTCGAGCGTGATCGGGAACTCGCCGATCGTGAGGTGGTTGTCGCCGGTGAGCTGCGCGCGCCCCTCGACCGGCTCGCCGTCGACCTCGGTCCCGTTGGCGCTGCTGTGGTCCTCGATGTAGGGCCGGTCCTCGTCCTCCTGCCACACCAGCGTGGCGTGGAAGCGCGACACCGTGCCGTCGTTGACGACGATGTCGTTGGTGCGGTGGCGCCCGATCTTGAGCTGCTGACCGCGCCGGAACGGGATCGCTCGGTGGCCCGGGCAGCGCACCAAGATGGTGAGTTTTTCGTCAGCCGGCATGACCCGGGATTCTACCCAGGCCCCCCCACCAAAGCGACGGCGCGTAGCTCTTACCGGGGCGGGGCCTGGTCGGGGTCGAGGTCGCCGCGCAGCTCCTCCCAGCGGACCTTGGACCGCTTGTCGAGGTAGTCCAGCACGGGGGTTGGGAGGTCCTGGGCCGCGAACCAGGCCAGGGCCTCGGCGTCGAGGGCGAACGCGAACGGGTAGCGGTCGAGCTTGGCGATCGCCGCGTCGGACGGGGTCTCCCGGCCGAAGGCCAGCGCCTCGTCCCGCGAGAGCGCGCGGGCGGCCGCCGGGGGCGGCTCGAGCGGCGGGGCCACGGCCACCGGCCGGGGCTCCGACGCGCAGGCGGCGAGCAGCAGCACGAGCGCGAGGATCGGTCGTCTCACGCGGTCCTCCGGTTGCGTCGGCGCGCGGGTCCTCCGAGGTCCCCGCATGCTCGGCCGCCCCAGACGCCGGCGCAAGCGGCGCTGACCCGCACGCTCGGGCAACCGCCTGCTACGATTGGACTTCTACGCGCCGTTCGCCACGGTGGCGAGGGCGGGAGCCTGTCTGGAGCCGTTGATTGATGGCCGCTTAGGGGTCGAGTAGAATCCTCCGCTTCACCCGGGCCCCCGGACCCCATCCGGCGGCTCACCGATGGCTAATCCGTGCGTCCTTCTCGCGGAGATCGCGACGAACCGCCGGCGAGGCCCAAGAGATCTCGCACCTCAGGAGATGCATAGGTGGCGCTCGTCACGCTCCAAGAACTGATCGAGGCCGGTGTTCACTTCGGCCACCGCTGCAGCCGTTGGAACCCTCAGATGAAGCGCTTCATCTACGGCAAGCGGAACCAGATCCACATCATCGACCTGCGCGAGACCGTGAAGGGTCTCCTGCGCGGCGTGAACTTCCTCGAGCGCCTGGTGGCCAGCGGGGGCGAGGTCCTGTTCGTCGGGACCAAGCCGCAGGTCAAGGAGCTGATCAAGGTCGAGGCGCAGCGCTGCAACATGCACTACGTCTCGGAGCGCTGGCTGGGCGGCACGCTGACCAACCACGCCACGATCCGTAGCCGCCTGGCGCGCCTGCAGGAGCTCGAGGACCTCGAGACCAGCGGCGGGCTCGACCGCTACACCAAGAAGGAGATCTCGTCGATGAACCGGGAGAAGAAGAAGCTCCTGCGTAACCTCGACGGGATCCGCAAGATGAACAAGCTCCCGCAGGCGATGGTGATCATCGACCCGCGGCGCGAGGAGAGCGCGCTCAAGGAAGCCGCCAAGATGGGGATCCCGACGGTGTGCGTGATCGACACCGACGCCGACCCCAACCTCGTCGACATCCCGATCCCGGCCAACGACGACGCCTACCGCTCGGTCCACGTGATCCTGAGCAAGCTGGTCGACTCGGTGCGCCGCGGCCGCACCAAGCTGAACGTGTCGCGCGGGATCGCCAAGACCGGCGAGCCCGAGGCGGCGCCGGTGGCGGCCGAGGCGGCGGTCTCGACCGCGGCGGCCGAGGGCGGCGAGTCGTCCTAGCGGCGGCGCGGCCCCGGCGGGTCGCGCGGGCGTGACGACGGTCGAGGGCCTGCGGGTCCTCTCGCTGGACGGAGGGCCCCCGCCCTCCGTCCTCCTGTTCAACCCCACTCCCACGGGCTCCGCGGCCGCGGCCGCGCGGGCCAAGCTCCGAGGACATCATGGCTGAGATCAACGCGCGGCTCGTGAAGCAGCTCCGGGACCTGACCGGCGCCGGCATGGGCGAGTGCAAGAAGGCGCTCATCGAGACCAACGGCGACCTCCAGGCCGCCGCCGACCTGCTGCGCGCGCGGGCGGTCGTCAAGGACAGCCAGGCCAGCCGCGACGCGGGCGAGGGCGCGGTGACCCTCAAGCCGTCTGCCGACGGCAAGGCGGTGGCGGTCGTGCAGCTGTGCTGCGAGACCGACTTCGCGGCGCGCAACGAGAACTTCCAGAAGCTGCTCGGCACGATCGCCGACGTGGTCCTCGCCGAGAAGGTGGGCTCGCTCGCCGACGCGCAGGCCAAGGCCCCGATCGCCGAGGGGCTCAAGGAGGCCGCGGCGATCACGATCCGCGAGAACATTCAGCTCAAGCAGGCGGAGTATCGCGCGCTCGAGGGCGACGGGCGGGTCGGCACCTACGTGCACCACAACGGGCGCGTGGGCGTGGCCGTGGCGGTGAACGCCCCCGCGGCCGTGGCCGCCAAGCCCGCGCTCGAGGAGCTGCTCAAGGACCTCGCCATGCACGCCACCGCGCACGTCCCCAACCCGGTGGCGGTCGACAAGGCGAGCATCCCGCAGGACCTCGTGGATCGCGAGAAGCAGATCGCGCTGCGCGCGATCGACGAGAACCCCAAGGACAAGGAGAAGCCCCAGAACATCAAGGAGAAGATGATCGAGGGCAAGCTCCGCAAGTTCTTCGAGGAGCGCGCGCTGCTCGAGCAGAAGTGGGTCAAGGACCCCAACCTCTCGATCGGCGAGCTCGTCGCGAAGCGGAGCAAGGAGCTCGGCGGCGACATCAAGGTCGCCTGGTTCGTGCGCGCCGAGGTCGGCAGCCACTGACCCGCGCGTCCGCGAGCTCGTAGCGCGGCGTCGAACACGATCGCGCCCCCGGCCGCGCCGGGGGCGCGTTCGCGTACGGAGGCGGCCAGGCGCGGAGGTTGCTCACGTCTCGTCGGCTGGTAGGATCCGCCTCCTCCTCCCGACCCCCCTGCGAGCTGTCCCGGTGACGACCACGCCCTCCCAGTCGGCGCGACTGGCGATCTCCCAGCGCCCCCTCCAGCGGATCCTCCTCAAGATCTCGGGCGAGAGCATGGGCGGGTCCCCCGGCCAGGGCGGCAAGGGCGTCGACATGGAGGAGGTGCGCAAGATCGCGCGCAGCTGCAAGCAGATCCACGCCATGGGCAAGGAGCTCGCGATCGTGGTCGGGGGCGGCAACCTGATCCGCGGCGGGAACCTCGCCGAGCACGGGATCGGGCGGGCCACGGCCGACTACATGGGCATGCTCGCCACGCTGATCAACGCGCTCGCGCTGCAGGACGCGCTCGAGGCGGAGGGCGTGCCGACCCGCGTCCTGTCGGCCGTGTCGAGCCACCAGTGCGCCGAGCCCTACATTCGTCGCCGCGCCATGCGCCACCTCGAGAAGGGGCGGATCGTGATCCTGGCGGGCGGCACCGGCAACCCCTACTTCACCACCGACACCTGCGCGACCTTGCGCGCACGCGAGCTCAAGGCGGACATGGTGCTCAAGGCGACCAAGGTCGACGGCGTCTACAGCGCCGACCCGACCAAGCACCCCGACGCCGAGCGCTACACGCACCTGACCTACCGGCAGGTGATCGAGCAGCGGCTCGAGGTCATGGACGCGACCGCGATCACCATGGCCATGGAGCACGAGCTCCCGATCCTGGTGTTCGACTTCAAGCGGGCCGGCAACTTCGAGCGGGCCGTCCAGGGCGAGGAGGTGGGGACGCTGATCAGCAGCGCCCCGCGCGCCTAGCGACCGAACGACACGACAGAACGAGGCGAGAGGACGACATGAGCTACGACGAGGTGCTCCTCGACGCGGAGGAGCGCATGGAGAAGTGCGTCGAGCACCTGGCCAACGACTACCGCGGGATCAAGTCGGGGCGGGCCTCGCCCGGGCTGGTCGAGGGGATCCGCGTCGACTACTACGGCTCGCCGACCCCGCTCAAGCAGATCGCGAACATCGGCGCGCCCGAGCCGGCCCTGCTGGTGATCAAGCCCTACGACGCGAGCATCCTGAGCGAGATCGAGAAGGCGATCCTCAAGTCGGACATTGGGATCACCCCGCAGAGCGACGGCAAGCTGATCCGCCTGCCGATCCCCTCGCTCTCCGAGGAGCAGCGCAAGAAGTTCGTCAAGCTGGCCAAGGACAAGGCTGAGGACCAGCGCGTCGCGATCCGCAACGTGCGCCGCGACGCCAACAAGGCCGCCGACGGCATGGTCAGCGAGAGCGCGCTGTCCGAGGACGACGGGCAGAAGCTCAAGGACGAGATCGACAAGCTCACCAAGACCTACACCAAGAAGGTCGACGAGCAGCTCGAGCGCAAGACCAAGGAGCTGATGGAGATCTGAGCGCCGCGCGGCGGGCGGTCGGGAGGCCGCCCGCGGCACGACGATCCGAGCGGCGGCGGCCGCGCCCGGGCGGCTCGCCGTGCCCGCTGTGCCGAATCCGCACGGCGAAGAGGCCCAGCTCGGCCGCCGCAGCATTCAGAACGCGACGCCGGCAGCGAGACTTCGAGTCGCCCTCGCGCTCGCACCCCCAATTTTCGGTCGCAATCGCTCAGCGCACGCTCTACCCTTCGACGGGTCAGGGGGTGCTCCATGCGACGGTCGAGCGTGTTCTTCGGGTGGGCGGCGGCGGGGGTGCTGCTCGCGAGCGCGGGCTGCAACTTCACGGTGCGCTACGAGGTCGCCGACGTGACGCCGCTGGTCTCGGCGCCGCCGAACCTCGCGGTGGTCGAGCTGATCGACGCCCGCGCCGAGCAAGGCAACCCCCTGGTCGAGCCCAACCGGGGCGGCTACGCCTACGCCTACTTCGCCCCCTTGCCGTTCTACTTCGGGACGCCCGACTGGACCGACCTGCGCCAGAGCGTGCAGGCCCACGTGACCAAGGCGGTCGGCCTCTCGCCCGGAGCCGTCCCGCTGCGAGCGCCGAGCAGCGAGGAGGCGGCGCAGGTCTTGCTCGACGAGGCGGCCGCCGGGGGAAAGGAGGCCGTGCTGTTCGTGCGGCTCCACCGCGCCAGCGTGGGCGGGTCCTGCGCGCTCGGCGTGAACATCGTGCGGATCCTCGCGATGCTGGGCGGCGTCGGCCTGGCGCCCTTGCTGATCAGCGAGTCCCTCCCGGTCAACGACGAGTTCATGCACGGCGAGCTCGAGCTGCTGCTCGTCGACCCCAGCGCGAAGACCGTGCTGGCGCAGGTCACCGGCCGCCATGCGCTGGAGGACACCAGTGTGGTTGGCTGGTCCCACTATCCGCAGCGCAACATAGGCCCGGTCCTCAAGCAGGCGCTCCAGGCGGGCCTGGAGGAGCTGGCCAGCGCCTTGAAGAGCCCGCCGGCTCCGCGACCCCTGGAGCCCGGCGAGCTGCTGCGCCTCGTGCCCGAGCCCGACTGGATTCC
>CAZMSZ010000256.1:0-5021 GCA_964569055.1 uncultured Planctomycetota bacterium | reverse complement strand
GCCTGGGGACCTGGGCCTACGGCGGGGAGAACCGGGTCGGCGACCGCTCGGTCGGCTGGAGCGGCCACGACGAGGCGCAGGCCCGCGCGGCCCTGCTGCGCGCCTACGAGCGCGGGATCACCCACTGGGACACCGCGGACGTCTACGGCGACGGGCGCTCCGAGGCGCTGATCGGCTCGGTGCTCGGCGAGGTCCCGCGCGAGGAGGTGTTCCTCGCCACCAAGGTCGGCTGGGACCCGGGCGGCCGCGAGCACTACTACCACCCCGACCTGGTGCGCGAGCGGCTCGAGCGCTCGCTGCGGAACCTCCGCACCGAGGTGATCGACCTCTATTACCTCCACCACTGCGACTTCGGCCAGGGCGACCGCTACCTCGAGGGCGCGCTCGAGGTCGTGCGCGCCGCGCGCGACGCGGGGAAGGTCCGCTGGATCGGGCTCTCCGACTGGAGCTGCGCCGCGATCGTGCGCGTAGTCGACCGGGTCGACCCCGACGTGGTGCAGCCCTACCGCAACGTGATCGACGACGACTACGCGGCGAGCGGCCTGGCGCGCTGGGTGGCGGAGCACGACGCGGGAGTCGCCTTCTTCTCGCCGATCCGCCACGGCCTGTTGCTCGGCAAGTACGCCGAGCCGGTCGAGTGGCCCGAGGGCGACTTCCGCCGCAACGTGCCCGCCTTCGGCGACGCCGCCAAGCTGCGTCGGCTGCGCGAGAACCGGGACGCCCTGGCCGCGCGCTTCGCCGACTTCGCCGAGCCGGTCCTCAACCCGCTCCTGGGCGCGCTCTTGGTCGACGCGCCGACCGCCTGCTGCCTCCTCGGCCAGCGCAAGCCCGAGCAGGTCGACGCCGCCGCGGCGGCCGACCGCCCGCTCACGGCCGAGGAGGCCGCCTGGGTGCGCGGGCTGTATCAGGGGCTAGCGTAGGCGCTACGCGACCACCACCCGCTCCCGAGACGTGCGCGCCACGCGCGGGTCGGGGGTCAGGATCCCCTGCAGGTTGAGCGGGTCGGCCGCCGAGACGCTCAGCGCCGCGCCCGGCTCGCGCTTGCGCTCCTCGCGCAGGGCGCGCACGGCGGCGGGGAGCGCGAACTGCTCGCCCGCGAACCGGCCGGCCACGAACCGCCCGCCGCGGACCTCGCCGCGCAGCTCGAGGCGGACCAGCGCGCGGCGGAGGTCACGCCAGGGCACGGGCAGGCGCTCGCGGCCGAGGGCGGTCTTGAACAGCACGCCGAACCGGAGCAGCAGCAGGCGCGCCACCTGCTCGGCCTCGACCGGCGCGGCCGCGGCGAGGTCCTCGGGGGCGCGGAAGCGCGACCAGCGCCCGGCGCTCTCGAGCGGGTGGCGCCGGCGTGAGGGCGCCACGAGCAGGTGGCGCAGCCCGGCGAACGAGTCGCAGGTCACGCGCCCACGCGTCACCAGCTCGCCCAGGCCGCGCTCGAGCTCCTCGGGGAGGAGCCTCCCCAGGCGCGCCAGGTCCTGCGCGAACATGGCGCCGCGCCGGGAGAGGAGCTCGTCGAGGATCGAGGCCGGGCCGACCAGCGGCGCGGCGGGCTCGGCCGCCTCGGGGTCGGCCGGCGCCGCCTGGCCCTGGGCCTCGCCCGCGGCCACCAGCGCCAGCCAGGTCTCGAGCTCGGCGCGCGGCAGCAGGCACACCGGCGCCGTGCGCGCGAGGCCGCTGCCCTCGCCCCACAGGCGGCCCCACACCACCTCGCCGCGCAGGGTCAGGTCGTCGAGGAACGAGCGGCGGTAGTCGCGCACGCGCAGCGGGAGCACCGAGCGCTCCCACTCCTCGGCCGGGACCTCGAACCCCGCCAGCTGGGTCACGACCTCGAGCACGCCCTGCGGCCCCTCGAGCCGCGCCTCGGGCGTGGCGTGCTGCCAGCGCGCCAGGAACCGCCAGTAGCAGGCGGCGCTCACCGGCTCGATCTCGCGCCGCAGCCGCTCGAGGTGGTAGCGCCGCGCCCGCTGCAGCAGCCGCCGCGCGCACCAGCCGGGGCGGCCCTCGAGCTCGATCCGCAGGGCCGAGCCCTCCGCCTCGAGCGCCAGCAGCGCGGGCGAGTCGAACCCGCCGTCGAGCCGCGCCGGGTCGGTGACCGGGCCCAGCGCCTCGAGCCGCCCGCGCAGCACGTCGAGCGGGTCGCGCGAGGCCTCGGCCGCGAACCAGCGCGCGTCCTCGGGCGTGCCCGTGGGCCCGCGCTCGCGCACCACGCGGCGCTGCGCCGCGAGGGCCTCCAGCCCCTCGCGCCACTCGGGCGCCTCGCCCACGGTCACGTAGCCCATCCACGACAGCGCCTCGTGGACCTCCTCCGCGTCGCGCGGATCGGGCCAGGCCTCGGCCGCGACCCGCGCCGCCGCCTCGGGGTCGAGCGCGCCCGGCTCGGGCCCGTCCTCGCGCCGCCCGCGCCCGGGGCCGCGCAGGGCGGCCTGCACCCGGCGCTCCTCCAGCGGCGCGTCGTCGAGGAACGCGTAGGGCTGCGCGGTCAGGATCGAGTCGGCGAACACGCTCGGCTCGGCGGTGTCGACCGCCACCCGCTCGATCGTGCCGTCCCGCAGCCCGCGCAGCACCTCGAGGAACCCGTCCACGTCCATGGCCTCGGTCAGGCAGTCCTCGACCGTCTGGCGCACCAGCGGGTGATCGCGCGGCAGCTCGAGGTCGCCGCCGGGCAACGTCTCGGGGCAGGCCTGCGCGGCGGGGAACGCCTGCACCAGCGCGTCCTCGGCCCGCATGCGGACCAGCGGGGGCGGCACGCGCTTCCCGCCCGAGAAGCGCGGGACCACCAGCGCGCGGGTCACGTTCCAGCGCCAGCGCGCCTTGAACATGGGCGCGGGGAGCAGCGCCTGCTCGAGCACCTCGCGGGCGGTGTTGGGGTGGAGGTAGTCGAACACCTCCTCGAGCGGGAAGCTGTGGTGCGGCCCGAGGGAGATCACGATCGCCTCCTCGTTGGCCGCCGCCTGCAGCTCGAACCCGAACCGCCGGCAGAACCGCTTGCGCAGCGCCAGGCCGAGCGCGCGGTTGATCCGCCCGCCGTAGGGGCTGTGCAACACGAGCTGCATGCCGCCGCTCTGGTCGAAGAACCGCTCCAGCACCAGCCGCCGCTGGGTGGGGATCGTGCCGAGCGAGTTGCGCCCCGCCTCCACGTAGTCGCGCAGCTGCTCGGCCGCGGCGGGCGGGAGGCCCGGCTCGCCCTCCGCCCGTGGCGGCTCCTCGCGCAGGCGCGAGACCTCGGCCGACAGCTCGCGCGTGCGGGCCGGCGCCTCGCCCAGCCAGAACGGGACGGTGGGCGGCGCGCCCTGGGCGTCGGCCACGCGCACCACCCCGGGCTCGATCCGCAGCACGCGCCACGACGCGGCGCCGAGCTGGAACACGTCGCCGCCGTTCGACTCGATCGCGAAGTCCTCGTCGAGCGTGCCGACCAGCGTCCCCTCGGGCTCGAGCAGCACGCGGTACTCGGCGGTGTCGGGGATCGCGCCGCCCGAGGTGATCGCGACCAGGCGCGCGCGGCGCGTGGCGCGCAGCCGCCCGCGCACGCCGTCGCGGTGGAGCAGCGCCAGGCGGCCCTGGGTGTGCAGGTCGCAGGTCGAATCGAACAGGGCCCGCTCCAGCTCGGCGTAGGGGGTGGCCCGGCGCACCAGCGCGAACAGGGCCTCGGTCTCCCACTCCTCGGGCACGCAGGCCGCCACGACCTGCTGGGCCAGGATGTCGAGCGGCGCGCGCGGCGAGCAGATCGCGTCGAGCTCGCCCCGCCGCACCGCGCGCAGCAGCGCCGCCGACTCGACGAGCTGGTCGCGGGTCAGCGGGAACAGCCGCCCCTTGGGGACCCGCCCCACCCCGTGCCCGGCCCGGCCGACGCGCTGCAGGAACGTGGCGATCGAGCGGGTGCTGCCGACCTGCACCACGAGGTCGACGTCGCCCACGTCGATCCCCAGCTCGAGCGAGGCGGTCGCGACCAGCGCGCGCAGCTCCCCGCTCTTGAGCCGCTGCTCCGCCTCCAGCCGCCGCTCCTTGGCCAGGCTCCCGTGGTGGCAGGTCACCAGGCCCAGCCCGAGCTCGTCCCCCAGCCGGGCGGCGACCCGCTCGGCGAGCTTGCGGGTGTTGACGAACACCAAGGTGGTGCGGTGCTCGCGCACCAGCGCCGCCATGCGCCGGTAGAGCTCGTCCCAGGTCTCGTGCGAGCACACCGCCTCGAGGGGCGCCTCGGGCAGCTCGACGGCCAGGTCGAGCGCGCGCCGGTGGCCCGAGTCGATCACGCGGCACTCGCGCCCGACCCCGACCAAGAACCGCGCGATCCCCTCGATCGGCTTCTGCGTGGCGGAGAGGCCCACGCGCTGGACGGGGCGCTCGCCGACCAGCGCGTCGAGCCGCTCGAGCGACAGCGCGAGGTGCGCGCCGCGCTTGCTCCCGGCGACCGCGTGGATCTCGTCCACGACCACGGTCCGCACCGTGCGCAGCATGGCGCGCCCGCCCTCGGAGGTGAGCAGAATGTACAGGCTCTCGGGCGTGGTCACGAGCACGTGCGGCGGCCGGCGCGTCATGCCGGCCCGCTCGGTCGCGGTGGTGTCGCCCGAGCGCACCAGCACGCGCAGCTCGGGGAGCGAAGGGTCGCGCGCGCGCAGCTCGCCCAACGGCGCGCGCAGGTTCTTCTGCACGTCGTTGCCCAGCGCCTTGAGCGGCGAGACGTACAGGAGCTGCGTGGCGTCGGGCAGCGCCGCGCCCTGGCGGAACAGCGCGTCGAGCCCCGAGAGGAACGCGGCCAGCGTCTTGCCCGACCCGGTGGGGGCCGCGATCAAGACGTGCTCGCCCCGCTGGATCGGCCCCCAGCCCTCGGCCTGGGGCGGGGTGGGGCTGCCGACGCGCTCGGCGAACCAGGCCTGGACGGTGGGGAGGAAGCCGGAGAGGGGCATGAGGTCGAGCATAGCCGCCGGGCGCAGGCCGCGGACCGAGCCGACCGCTCGCTCAACGCTCGACGAGCGGCAGCTCGGGCGCCTCGCTGACCTCGCCCGCCACGACCTCCACCGCCGCCCCGC
>CAZMSZ010000255.1:0-11167 GCA_964569055.1 uncultured Planctomycetota bacterium | reverse complement strand
ACGGCCCGCGCGCTGGCCGCCCTGGGCGCCGTCCCGCTCGAGCAGGCGGTCGTCGTGACCCGCGGGGCCGTGGCCCAGCTCGTCGGCGCCATGCTCGGTCGGCTGGGGCTGCCCGCGCAGAGCCTGCACGAGGAGGACGACGCCGCGGCCGGCGAGGAGGCCAAGGTCAGGCTGCTCCTGGTGCCCGAGGGCGAGGCCGAGCAGGCCGCGGCCGAGGCCGGTGAAGGGGTGACCGTGGTGGCGCTCGCGCGGCGGGACCCTGGGCGCGTGCTGCCGGCCCTGGCGCGGGTCGCGGCCGACGGTCTGGGCGTCCCGCGCCTGGCGGGCTGCCTCGCCGCCGCCCGCGCCCTGGCCGAGCAGGCGAGCGGCGGCGAGCTGCCGGCGCTCGACGCGGCCGAGGCGCACATCGCGGTCGCCGCCGCGATCGTGGGCGCGGCGGGCGAGCCGGCCGAGGACGCCGCCCCCGAGGCGAGCGACGCCGAGGAGGCCGCTGCGACGGCGAGCGACCCCGGCGAGGAGACGGCTGCCGAGCCCGCGCCCGCCTCGCCGTCCGGAGCGCCCTCCAAGCCCGTCCCGTCGCCCGCCGAGTACCGCGCGGCCCTGCGCACGCTGCGCTCCCCCTTGCGCCGCGCGCTGAGCGGCGTGCTCGCGCGCGCCATCGCGCAGCCGCGGCGGGTGGTGCTCCCCCACGGCGAGGCGCCGGGGTCGGTCGAGGCCGCGTGCATCCTGGCGGAGCGCGGCTGGGCCGTGCCGGTCCTGCTCGGCGACCTGTTCCGCCTGGAGTCGCTGGCCCGCGACCGCGGCCTCTCCCTCAAGGGGATCCGCGTGATCCATCCCCGGCGCGACAAGTGGCGCACCCCGTTCGCCGAGGCGCTGCTCGCCGCCCGCGGCCGCGAGCTGGGCCTCGACCGCGAGACCGCTGCCAACCTGGTCGAGGAGGCCCCGGCGTTCGCGGCCTTGAGCGCGCTCGCCGGGGAGGCCGACGCCATCGTGACCGCGGCCTCGCGCGCGGGCGGCGCGGCCGCCGCGCTCGGCCCCGCCCTGACGCTCCTGGCCGGCGCCTCGCAGGGAGCCGCCGAGCGCGCGATCGGCTGCCACCTCGTCGCGCTGCCGGGTCGCGCGCTGGTGCTCGCCGACACGCTCACCGACGAGCCCACGAGCGAGGAGCTGGCCGAGGCGGCGCTCCAGGCCGCCGCGCTGGCCCGCGCCCTCGACCCCACCACCCCGCCCCGGGTCGCCCTCCTTGGACCCGCCAGCTACGGGGCCCAGCGCGGCGCGCGCGCCGACCTCCTGCTCGAGCGGATCGCCCGCGCGGTCGCGATCGCGCGGCGGCGCGCCCCCGACCTCGCCCTCGACGGCCCGCTCGAGGCGGAGCTGGCCCTCGACCCCGTGACCCGCGCCGCCACCTTCGGGCCGAGCGCCCTCGACGACATGGCCGACGGCCCCGCGACCGTGCTCGTCGCGCCCGGCCTGGCGGCGGCCCGCATCGCCGTCGGCCTCCTGGCCGCGATCGCCGGGGTCGAGGTGCTCGGCCCCGTGGTCATGGGCCTGCGCCGCGCCGCCTGCGCCTGCGAGGAGAGCGACCCCGAGCGCCTCGCCCTGGCGGCCGCCTTGGCCAGCACCCTGGCCGGGGCGCTCGCGGCCCGAAAGGGTGAGCGCGCCCCGATCGAGGCCGCCCTCGGCGAGGCCCTCGGCGGCCGCGCCGTGCGGGCGACCGCGGGGGCGTAGGCGGAGGGCGAGCCTGAGCCGGTGCAGACGAGGTGAGTCAGATCCCGGAAATATGAAATATCAACAGGGAATTTGAAACTGAGAATGCCAGAACGGCTATCGCTGAAGCGGTGGCGACGAGCGAGAGCAATTTCTAACTCGTCATTCCCTGTTCCCTGTTGATATTCCCTGTTTCCTCTCTCGCCCGACCTGAGCCGAGGCGTGGCGAGGCGTGTGCCCCACCGGAGCCCCGCCCTCCGTTCGGATCCTTCGGCACCCCTCACCGAGAGCGCTGCCCTACCCCAGAACAGCCGAAGGATCCGCACGCGGGTACCATTGGGCGCATGGACGCTCGCCTGCGTGCCATGGGCCGGGAGGTGCGCGCCGCTCCAGGGGATCTCGAGCACGCGCGGCGCTACCGGGCGGCGCTCGCTCGCCTGGGGGCGAGCGGGGACGCCGAGGCGCAGGCCGAGCTCGATCGGCTGTGCGGGGTGTTCGTCGAGCCGACCTCCCGCGCGCTGGCGCTCGGGGCGGCGGACGAGCCGCGCTGGCCGCCCTTGCTCCGCCGGGTCGGGCTCGGGCGCGACGCTCCGCTGCTGCTCCCGAGCGGGCCCTCGCGCGGGCCCCTGACCTTGGCGTGGGAGGCGCGCGGGCGCGCGCTGGCGGTCACCGCCGGGTGCGTGCTGCTCGAGGGGCTGGACCACGCGCTCGAGGCGCGCTGCCCGCGCAGCGGGGCGCTGCTGTGGTCGGTCCCCTCGGCGCGGCCCGACGCCGCCCACCTCGTCGGATTCGGCGAGGAGGAGGAGCGCGCGGGCGCGCTCCCCTGGGCGGTCGCGCCGTGGGGCGCGATCGAGCTGGTGGCGCGCTACCACGCGCCGCTGCGCTATCGCCGCGTGGGGCGGCACCACCCCGAGCTGGGGCGCGTCACCGAGCGGCGCCCGTTCGAGCGCGCCGACGCCGAGGTCGAGCTGCAGTTGACGGTGGTCGTGCCCGAGGGGTCGAGCTGGGGCGCGGCGCCGCCCGAGCGGGTGGAGGAGCGGGCGGGCGGCGGCGAGGGGCTGTGCGAGGGCGACCTGCGCCTGCCCGACTGGGACGTGGATCTCGACGAGCTGCGCCTGTGCCCCGACGAGCGCCTGTTCGTGGTGCGCACCAGCGACGAGCCCGAGTGGGCCGTCTACGCGCTCGACGGCGGCGGCGCGCGCCCGACCGGCGTGCACCCGACCTGGTTCGACGTGCCCGCCGAGCCCTGGCCGCTGCCCGCGGCCGACGCGGCGCGCGACGGACCGGTCGGCGCACCCTGGGAGGTCGCGGCGGGCGCGCTGCGCCGCGCGGACGGCGGCGCCGCGCTCGCGCTCCCTCACGTCGCGCCGGGCCGCAGCGCGCTGCTCCCGGTCGACGGCGCCAACCTCCTCCTCACGCGCGGGCGTGACGGCGCGGCCCGGCTCGAGCGCGTCCCGTGGGGCGCGTCCGCCAGCGAGCCGCTCGCGGCGGCCTGGCCCGACCCCGAGGCGCTCGAGGGCTGCAAGCTCGTGCCCTGGACGGCGGCCGACGAGGTGCACGCCCTCGAGCGCGCCACCGTGCTCGCCGCCTACGGCCGGCTGGTCCTGCAGGTGGAGGATACGCTGCGCGTCTACGCGCCCCCGGAGGGCTCATGAAGCGGCCGCGCGCCTCCCTGCCCTCGCTGCTCACGCTCCTGCTGGCCGGGTGCTGCGCCGGCCCGAGCTTCAACCTGCTCGCCTGGGAGGACCGCCTCGAGCTCCAGGCCCGCGAGCGCTACGCCGTGGTGGCCACGGTGCTCGACGACGAGCACCACTGGGCGTTCGGCGAGCCGGCCGCGGTGATCTCGGCCCACAGCGCCGACTACCGCCCGCCCGCGCCGGCGGCGGTCGGCCCGGCGATCGGCGCGCCGCGCGACGCCCCGCCGCTGGTGGCGCGCGCGCTCCAGGCCGCCGAGCTGGCGCTGCGCGCGCGCGGCTACCGCCCCTCCGGCCCCGCGGAGCCCGCCGACTTCGTGGTGCAGGTCGGGGTGAGCGAGGTCGCGGGTCGCCTGCAGCGGGTGGCGGTGCACCTCGGGGCCACGGTCGACGGCGCGTTCGCGCCGCGCCGCACGGCGCTCGAGGCGCGCGTCCCCGTGGACGACCCGTGCGAGGTCGAGGTCGAGGAGCTGGTCACGACCCTGATCGAGGCGCTGCCCGAGCAAGGCGCCGAGCCCGAGGAGCGGTGAGCGCGGGCGAGGCGCGCGGCGGCGACGGGCGGCTCCGGGCGCTGCAGCGGCGCTGGCAGGAGAGCGGCGTGCCCGAGGACGGCGCCAGCTACTTCAGCGCCGCCCTGCGCGCGGGCGTGATCACGCGCCGGCAGCTCGACCTCGCGGCCGACCTCGGCCTCGCCGCGGCCCGCCTCGCGGGCGGGCGAGAGGCGATCGTGTATCAGGACCCCTACCTGTGGGCGCGCGAGCTCCGCGCGCGCTGGGGCCTGCCCGTGCTCGTGCGCGCCTCCCTGGCGGCGACCCGCCTGTTGCTCGCCCGCGGCCCGGCGCTCGCGCCCGAGCTGTCGGGGGAGATGGAGGACGCGCTCGCGGCGGCCGGCGCCTGGGCGGACTGCCCGTGCGACGAGCACCGCCCGCCGCTCGAGCGCGCGCTGAGCTCGCCCCTGCGCGCCGCCCTCGAGGCCGCCGCGGGGCGCAACCTGGCCGAGGCCGTGCGCCACGTGCTGCTCGTCCCGAGCTGGGACGAGGCGACGCACGCCTCGTTCACCCGCCCGGCCTGGTCACGCGACGGCTACGAGGCCCTGCTGTGGGCCGCCGACGCCCACGGCAGCGCGGCCGTGCGCGAGGCGGTCGCCCGCGCCCTCGCGCCGTGGGCGCTGGCGACCTAGCGCTCCGCTCGGCTGTTCCGCGAAGCGAGATCGTGTCCCGACGTCGGAGGCTCAGGATCGAGCGCAGAGAGCGCGAGGACCGCAGAGACCGGAGGCGAGCCGTCGAAGCGCTCCGCCGCAGGGCTGACTTCAGCGCACCTCCGCGCTCTCGGCGACCTCTGCGCTGAAGATTCGCTCGTTTGAATGAGCCGATGGCGGCTCCCCTCTAAAGAGGGCGTTCGAGCACGTCAGCCGATCGCAAGCCGAGGCGCGCTCTCAGAGCGTCAGCCATTCTGGCATTGCAATTGATATTCGCTGTTGATATTCCGTGTTGTCTTCTGGCTCGTGGCCGCCCGCCAACCACCTCACCCGTAGTGCACCTTGGTCTTCGTGACCAGGTGCCGCAGCGCCTCGACCGCGCCGGCCGTCTCGCGGTGGCGGACGACGGCCCAGCCCTCGCCCTCGTAGTGCGACGAGCGCGGCATGCCGACCTTGGGCAGCCGCCCCTCGACCACCAGGTCGCCGAGGTCGCGGACCGCCTCCTCGAACCCCTCCACCGCGCTCACCACCCGGCCGCGCCCCTGGCCGCGGAAGAAGGCGCAGCCGCAGGCCCACTCGCGCGCGGGGATCTCGAACGTCTCGTGGACCATCAGCTGGGCCCACTTCCGCCACAGGTCGACCCCGTGGGCGATCCCGGTCATCAGCATGATGTTCACGCCCGGCGGGCGCGCGGCGACCTCGGAGATCACCGGGGTGCCGTCCTGCTGCAGGAACCACTCCATGTGCGACAGCCCGGTGCGCATGCCCAGGGCCGCCAGCGCGCGCGTGTTGAGCGGGCGGAAGGCGTCGGCCTGGGGCTCGAGCTGCTCGCGCGGCAGCAGGACGCAGTACTGCATCCAGGCGTTCTCGACGACCTCGAGCGGCCCCGGCAGGTAGTAGGTCGAGCTGTGCCACACCGGCTCGCCCGCGATCGTGACGGTCTCGAAGGTGCGCTCCTCCCCCGACACGAACTGCTCGGCCTGCACCGGGCGCTCGCGCGTCGGCAGCAGCACGTTGAGCGCGGCGTACAGCTCCTCGTCGCTGCTGACCCGCATGGTGTCCTTGGTGCCGAGCCCGGCGAGGGGCTTGAGCACCACGGGGTAGCCGACCTGCTCCACGAACCGCCGCACGTCGTCGGCGTCGCGCACGCGGGCCTGGCGGGCGACCGGCAGGCCGGCCTTGCCGAGCAGGTCCTTCATGCGGTTCTTGTCGCGGAACGCCGTGGCGGCCTCGATCCCCATGCCCGGGATCCCCAGCGCGTCGCGCGCCTCGGCCAGCGGGAGCTGGAGCTGCTCGAGGTAGCCGAGCAGCCGGTCCACGCGCCCCCACTCGCGCTGGAAGGCCCGCGCGGCGAGCGCGAGATGCTCGCCGTCGAGGGTGTTGGGCACCCGGAAGTGGCCGCGGAGCCGCTCGCGCAGCCGCGGCGGGATCCGCTCCTCGGGCTCCTGGGTGATCACCCCGAGGTGGACGCCCTCGAGCTCGGACAGCGCGATCAGGCAGTTGACGATGGTGGCGCCGAAGTAGGGCGCGACGAACACGACGTGGATCAAGGGCCGCTTCCTCCGGGGACGCGGGGCGGGAGCATACAGCCCGCCTGGGGTGCGCGATAGCGGGCGCGGGGCGGGGCTCCCGCCTGGCCCTCCCGTTGCGTCGGCGCCGGCCGAAGAGGAGGCCGTGTGGCACGCTTCCGTCCCGTGGGGCGCGTTCTGGAGGCGCTCAGTCGTTCGGCACTGCTGGCGTTCGGCGAGCCCGACGCGCCGCCCGCGCCGGGCGAGCGCGTGCTCGTGCTCGCCCCGCACCCCGACGACGAGACGCTCGGCTGCGGGGCGCTGATCGCGCGGCGGCAGGCGCAGGGCTGCGAGGTGTGGGTCGCGTTCGCGACCGACGGCCGCCGCTCCCACCCCCAGCGGGACCCCGCCCTCCTCGGCCCGCAGCGGCGGGCCGAGGCCGAGGAGGCCTGCCGCCGCCTGGGCCTGGCGCCCGAGCGCGCGGTCCACCTCGGGTTCGAGGACGGCGGGCTCGAGGCGGAGCAGGCCGAGCTGATCGTGCGCCTCGCGGCGCTGCTCGACCGGCTCGACCCGGCCGAGGTCTACGTCAGCTCGGCCCTCGACCGCCAGCGCGACCACCACGCGCTCGGGATCGCGGCGCACCTCCTCGCCCAGCGCGGCACCCTGCGCGGGCGGCTGTTCGAATACCCCGTATGGCACTGGACCACCCCGTGGTACCGCACCTGGTGGGCGCGCGCGCTGTGCGAGCGCGTGGGGTTGCCCTGGCGGGTGGGTCGGCTCACCCGCCACACCCTCCCCCGGGTCGTCCCCGCGGGCGAGCACCTCGCGCGCAAGCAGCACGCGCTCGCCGCGCACCGCACGCAGATGGAGCGGCTCGAACCCGGCTGGCCCGTCCTGGCCGACGTGGCCGGCGGGCGGTTCCTCGAGCTGCTCCTCGGTGAGCACGAGCTGTTCTTCGAGGTCGCGCCGCCGGCCGGGGTCGCGGTCCCGCGTCCCGAGCCGCTGCGCGTGCTCCACATGGTCCCCAACCTCGCGGTGGGCGGCGGCCAGGTCATGCTCCTGCGCAACGTGACCGGGTTCGACCCCCGGCGCGTGCGCTCGCACGTGTGCTCGGTGTGGCGCGACGGCCCCTCGTCCATGACCGAGCGCTTCGTGGCCGCGGGGGTCCCGGTGCTCAACCTCGAGCTGCGGCGCAGCGCCTTGCCGCTCGCGGTGCTGCGCCTCGCCCGCTACGTGCGCCGTCACCGGATCGACCTGATCCACACCAACAACACGCCCTGGGACCGCCGGGTGGGCGCGCTCGCGGCCCGGCTGACCGGGACCCCGGTCGTGAACACGTTCCACAGCATGACCTTCTCGCGCCGCCCCCCGATCGACGCGATCGACGAGCGGATCTGCGCCGGCCGCTTCCACGGCGCGATCGCGGTCTCCGAGGCGGTGCGCCAGGCCTGGAGCCCCTACATGCGGCGGGTGCGGCTGCCCGAGGACGAGGTGCGGGTGATCCCCGCGGGCGTGGACCTCGAGCGCTTCAGCCGCGGGCTCGCGCCCGAGCGCGAGGCTGCGTTGCGGCGCGAGCTCGACCTCGAGGGGGCGGGCCCGCTCCTGATCGACGTGGCCCGCTTCGCGCCCGGCAAGGGGCAAGCCGAGCTGGCCGCCGTCCTGCGCGCGGCGCTGCGGCGCTGGCCGCGGGCGGCCCTGCTGCTGGTGGGCGACGGCCCCGAGCGGCCCGCGATCGAGGCGGCCCTCGCCGCGCAGGGCGTCGCGCACGCGGCGCGCCTGGTGGGTCAGCGCGACGACGTGGCCGACCTCCTCGCGCTCGCGGACGTGTTCGTGTTCCCCTCGGCGGGCGAGGGGCTGGGGATCGCGGTGCTCGAGGCCATGGCCGCGGCCAAGCCGGTGGTCGCCTACGACCTGCCCGCGCTGCGCGAGACGCTCGTCCCCGGCGAGAGCGGGCTCCTGGTCCCGGTCGGCGACGTGCCCGCGCTCGGCGAGGCGGTCCTCGCGCTGCTCGACGACCCCGCCCGGCGCGAGCGGATCGGCGCGGCGGGCCGGGCCGCCGTCGAGGCCCGCTTCGGCCGCGACCGCGCCCTGCGCGCGATCGAGACGCTGTACGAGGAGGTGGCCGGCCGCCCGGCGCCGCGCCGCGCGCGCCCGCGCTCGCGCCCCACGCCGCGCGACCCGCTGACCCTGGCGGGAGCTCCCAGGCGGCCCCGCCGCTGATCAGCGCCCCCGCGCCACGAAGCGGCGGAACACGGTGCCGGTGTCGTCGCCGAACTCCCAGTTGACCGCCAGCCCGACCCGCCGGATCTGGAGCGGCTGGGCGCGCGGGTAGACGTCGATCAGGGAGCGGTACAGCACCGGCTCGTCGTCGAGGTGCACCAGCCAGCGCAGGCCGTCGAACGCCACGCGCAGCACGTTGGGCCGGCCGCGCGCGATCCGCTGGCCGACGTTGGTCCACACCGCGTCGTACACGTCCTCGCGCCCGTCGATCAAGAAGAACGACGAGACCGACGCCCCGGGGTAGCGGTCGTCGTTCCACTCGCTGATCACGACGTAGTCGCTCGGGCTCTCCCACAGCACCACGCCGCCGCGCACCAGCTGCCCGTCGCCCGCGCGCTCGCCCGGGGGGACGAGCTCCACCTCGAGCTCCACGAACGAGGGGTCGTCCCAGCCGAGCGTGTAGAGCGTGCGCCCGGGGTTGGGCCGCGCCGGGTTGGCGCGGACGCGCGCCTCGCCCGCCCCGGTCAGGTCGATCCGCCCGCGCCCGAGCACGCGGCGCCAGGGCCGCCGCCCGATCGGCGCGCGGCGCCCCTCGAGCTCGCCGGCGGGGCCCTCGAAGGTGTCGACCAGGAGCGGCGCGTGCTCGGCGGCCGGCCGCCAGGGGGCGCCCACGTCGAGCGCCGCGGGCAGCCTCACCTCCCGCGGGTGGACCTCGAGCTGGCGGATCGAGACGTCGGCAGGAGCCGCGCGGCGCTCGCCGGCGGCGTCGTGGGCCCACAGCCCCACCCCGCGCTCGGCGCCCAGGCGCGCGTCCTCGAACGCGCGCCCGAACAGCCGCCGTCCCTCGAGGGCCACCGTGAACCGCTGGCCGTCGTCGATCACCAACAACGCCTGCTCGCGCGGCCCGAGCCGCCCCGCGGGGTCGCGCGCGACCACCGCCTGCCGCCCGGCCTCGACGCACACCAGCTCGGCGCCGCCGCGCGCGAACCGCACCGCCCAGTGGCTGGCCCGGTCGCGCGCCCGCCACACCAACCCCACGCCGCCCGCGTCGGCGCGCGCGCCGCGCAGCCGGGCCTGGATCAGCCCGGCCGGCGCCCGCGGCGCGAGCAGGGCCAGCGAGCGCGGCCGCGTCGGCCGCGCGCCCGCGCGCTCGCGCGCGAAGCCGCCCCAGGCGAGCTCCCAGGCGCCGCCCGCCTCGGGCGGCGCGTCCTCGAGCGCCCCCTCGCCGCTCAGCGCGTCGGCCACCTCGGGGAGGCCGAACGGGGCCGGCGCGTCGAGCACGCCCAGGCCGTACACGCGGGTGTGGGCGCGGAACCGGATCTCGCCCAGGATCGCCTGGTGCACCCCCGCGAACAGCGTGGGCGCGGCCGCGCGCGCGTCGATCGCCAGCGGGCGCAGCGCAGGGTAGCCGGCCAGCCCGCGCGCGCCCGCGTAGGAGGCGCCGTAGAACACCGCGCCCTCGGCCCGCAGCACGCACACGAGGTAGAGCGGGACGTTCTGCACGCCCTCGAGCACCGGCAGCAGGCGCCCCGACACCGTCGCGCACAGCGTCCCGCACGAGGGGCCGTCGGCGCGCATCACGAAGGCGCTCTCCCCGCGCCCCGGGCGCGCGGGCGGCGTGCGGTCGAACCACCCCACGGCCAGGTTCTCGCGCAGCGGCGGCCAGCGGTAGTGATTGGGGTGCTCGCGCCGCTTCGGCAGCCGCGGCCCCACCCCGGGCACGGCCCGCAGCCGGGAGGCGACCGCCGCGCGCGCGGCCCCCTGCGCCCGCCACAGCGCGCGCTTGGCGTGAGCCCGCACCGCCCAGGGCCCGAGCTCGACCGTCTGCGAGGCGTTGTGCCCGTTGAGCAGGAACGCGACCAGCGCCACCCCACCCCGCCGCGCGTGGGGGCCGTAGACCAGCGCGTGCCGCCCCCACCCCGGCTCGTCGGGGCAGCCGATCCGCAGCCCCCCCGAGTCGATCGACAGCTTCCCCTCCGCGTCCACCCCCAGCCGCGCCGACCCGTCCGGCGCCAGGCTCCCGATCACCGCGCCCGGCGGAAGGGAGTGAGGGAAACGATCCTGCGTCATGAAGCGCCTCGCGCGCCTCTCCCGGCGCGTACGAGGACAGTAGGCCGCGGCTGCGGACTTGCCCACTGATTTCGCGCTGTGGGACGACTTGGGCGGGGCGGGTCGTGGGGGGAGCGCGAAATCAGAGCTGCGTAGTACTGCTCCGCTTGGACGAGGGGCCTCGGGCGATTCAAGGAGAGGGCGGCCCGCTTGGACGCTCGCCGCGGGCGAGTTCGTTTGGTTGAGCGGGGCGCACTGATTTCGCGCTGTGGGACGACTTGGGCGGGGCGGGTCGTGGGGGGAGCGCGAAATCAGAGCTGCGTAGTACTGCTCCGCTTGGACGAGGGGCCTCGGGCGATTCAAGGAGAGGGCGGCCCGCTTGGACGCTCGCCGCGGGCGAGTTCGTTTGGTTGAGCGCGGCGCTCGGAAACTCGCCGCGGGCGAGCGCAGCTTCACGCGTGCTGCACACCCAAACGAGGCCGGGAGGTCGCAAGCGTGGCGCCCGCAGGCCGACGAGGTCGGCGAACGGGACGAGCTGCGCCACGCCTGCGGCCGGCAGTGCTGGAGTCGAACGAGTGGACCGGAGTCGGCGTCGGAGTCGGAGCCGGAGTCGGCGTCGGCGTCGGAGGCGGAGCCGGAGTCGGCGTCGGCGTCGGAGCCGGAGTCGGCGTCGGAGTCGGAGCCGGACTCCGACTCGACTCGGACTCGGAATGGGAATCGGAGCCCCCGGAGGGAGCTGAGCTCGACAGCGACAGCTCTTCCTTGGCGCTCTTGGCGCTCTTGGCGGTCAT
>CAZMSZ010000254.1:0-11223 GCA_964569055.1 uncultured Planctomycetota bacterium | reverse complement strand
TCGGCCGCGCGGTGGTGGCCGGGCTCCTCACCGAGCTGTGCGTGTGCGCGGCGCTGGCGGTGGCGCTCCAAGGGCTGCACCAGATCGGCTTGCCGCTCGCGGCCTGGCCGCTGCTCGCGGCGCTGGGGGTCGCGGCTGGCGGGGCCTACGGGCTGGCCGAGGCGACGGGGCGGCGGCTGGGGTGGGGCGCGGGGCTCCTGCTCGGCGTCGCGCTGGCGCCGCTGGTCGCGCTGGTGGTGCCGTTCCTGGTGGCCGTGCTCTCGGGCAGCGGCGTGCTCGCCGGGTATCGGGCGCTGGCCGCGGCCGCGGTGGCCGATCCGGCGCCGCACCTCGCGGTGGCCTCCGGCGCGCTCGCGCTCTACGGGCCGCTGCTCGTCGCGCGGCTGCGCGGGGTGGGGGCGCTGGGGCAGACCTACGCCATGACCGGCGGGCTGCTGGTCTGGCTGTTCGCCGTCGCGCTGCTCGACCCGCGCTCGTACGACGAGCTCAACCTGACGCTCTACCTGCTGCCCCTGGCGGGGCGGGTCGTCGGGTTCCCCGCGCTGCTGCTCCTGGGCGACCGCGCGGTCGACCGCGCGCTGCGGGTGCTCGGCCAGGAGGCGCCCGCGCGCGCGGCGGCCAAACCCAGAGGCGCAGGGCCGGCGCCCGGGCCGCGACAGCGCGAGCAGGCGCGCTGGCAAGCGGAGCGGGCGGCCGTCCACCTCGAGCGGGGCGAGCCGGGCAAGGCGGCGACGCGGCTGGCGACCGCCTTCCGCCTGGCGCCCTCCGCCGAGCGCGCCCTCGCGACGGCGCGGGCCTACACGGCGGCGGACGAGCCCTACCTGGCGATCGAGTGGCTCGGCAAGGCGCTGCAGCAGCCGGGCGCGGACCCCGCTGCCCTGCGCGACCCGGCCTTGGCCCCGCTCGCGGGGCTGGTCGAGTACGAGGCCCTGCTCGAGCAGACGAACCTGCCGCGGTCGCCGGCCCCGCCGCGCCCGGGGCGCCGCACGCGGGCGCCCGGCGGTCGGGCGCGCGAGGGGCTGGAGCTCGCCGGGCACGCCGTCATGGCGTGCGCGCTGGCGGTGCTCGCCGCGTTCATGATCCAGCCCGCCTACACGCCCGACGTGCCCGCCGAGGTCAGCCGCCTCGCGCTGTGGCATGCGCTGGCGCCCGACGGGCAGCGCGCCTTCGACACGGCGCTACGCCTCGAGCTCGGCTGGCGAGCGACCGCGACGCGCCCCGCGCCGCGCGAGGCGTGGATCCCGGGCGTCCTGGCCGCGCTCGGCGCCGCCTCCTCGCCCGGACAGGACCCGGTCGCCGCGACGAGCTGGTATCGCCGCGCCGGCGAGGCGGGCCACGCCGAGGGCATGCACTACTACGCGCTCGCCTGCCTGGAGCGACGCGACCACGCCCGCGCCGCCCGCTGGCTCCGGCGCGCCGCCGAGGCGGGTCACGCCGACGCCATGTGGCGCCTGGCCCTCGCGCTCCGCTTCGGACGCGGCCTCCCGCGCGACGTGGCCGCGGCGCAGGACTGGCTGCGCCGCGGCTGCGCCGCCGGCTCGGCCGACGCGATGTACCAGCTCGGCCTCTGGCTGCGGCTCGGACGCGACGGGGTCACGCCCGACCCGGAGGAGGCGGCGCACTGGCTCCGCGAGGCCCGCGCGCTCGGTCACCCCCTCGCCCGCCGCGAGCGCGTCGGCGGCGATTGAGGTGGCGCCCTGACCTGCGCGAGCAGGAGCTACGCTGCGCGCGAGGCCAGGCGCTTGACCGAGTGGAACCCGCCCACCACGGCGAGCGCGAGCCCGACGAACACCCAGGCCTCGTCCTTGCGCTTGCTGAGCCCGTTGTCGTTCGGGTCGTTGGGGTCGTAGTAGACGGTCGTGGCGGCGACGCGCGGCTCGCTGCGGATCGAGTCGTCACCGCGGTACCGCTTGCCGTCCACCTCGAACGAGTAGGTCACCTCGTAGCGCGTGCCGCCCCGGCGGCTGCGGACCTCGCTGTAGCTGTTGTCGAGGAGGCCGGGCGCCGAGGCGGGGTACTCGGGCGCGTTGATCAGCCGGATCAAGCACACGATTCCGATGAGGGCGCACACCCCGAGCGCGCCCAGCCAAGCTCCCTTACCCACGTCGCACCTCCGCCGCCCCGCGTCGCGGGTGGCCCCGGTGGGCGCGGAGTATCAGGACGGCCCGCGGGGAAGGCAAGCGGATTCCGCGGGGCGGAGGGCGCTCACTCCTGGCGCGGGCCGGGCTCGAGCGCGTAGGTCACGGTGACGCGGGCCTCGACCTCCTGCTGCCCGGGCTCGATCGGGGTGGGCGCGACGTCCGCCGAGGCGGCGAGCGAGCGCGCCTCGTACAGCGGGTGGCGCCACTCCACGGCCCCTTCGCGCGCCACCTGCACCGACCCCAGGCTCAGCCCCAGCCCGGCGGCGAGCGCGCCCGCCTTGGCGCGCGCCTCCTCGGCCGCGAGGCGCAGCGCCTCACGGCGCGCGGCCGCCTCGTCCTCCAGGCCGAACGACACGCCCTCGATCCGGTTCAGGCCCGCGGCCACCAGCATGTCGATCACCTCGCCGACCCGCGCCGGGTCGTCGAGCTCGACGCTCAGGCTGGAGTGCGCGCGGAAGGCGACCACGCGCGGCGGCTCGCCGCGCAGCCGCTGCTCCTCGTGGGCGTAGACGGGGGTCAGCGAGAGGCCGACGGTGCGCAGCCGCTCGCGCGGGAGCTGCGCGGCCGTGAGCCGCTCGACGGCGGCGCGCATGGCGGCGCTGGCCTGTGCCTGCGCCGCCGCGGCCTCGGGCGCCTGGGCGGTCACGCCCGCCAGCAGCACGGCCCGATCGGGCGCCAGGCGCACCCTCCCCGTCCCCTCCACCGTCACCACGGGCGGAGGCGCGCCCGTCCCTCCCTCGCCCGGCTCGTCCCGAGGCGCGACACGACCCGACTCTTGGCCCGAGGTGGGCGCCAGGAGGGCCAACCCTAGAGCAATCGCAGTGAAAGCCACCCGCATCGTGCACCTCGACCGTGGTGAGCGAGCGGCCGCGCAAGCGCCGCACCCGAGGCCCTCAGGGCGCTGCAGACGCGCAGGCGAGCGCGTATCATCGTGGCCCATGGCCACGAAGATGGCGATCGGGCACACCGCCGCGGGCGACGGGCGCGCGCAGGGCGCGGCGGCCGCGGCCGAGGCGCGCGAGGCGCTCGGCGCCGAGCCGGCGCTGGGGCTGGTGTTCGGCACCAGCGCGGTCGACCTGCGCGACCTCGCGGCGGGCGTGGCGGACGTGCTCGGCGCCGGCGCGCCGGTGATCGGCTGCTCGACCGCCGGCGAGTTCGTGAGCGACCGGATCTCCGACGGGGGCACGGCGGTCGCGCTGATCGCGAGCGACGAGCTCACGGTCTCGCTCGCGATGGGGACGGGCCTGCGCGCCAACACCGAGCGCGCGGTGAGCGAGGTGCTGCGCGGCCTGGCGCGCGACCGGCGGCCCGCGGGCGACGCGCAGCACCGGACCCTGCTGCTGCTGTGCGACGGCATGGCCGGCAACGGCGAGCGCCTGGTCGACGCGCTCGCCATGGAGTCTGGCGGCAACGTGGCGCTGGCGGGCGGCGCGGCCGGGGACGGCGCCCTGTTCCGCGAGACGCACGTGTTCTTGGGCGACCGCGTGGCCACCGACGCGGTGGTCGTGGCCGAGATCGCGAGCCGCGCCAAGCTCGGCGTGGGCGTCCACCACGGCTGGTGCGCGGCCAGCGCCCCCGGGACGGTCACGGGCGCCGAAGGCGCGCGGCTGATCGCGATCGACGGGCGGCCCGCGATCGAGTTCTACCGCCGCTACGCGGCCGGCCTCGGCCTCGAGCTCACCGCCGAGAACCAGAACGAGTTCGTGTTCACGCACGAGCTCGGGATCGTGCTCATGAACCACGAGCTCAAGGTGCGCGCGCCGCTGCGGGTCAACGACGACGGCTCGATCGAGTGCACCACGGAGGTGCCCGTCGGCCAGTGCGTGCGGATCGTGGAGGCCGACCACGACGCGATCGTGGCCGCGGCGCGGGCCGCGGCCGTCGAGGCCCGCCGGCAGCTGGGCGACCGGGCGCCGGCCGGGTGCATCGTGTTCGACTGCGTGGCCCGAAAGATGGTCCTGCGCGAGGCCTTCCGGCGCGAGGTCGCCGCGTTCTCGGAGGTGATGGAGGCGCCCGTCCTGGGGTTCAACACCTACGGGGAGGTCGCGCGCGTGCGCGGGCAGCTGTCGGGCTTCCACAACACCACGGCCGTGGTGGTGGCGCTGCCGGCGTGAAGGCCGACGAGCTGCACCTCGAGCGGCTGCTGGTGCAGCGCCCCGAGGACGGCGTGCTCGAGGCGAGCGGCCGGCGCGTGCTGCTGGCCGACGCGGCGGCCTCGGACCGCCTGGCCGAGGAGCTGGCCGAGACGCTCGGCGACGCGGCGGCGCGCGGCGTCCTGCTGCGGCACGGCTACCAGACCGGCTACCAGGACGCGGTGTGGCTGCGCGACCACGTGCTGTGGGACTCGGAGCTGGAGTGGCTCGGCGCGGCGGCGCGCTCGCGCACGATCCTGGGGGTCGCGGCGCTGCGGTTCGAGGAGGTCGTGGTCGACCGCGCCCGCGGGGTGTTCCGCGCGGTCGCCGTGGCGCGCAACTCCTACGAGGCGGAGGGGCGCAAGCTCCGGCTCGGCCCCTGCGCGGCGCCGGTGTGCCACCGGCTGACGGGCTACCTCTCCGGCTACGCCAGCGCCTTCTTGGGCGAGGCGGTGCTGTTCCTCGAGCAGGGCTGCGCCGCCCACAGCGACGCGAGCCAGGAGTGCCGGTTCGAGGGGCGGCTCGCCGACGCCTGGGGGCAGGAGGGCGCGTCCGAGCGGCGGCTGTACGAGCGCGACGCGATCGGCGAGCGGCTGGCGCGGCGAGATCGCGAGGTGCTCGCGCAGGCGGTCAAGATCCGCGAGCAGGAGCTCGAGCTGGCGGCCAAGCGCCGGCTCGAGGAGGCGAACCGGCTCAAGAGCGAGTTCCTCGCCAACGTCTCGCACGAGCTGCGCACGCCGCTCAACTCGATCATCGGCTTCACCGACCTCCTGATCGTCAAGCTCGGCGACAAGCTCCCGCCGACCCCCCGCCAGAACCTCGAGCGGATCCTCGCCAACGCCGAGCACCTGCTCGGGCTGATCAACAGCATCCTCGACATCTCCAAGATCGAGGCGGGCCACATGGTCGTCCACCTCGAGGAGGTCGAACCGGGGCCGCTGCTCGAGGCCTGCCTGGACGACGCGCGCGTGCTGCTCAAGTCCAAGCCCGTGGAGCTGGTGCGCGCCTACGACCCGGCGACGCTGCCCCCCGTGTTCGCCGACCGCCTCCGCCTGCGGCAGTGCCTGACCAACGTGCTCGGCAACGCGGCCAAGTTCACCGAGCGCGGCAGCGTGCGGGTCGAGGCGCGCCGGGTGCGCGGGCAGCAGGGCGGGAGGCTGGTCGAGTTCCTCTCGCTCGTGGTCAGCGACACCGGGCCGGGGATCGCGCCCGAGCACCAGGCCTCGATCTTCGAGCCGTTCCGGCAGGTCGACGCCTCGGCCACGCGCGACCACGAGGGCACGGGGCTGGGCCTCCCGATCGTGAAGCAGCTCCTGACGCTCATGGGCGGCGAGATCCAGGTGACGAGCGCCGCCGGCGCGGGCGCCTCGTTCAGCCTGATCGTGCCGCTCGCGCCGGGCGCCGACGCGGCCCCCGCTCCGCCCCCGCAGGCCGATGCGGGCGCGCGGGCCACGCCGCGGGAGGCCTCGCCGGCGCCCGCCGCCGCGCCGCACCTCCTGGTGGTCTGCGAGGACGCCGCGCTGTTCGAGGAGGTTCGCGCCGCCTGCGCCGCCGCGCCCCTGCCCCTCGGGGCCGCCGAGCTGGTGTGGGAGCCCGACCCCGCCAAGGGGGTGGCCCTCGCCCGCCACGCGCCCCCCGCGGCGCTCCTCCTCGACCTCGAGCACGCCGACGCGGACGGACGCGAGCTGGTCCGGCTGCTCGAGCAGGACCCGCGCACTCGCGAGCTGCCCGTGATCCCCCTGCCCGCCCCGGCGCGCCTCCGCGGCTCGGCGCGCCGCCGCGCCCTCGACCGCGGCGCGCTGCTGGCGCTCGTCGCGCGCGCCCTCGCCCGAGCGCAGCCGTGAAGCCGCTCGTCCTGGTCGTCGACGACAACGAGCACAACCGCGAGTACGCGCGCCAGGCGCTCGCGGCGCGCTGGGACGTGCGCGGGGCCGCCGACGGCGAGGCGGCGCTCCGGGCCGTCACCGAGCGGCGCCCCGACCTGGTGCTGCTCGACCTCTCCATGCCGCGCCTCGACGGCTGGGAGGTCCTCCGCCGCCTGCGGCGCGACCCGGCCACCGCCCGGCTCCTGGTGGTGGGCTGCACGGCGCACGCCATGGCGGGCGACCGCGAGCGCGTGCTGTCGGGCGGGTTCGACGCCTACCTCGCCAAGCCCTACCGCGCCGACGAGGTGGTCGGCTGCGTCGAGGCGCTGCTCGGCCCAGGCGCCGGAGAGGCGGCTCCCGAGGCAGACGGCTGGGGCGAGCCCGGCTGGCGGCTCGAGCCCGGCGCCTGGGGCGAGGAGGTGTGAGCGCGCCCGATCGAGCGCGACCGCTCGGGCGGATCGCCTTGGTGGACGACGACCCCGACGTGGTGGCGCGCCTGACCCAGCTGCTCGAGGGCGAGGCCACGCTGGAGGCGACCACCGACTGGGCCCGGATCAATCGCCTGGTGCTGCGCCGCGACGTCGACCTCGTGCTGATGGACATCCACCTGCCCGTCCTGCGCGGCGACCGGCTCGTCGAGATCCTCTCGCGCGCGCGCCCGCCCGACGGCGCCGCTCCCGCGGCGCACACGCCGCTGATCGTGCTGTTCTCCTCGGAGGACGAGCCGACCATGCGCCGGCTCGGGCTCGAGTGCGGCGCCGACGGCTGCCTCTCCAAGAGCCTGCGGGGGGCCGAGCTCCTGGCCGAGCTGCGCCGGCTCCTCGCCGCCCGACGTTGATTGTCACTCTCCTGCGGGGCCGCTACGATCCTCCTCCCGGCGCGCGGGGGTGGCGCGGGCTGGAGGAGGCTCGCCTTGATCGAGGTCCGCGGCCTGCACAAGCGCTTCGGGCCCGTGGTCGCGGTGCAGCACGTCGACCTGCGGGTCGCCTCGGGCGAGTGCTTCGGCGTGATCGGGCCCAACGGCGCGGGCAAGACCACCACGCTCAAGGGGCTCGCCACGCTGGTGAAGCCCGACCGCGGGGCGATCCACGTCGACGGCCTCGACGCGGTGCTCGCGCCCCGCGAGGTGCGGCGGATCGTCGGCTACATGCCCGACGTGTTCCAGTCGTACGGCGACCTCAAGGTGATCCACTACCTCGACTACTACGCGGCCCTCGTCGGGCTCTCCCGGCGCGAGCGCGTCCGGCAGGTCGAGCAGGTGCTCGAGCTGGTCGACCTCCAGCTCAAGCGCCAGGCCCTGGTGGGCGGCCTGTCGCGCGGCCTCAAGCAGCGGCTCTGCCTGGCGAAGACGCTGCTGCACGACCCCAAGGTGCTGCTGCTCGACGAGCCCGCGAGCGGGCTCGACCCGCGCGCGCGGATCGAGATCCGGCTGCTGCTGAAGGTGCTGCGCGGCGAGATGGGCAAGACGATCGTGATCTCGAGCCACATCCTCGAGGACCTCGAGGAGATCTGCGACCGGGTGGCCGTGATCGAGGGCGGGCGCGTGGTGGCCGAGGGCGAGGTCGGCGAGCTCAAGCAGCGCGCCCGGCGAGGGCTGCGCTACGTGCTCGAGCCGGCGGGCGAGCCCGCCGCCGCCGCCGAGGCCCTGGCGCGTCACCCCGAGGTGGTGGCGGAGGCGCGGGTGGACGGGCGGCGGGTCCACCTGATCCCGGCGGCGAGCGTCGAGCACGAGGCGCCGATCCTGCGCCTGATCGTGGACGAGGGGATCCGGATCCGCGCCTTCGGCGAGGAGGTCCCCGACCTGCACGAGGTCTTCTTGGAGCTGACGCGTGGCCACGCCTCCTGACGACGAGCCGCACCCGCCGGCGGGCGCGCCCGCGGTGGCGACCCCGCCGCCGAGCGCCGACGAGGAGCCGTACCGCGAGCGCTGGTTCTTCGACAACCCCAGCGTGGGCCGCGCCCTGCGCTACGCCTTCGCCGACAAGCGCCTGGCGCGGGCGGTGTTCATCAACGCGCTGCTGCTGGTGGTCGTGCTGGCCCTGATCCAGGAGGCGTTCGGCCGGGCGCAGCTGGGCCTGTACCACAGCGCGATCTCGTACGGACGGCTCGCGTTCCTGGGGGCGGTCGGCGTCGAGGCGGTGATCGTCTCGCTGTTGGCCCCGTTCGGGTTCCTCTACCTGTTCGAGGCCGAGCGGCGCGAGGAGTGCTTCGACCAGGTCGTCACGAGCGGCGTCTCGCCCCACCGCGTCGTGTTCGGGCGGCTCGCCGCCACCCTGGCGTTCGTGGGGGTGGTGCTCCTCTCGTCGCTGCCCTTCCTGCTCACGACCGTGGTCCTCGACGGCGCGACCGTGGGGCAGGTCCTGCTCGCCCTCGGCGTGCTGTTCGCCTACGGCGCCTGCCTGGCCTCGCTGGCCGCGGCGGCGTCGGTCGGGATCGACGACGTCGGCGGGCCGATCGCGATCGCGATCCTGGCCGCGATCGTGGCGCTGGTGGCGGGCTTCTCGGTGCGGAGCTACCCCGTATTCGCCGCGTTCTCGCCGCTGCGCCACGTGGTGGTCGGCTACAACGACATCGCGCAGGGGCTCCTGATCGGCTCGTTCGACGCGCCGGCCCCCTACGGCGTGGCGCTGCCGACCGCGCTGGTCAGCGTGGCCTACTACGCGGTCCTGGCGGCGATCGCGCTGGCCTACGTGTTCGTGGGGCCGGACCTCGAGCTGAGCCGCGGGCTGGACGCGTTCGACAGCGTCTCGGTCACGCTCGACGCCGAGGCGCGCCAGGCGCGCCGGGGCGTGGCGCGCGCGCTGCTCCGCACCGTGCAGATGCGCTTCTTCTACGAGAACCTGGGGCCGCGCGCCCAGGCGATCTCGCCGCTGGTGCGCGCCGCGATCGTGATCGCGTTCTTCGCGGGCGCCCACGTGGTGTTCCTGGGCGCCGTGTGGCCCGACGCGCCGCCCCAGCGGTTCGAGCAGGTCGCCCGCGCCACGGCCTACCCCTTCCTCATGTTCTTCCTGGTCACCGCCGGCCTCCTCGCCATGACGGGCGCGACCGGCCGCTCCGCGCTGCTGTCGCGGGTGGCGATCCGGCTCGGGCCGGCGCGGCTCGGCCGCTTCACGGCGCTGTTCGGCCTGTTGGCGTTCGGGCTGGCCTTCCCCGCGCTCCTATGGCTGGGGGCCGTGCACCTGACGAGCTTCGGCCCGGCCATGGGCTCGGAGACGTTCGACGCGCTCTACCTCTTGGTCGCGGGCTACGCGGGGTTCATGTTCCTGATCGCGCTGGTGTTCTCGCTCGTCACGACCAACCCGCTCTCGGCCACGGGCCGCGCGCTCGGCGCGCTGTTCGCCTGCAACCTGACCCCGGCCGTGTGGATCCCGCTGTTCACGGGGAACGTCCTGAATCAAGGGAGCTCCTTCTTGCTCGACCTCTCGCCGCTGGTCGCCGCGTTCGCGATCGCGCGCCCCGGCCAGGAGCTGCCGTTCAGCCGCTTCCAGGGCGACGAGCTGGAGCGCTACGCGCACCTCCCCAGCCTCCAGCCGTTCCTGTGGTTCCACCTGCTGGTCGGGGCCGGCTGCCTGGTGTTCGCGCTGGTGCGCGCCCGGGCCGAGCTGCGCGCCGCGCGCGAGCGCGAGGAGGTGACCGCGTGAGGCCGGCCGCGCTCGCCGCGCTCGCGCCGCTGTTGGCGCTGGCCCTGGGCGGGCTCGCCCGCGCGCAAGACGGTCCCCCGCCGGCGCCGCCCGCGGACGCCGCCAGCCCGACGCTCCCGGTGAGCGTGCAGGCGAGCTTCGGCTTCGGGCGGAACCTCGTCTCGAGCGGCTTCGCGCCGCTGCAGGTCGAGCTGGTCGGCGGCGAGGCCTACCCCGAGGTCAGCGTGCGGCTGCGCTCGGTCGACGACGAGACCGCGCTGTTCGAGCTGGGCACGGTCGCGCTCGAGGCGGGGGTGTCGCGCCGGCTCACCGGCGCGGTCGCGGTCGACCTCGTGCGCGAGGCCGGCCCGCTGCTGGTCACCTGCGAGACGCCGGCCGGTGAGCGGGTGGGGCAGCTCGAGGTCGCGCCGGAGGTGACGCAGGCGCGCGTGCTGCTGGTCCTCGATCGGCGCGGCGCGCCCCCGACCGACCTCTCCCAGCTCGAGTCGAGCGCCGAGCGCGCGGGCGGCGCCTGGACCGTCCTCCCCGTGTCGCAGCTGGAGGCCGTGCCGAGCACCCCGCTGGCCTACTCGGGGGTGCGCGCGGTGCTGCTGGGCGACCTCGAGCTCGAGCGCTGGACCCCCGCGCAGGCGGCCGCCCTGGCCGGCTGGGTGACGCGCGGCGGCCGCCTCGTGCTGTCCCTCGGCGCGCGCACCGCCGTGCTCAAGCGGGCCCAGCTCGGTCGCGCGCTGGGCGCGGCGCTCGCCCCCGTCCCGTTCGAGGGCGCGCCGCTCGGCGGCGACGGCGTGCGGCTGACCGGGCTGCTGGGGACCTACGGCGAGCTCCCGGCCGGCGCGACGACGAGCCCGCCGTTCCTGACGCGGCTCCACCCCGGGCCCGACGACCTGGTGCTCCACACCGACGACGCCGAGCCCGCCGGCCGGCCGGTGATCGTCCGCCGTCGCCACGGGCGAGGAGTGGTCGACCTGATCGGCTGCGACCTGTGGGCGCCGCCGTTCGTGCACGCGCGCCCCACGGCCGGGCTCCTCCAGGCGCTGCTCGAGGGCGCCGGCTCGGTCGAACCTCGGACCGACCACCTGTTCCAGGAGCTGCGCGAGATCCGCCAGCCGGCGCAGGTCGGCGGCGCGTTCGCGCTGCTCGTGATCTACGCGCTGGTGGCCGGGCCCGGCGCGTACTTCTTGCTGCGCGCCAAGGGGCGCGGGCTGCTGCTGTGGGTGGTGATCCCGGCGCTGGCCCTGGCGTTCAGCGCGCTCGTCCCGCTCTATCGGCTCTCCCTGCGCGACGCGGAGAGCGTGCTCGTGGGCGTGCGCCTGGTCGAGCAGCGCGCCGGCGCCAGCGTGGCCGTCGAGACGATCGACGTCATGCTGTTCTCGGGGAGCCTGGAGCCCAAGTCGGTCCTGCTGCCGGGGAGCGACGCCAGCGCCAACACCGTGATCCCGCCGCG
>CAZMSZ010000253.1:7529-11263 GCA_964569055.1 uncultured Planctomycetota bacterium | reverse complement strand
TGCTCAAGACCGAGCCCGAGACCTTCTCCTGGGAGGACCTCGTGCGCGACGGGGTGGCCGTGTGGGACGGCGTCCGCAACTTTCAGGCGCGGAACAACCTCCGGGCCATGCGCCGCGGTGAGCGCGCGCTGATCTACCACAGCGGCGACCAGAGGGCGGCGGTGGGGATCGCCGAGGTCACCCGCGAGCACTACCCCGACCCGACCACCGACGACGACCGCTGGTCGGTGGTGGACGTGCGCCCCGTCGCGGCGCTGGCCCGCCCGGTGACCTTGGCCGAGGTCAAGGCCACGCCCGACCTGGCCACGATCCCGCTGGTGCGGGTGTCGCGCCTCTCGGTGCAGCCGCTCGACGAGGCGGCCTTCGAGCGGATCGTGACGCTCGCCGGGGGAACGCGGGGCGCGAAGCAGAAGCCGGCCGGGAAGAAGAAGTCGGCCGCGAAGAAGAAGCCGGCCGCGAAGAAGAAGCCGGCCGCGAAGAAGAAGCCGGCCGCGAAGAAGACGTCGGCCGCGAAGAAGAAGCCGGCCCCGAAGCAGACGACGCAGACGGGCGCGAGGAAGCGCTCGCCCCGCGCCCGCTGAGCGCTACAGCGCCGCGACGGCCGCCGTCCGCTCCGCCGCCGGCGCGCCCACGTGCACGCGCGCGCCCGGCTCCGCCTTGCGGTGCACGATCCCCAGGCCGACCCACCGACCGTCCGCGGCCCGGGCGCAGGTGGTGATCGCGCCCACCTCCTTCTCGCCCACGAACACGGGCGCCGGCAGCGCGAGCGGCGCGTCGCCCTCGAGCTCGAGCCGGCGCAGGTGGCGGTTGACCCGTCCGCGGTGCGTCACGCGCGCGATCACCTCCTGCCCGATGTAGCAGCCCTTGGTGAAGCTGACCGCCCGCGCCTCGAGCCCCGCCTCGGGCGGGAGGGTGCCCTCGTCCATGTCGACGCCGAACAGCGGGATCCCCGCCTCGACGCGCCGCGCGTCCGCGGCCGCCTGCCCGGCCGGCTGCGCGCCCGCCGCCACCAGCGCGTCGAGCAGCGCGACGAGGCCCGCGCGCGGCGCGAGCAGGTCGTAGCCCGGCCCGCCGAGCGGGTCGAGGCGCGCGACGACCAGCTCGCCGTCGCCCCAGGCGCGCGCGACGTGCGTCCCGCTCTCGGGGAGCGGCCCCTCCCCGAGCGCCGCGGCGAGGACGGCGGCCGCGCGGGCGCCCGACAGCGTCAGCAGCGCGCGCTCGCCCTCGGCCGGCTCGATCGTGACCCGCGCCAGCAGGGCGTACTTGCGCAGGTGCTCGCTCAGCCGCTCGGCGCCCGCCGGCGGCACGATCGCCAGCGCGTCCTGCTCGCGCAGGAGGACCCACAGGTCGGTCACCAGGGCCCCCTTGACCGTCAGCGCGCAGGCGTAGGCCGCGCGGCCCGCCTCGAGGCGGACCTCCTGCGTCAGGTAGTTGTGCAGGAACTGCACCCGCCCCTCGCCCACGAAGCGGCGCAGCCCCCACTCGCCGCGCTCCCACAGACCGGCGCCCTCGACGAGCGCGCGCGCCTCCGCCTGCGGGTCGCCGTAGTCGACCACGCGCCCGCCCTCCAGCCGCGCGCCGCGCGCGCGGTGCCATGCCTCGAGCGCCGCCTCCATGCCTGCCTCCTCCAGTGAGCCGTGTCCGGTCGGGCGGCCACGCCGGCGGGCTCGTGCAGAGGACCGGGTGGCGGGCGACCGACCCCGGGGTTCGGAGCCGCCGGGGACCGGGTACCCTATCCTCTCGGCGCAGCGCCCGGCAGGGCGACGAGGTGCGCAGTGGCAGAGCCCAGGGCGGGCCAGCGGATCGGCGAATACGTGCTGGAGGAGCGCCTCGGCGCCGGCGGCTTCGCCGAGGTGTGGCGCGCGGCGCACCACGCCTTCCCCGAGCGGAGGGTCGCGGCCAAGCTGCTCCACGACCCCGAGCAGCTCGCGCTGCTGCGCCAGGAGGCGGAGTGCCTCGCGCGCCTCGAGCACCCGGGCGTGGTGGCCGTGCGCGGGGTCGACCTCGACCACGACCCGCCCTACCTGTTGCTCGAGCTGCACGAGGGCAAGACGCTGCGCCAGCTGCTGGCGAGCGGGCCGCTCCCCCCGGCGCGCGCCTATCGGCTGTTCGCGCAGCTCACCGCGGCGCTCGCCCACAGCCACGCCCGCGGGATCGCCCACGGCGACCTCAAGCCCGAGAACGTGCTGGTCGGAGCGGACGACGCGCTCAAGCTGTCCGACTTCGGCCTGGGGCGCGCGCGGGCGAGCGAGGCCTCGCTGCTCCTCTCGGGCGACCTGCGCACCCAGACCCAGAGCGAGGCCTCGCTGGTGGGGACGCTGCCCTACATGGCGCCCGAGCAGCGCGAGGGGTCGGCGCCCGACCCGCGCAGCGACGTGTTCGCGCTCGGGGTCCTGCTGCACGAGATTGTGACCGGGAGGCGGCCGCAGCCCGGCGACGACCCGCGCCACGAGCTGAAGGACCCGCCCGGCTGGCTGAGCGTGTTCGGGCGCTGCTACGCCCGGCGCGATCGCCGCTACGCCCACGCGGGCGAGCTGATGGCGGCGCTGGGGGTGGCGGAGCGCAAGGGCGGCGGCGCCTCGGTCTCCGACCGCCTGCGGCTGGCGCCGAGCGTGACCACGCGCGGGCCGTGGACCGTGGAGGAGCTGGAGCGGGCGGTGGCGAGCGAGCTCGGGCTCAAGGTGGCCGACCTGCTCACGCCGCCCGAGGCGCTGAGCGGCGTCGACCGGCTGATCGCCTGGGCCGAGGAGAAGCTGACCGGCGCCGAGCGCGAGCGGCGCGAGGCGCGTCGGCTGGTGTGGTACCTCGCCTGCGAGCTCCTCGACGCGCGGCCGCACGAGCTGGCCGATCGCTACCACGTCCCGGCGCAGCGCGTGCGCGAGGAGGTGCGCGAGGTGCCCAAGGGCGGCGTGCGCTACGACACGTGGCGCGCCGTGGTGGAGCGGCTGGCGCCGCTGCCGCGAGGGTTCATGGAGCAGGCCAAGCGCGCCGAGCGCGGCGGCGGGCTGTCGACGGTCGGGGCGTTCGTGCTGTTCGCGATGGCGGCGGCCGCCGCGGTGATGGCGTTTTTGGCCAAGAACCCGGCGCTGCTCCTGCTCGTCCCCGCGCTGGCCGCGGCCGGCACCGTCGCGCTCAAGGTCGAGCGCCGCCGCGAGAAGTGGGTCGAGGCCCACCTCGAGCGCGTCCCGGGCAAGGACCGGCGCGAGAAGCTGATCGCGCTGGCGCTCCACACCGAGCTGCCCACGATCGCCCAGGCGGCGCGGCGGCTGCTCGACGCGGAGGAGGCCGGCGCGCCGGCGCGCGCGCTCGCGACGCGCGCCGAGGAGCCGCAGGCGGCGGCCGAGGGCGCGGGCGTCGAGGTCGAGCTGGAGCCTGCGCAGACCGACGCCGCCGCCGCCGAGTCGGCGCGGGCCGAGCCGGCGCGCGAGGTCGGGTCCGAGCCGGTCGCGCCGCTCGCCGAGCCGCGGCGCGCCAGCGCGCGCAGCCTGGAGGCGGTGGCGCGGGCCCTGGCCGAGGAGGCGGCCGCCCTCGAGGTGCTGCCGCCGCCCGAGCCGACGCCCGAGCGCGAGCAGGAGCGCGAGCAGGAGGCGAGCGCGCCTGCAGCGGTCGAGCCCGCGGAGGTCGGGAGCGCGGGCGAGGCCACCGCGGTCGAGGCGCCACCCCGGGCCGAGCCCGCGCGTGAGTCGAGCGCTCCGCGCCCGCCGATCGAGGAGGCGATGCGGCTCGGCCGCGAG
>CAZMSZ010000253.1:4990-7429 GCA_964569055.1 uncultured Planctomycetota bacterium | reverse complement strand
TGAGTCGAGCGCTCCGCGCCCGCCGATCGAGGAGGCGATGCGGCTCGGCCGCGAGGCGCGCGACCGCGCCCGCGAGCTCGAGACGGGTTGAGCGTGGGGCCGCCGCACCTCGGGCCGCTCCAGGACAAGGTGCCCGCGCTCCTCGCGGCGGCGCTGGTGGCGTTCACGGCGTTCGTCACGTTCCACCCGGGCGGCGTCGCGGGCGACCTGTTGCGCGCCTGGGTGGTGCTCGGCGCGGGCGCGCTGTTCGGGGCCGCGACGTGGCTCGACCCGGGCGGGCCCGCGCGGGTCGCCGGCGAGCGGCGCGCGCGCGCCTTGCCCCTCCTGGCGGTCGCGGTGGTGGTCGGCGCGGCGCTGCTCCAGCTCGTGCCGCTGCCGCTGGGGCTGCTCGAGGCGCTCGCCCCCGCCAGCGCGCGCCTGCGCGGCCCGGGCGACGGCCCGGCGCCCGTCTCGCTCGACCCGGCCACGACCGCGCGGGGGGCCGCGCTGGGCCTGGCCTACGCGCTGGTGTTCCTGACGGCCACCCGCCTGGCGCGTCATCGCGCGGTCCTGCCGGGCCTGGCGCTCGGCCTGGCCGCGCTCGGCGCGGCGTGCACGTTCGCGGCCGCGGTCGACGTGGCCGCGCTGCCCAGCCAAGACGCGTGGGCGTACCGACCGCGGGCGCCGTTCGTGAACCCCAATCACCTGTGCGCGTTCCTGGGGCCCTGCCTCGCGCTGGCGGTGGCGTTGTTGGTGGGACGCCGTGAGGCTCCGCGCGCCGGCGCGGCCGCCTCACCCTCGCGGCGCCTCAGCGCGGCGCTCTCGCGCGCGGCCCTGGTCTCGACGTGCGTGGCGGTGATCGTGACCGGGATCGTGCTCAGCCAGTCGCGCGCCGGGGTCGTCACGGCCGGGCTGGCGGCGGCGGTCCCGCTGGCGCTGTGCATGGGGCGCCTGGCGCGTCCGCGCGCCGCGGTGGGGGTGGCCCTGGTCGCGCTCGCGATCGGCCTCGTCGCCTCCGACCCCGAGCCGCTCGAGCGTCGGTTCGAGCAGCGGGCCGGCCTGGCGCTCTCGGCGCGGGTCGAGCTGTGGGGCGTGGCGGGCGAGCTGATCCGCGCGCGCCCGCTGGTGGGCGGCGGGCTGGGCACGTTCGACGACGCGTCGCTCGCGCCGCTCGACCCCTCCGTCCCCCGACACACGCGGCCCGGGGCGGCGCACAACGACTACCTCGAGCTGGCGGCCGACATCGGCCTCCCGGCTGCGCTGGCGGCGATCGCCGCGCTCGGCGCCGCGGTGGCGCTCGCCGCGCGGCGGGTCTCGGCCCTGGCCGAGGCCGACCGGCCGCTCGCGGCGGGGGCGCTCGGCGGCGTCGTCGGCCTGCTGCTCCACGAGACGGTCGACTTCCCGCTGCACGTGCCGGGCCCGGCGCTGCTGCTCGCGATCTGCCTCGCGCTGGCGCTCGGGGTCGAGCCCGCCGCGCCCGCCGCCGACGAGGAGGCCGCCCCGCCCTCGCCCAAGCGGCGCGCGCTCGCGCTCGGCGCGGCGGGCGTGATGGTCGCGCTGGGCGCGCTGCTCGTCGCGCAGACCCGCAGCGAGGCGCGCGCGCGCGCCGCGTTCGCGCGGGCCCGCAGCGCCGAGCAGGTGGAGGTGCGGACGCGCCTCGCCGAGCGCGCCTTGCCCGCGCTGAGCGAGGCCGCCGCGCGCCCGCTCGCGGCCGCGGACCTCCCGCACCTCGAGGCCGAGACGCTGCTGTGGCTCCGGCGGCGCGCCCAGGCCGAGAGCAGCCAGGAGACGCTGAGCGCCGCGGTAGACGCGGCGCGGCGCGCGGTCGAGGCGGCCCCCGCGCGAGCCGCCCCGCAGGCGCTCCTGGGCGCGCTCCTCCTCAGCGAGTGGCGACGCGACCGCGCCGGCGGGGACGCCCTGCTGCACGAGGGTGAGGCGCGCCTAGCGCTGGCCGTCGAGCTCGGCCCGCCCAACCCGGCGGTGCTGTGGATCGCGGCCGAGGCCCAGCTCGACCTGCTCTCGTCCCGCGGCGAGCGTCGCCACCTCGAGGCCGCGAGCGCGCTGTTCGCCCGCCTGCTCCTGCAGCGCCCCGCCCAGGCCAAGGCCATTCGCGCCGCCCTGTCGCGCCGCGCCGCGGTCCTAGGAGCCGCCCGCGCGGAGCTAGAGCGCCACCTCGGCCTGGCCCCCGCCGCCAACCCGAGCAGGTAGCCCCGTCGACTCGGGAGCCCGTCGCCTTCAAGCGACAGCCTCCTCGCCCCTGCCCGTGCCCCGCACGCTTCGGCCTCAGCCGTGGCGAGCCAGTCGCCAGCGACAGCTCTCCCTCAACGCTCTTCCCGCCCGTGGCGATCATTCTTCACGCGGGGGAGCTCCCCTCGTTCAGCGACAGCTCTCCCTCCTCCCAATTACCGGTCCTTCTTCACGCGGGGAGCCGCCCTCGTTCAGCGACAGCTCTTCCTTGGC
>CAZMSZ010000253.1:0-4890 GCA_964569055.1 uncultured Planctomycetota bacterium | reverse complement strand
CAGCGACAGCTCTCCCTCGTCGCCCTTGGCGGTCCTTCTTCACGCGGGGGAGCTGTCCTCGTACAGCGACAGCTTCACGCGGGGAAGCTGCCCTCGTTCAGCGACAGCTCTTCCTTGGCGGTCTCGGGCGCGCCCTCCCCCCCTCGAGCGGCAGGGCGGCTCACGGTCGTCTACCCGAGGGACCGCGCCCAGGCGCTCCCGGATTCGCCGCGTGCCGCTTGAGCCAATCGGGGCTTAGGGCTAGGCTCAGGCGCACGCTAGGGGCGCCGTGGACGAGTTCTTGGACAAGCTCCAGGAGGACCAGCGGAGGATGCGCAAGTTCCTCCGCGCCCACGGCCTCCAGTTCATGCGCATGGGGCAGGCGCTGGCGGACGCTCGGCGCGGCGGGGGGCGGGTGTTCGTGCTCGCCGAGCCCCCGTTGGCGGGGATCGAGGGGGTGATCGCCGACGAGTACCTGACCCACCTCCCCGCGCTCCCGCTCGACCTCAGCCACCCGCGGCCGACCTCGGTCGACCCCGACGCCAGCGACGAGGCGCCCAGCTCCCCGCGCGAGGCCGCGGCCCAGCAGGCCGGGCGGCACCTCCACCGCGGCGACGTGCTGCTCGCGTTCCTCCAGGGCGGGACCGACCGGCCCACCTTGCGGGTGCTCGACGCGGCGCGCGAGCGCGGGGCCAAGGCGGTGGTCGTGACCGGGCTCGGCGGCAAGGCCGCGGCGCGCAAGCGCTCCAAGCTGGTGCTGGCGCTCCCGACGCGCGGCGTGAAGACGATCTGCGAGTCCGCGTTCGTGTGCGCCCGCCTGCTGGCGCGTATCTCGCGCTCCGCCTGCCGCGACCACGGCCTGGCGGAGGACGCGGGCCTGGTGCAGGTCACCTGCGAGATGTGTAACGAGCGGGTGTTCTTCGAGGAGCCCCTGCGTGGTCGGCGCGCCGCCTGTGCGCTGTGCGAGGCCACGATCACCGTCCCCAAGGACTCGGGGCGCGAGGCGTTGCGGGTGATGCCCGAGCCGGACGCCGAGGAGGAGGTCGGCCCCAAGCGCCGCCGCCGGCTCAAGCCCTCGGTGCTCGAGGTGCCCGCGCTGCAGCCGGCCGACCTCGAGGACGCGTTCGACTCGACCCAACCCTCGCTCGACCCGGCGCCGGAGGCGGGCCCGCCGCGCGGGCTGATCTCGGGCGACGAGGCGACCCCGACCGCGACGGGGTCTTTGGCCGGGCCGCGCTTCGGCTCGGACATCGTGGTCGGCTCCGACGTGGTCTCGGTGCGCGACGACGCGCGCGGTGACGACGCGCGCTCGCCCACCGCCACCGCCAGCGCCGACCCGTTCGCGCTCGAGGACGCGTTCCTGGCCGACCTCGAGATGCCCCCCGGGCGACGCGGCAACACGGGCTCGGCCAGCGAGCCCGAGCGCGACGCCAGCGCCAGCCAGCGGCTGGTCTCGGCCCGCTACACCGTGGCCGACTGCCGCCTGCGCTGGGGGCGCGGGGGCTACCCCGACGAGGAGAGCCCGCCTCACCAGCTCCTCTCGCTCGCCCGTCAGCGCCTCGAGTTCCTGCTCGACGCCGACGACCCGGCGAGCACGACCCTCCAGCAGGACGACGAGCTGTACCTGCGTATCGAGATCCCGGCCTTCATCGAGCCGATCCTGGTCCGCGGCGTCCTGGCCCGGATCAGCGGGGCGTCGGGCACCGAGGAGGGCGCGCGCGTCCTGCTCGAGCTGCGCGACGCCGAGCCGGCGGTCCGGCGCAAGCTGGACCGCGCCGCCGAGAACCTCAGAGCGCCGGCTTGAGCCGGCCCCCTGGAGCACGCCCGTGGCCGCCGACGTCCCCAAGGAAGAGCTGCTGTTCGGAAGGATCGCGCTGCTCAACAAGCTGATCTCGCAGGAGCAGCTCGACGACGCCGTGGCGCTGCGCGGGCGCCGGACCGACGTCAACCAGGACCTCGGCCGGCTGCTCAAGGCGCGCGGCTACCTCGACGACAAGCAGTACCGCAGCGTGCGCAAGGCGCAGGAGAAGGCGCTGGTCGGCAAGGGGCACAGCCCCGAGGCGGCCAAGTTCCTGGCCCGCGGCATGAACGCCGACGGGAGCGCGCCGGCGGACGAGCCCGGGCCGGTGCGTCCTCCCACCGCGGCGCTCGACCGCGAGCGGGCGAGGGCCGCCGCCGAGCCGACGCTGGCCGAGCCCGACGACTTCGACCCCATGGCCGACGAGGACGAGGCGCCGGCGGCGGCCGCGGAGGAGCCCGCCTTCGACGAGGCGCCGGGCGGGGACGAGAAGGTGGCGGCCGCGCCCAAGGCCAAGGTCCGGCACAAGCGCCCCAACGACGCCAACGCCAAGAAGACCATGACCGCGCTGTTGAAGAAGGCGCGCGAGATGGGCGCCTCCGACCTCCACATGTCGTGCGGGGCGAAGCCGTTCTTGCGGCTCCACGGGCAGGTCACGTTCCTCAACGTGCCCGAGATAACCGCCGAGGCGGGCCGGCTGTACGCCGCGGCCATGGTGAACGACGAAGACTGGCAGCTGTTCATGGAGCGCAACGACTGGGACGGCTCGGTCGACCTCGGCAAGCTCGGTCGGTTCCGCGTCAACCTGCTCCGGCAGCGGCGCGGGATCTCGGCGGTCTACCGCGTGATCAACACGGACATCCCCAGCCTGGGCGACCTCGGCCTGCCCGAGGCGTTCGAGAAGTTCACCACGTTCCACCAGGGCCTGGTGCTGGTGACTGGGGCCGCCGGCAGCGGCAAGTCCTCGACCCTCGCGGCGATGATCGAGCTGGTCAATCAGAACCGCAAGGATCACATCATCACGATGGAGGACCCGATCGAGTACGTGTTCACCGGCAAGGGGTGCAACGTCACGCAGCGGCAGATCGACCTGCACACCCGCTCGTGGGGCAACGCGCTGCGCGCCGCGCTGCGTGAGGACCCCGACGTGATCATGATCGGCGAGATGCGCGACCTCGACACCGTCAGCCTCGCGATCACGGCCGCCGAGACGGGCCACCTCGTCTACGGCACGCTCCACACCACCAGCGCCACGCGGACCATCGACCGCCTGCTCGACGTGTTCCCGCCGGGCGAGCAGGCCCAGATCCGGGCCATGGTCTCGGAGTCGCTCAAGGGCGTGATCTCGCAGCAGCTGCTGCCCAAATCCGACGGCAAGGGGCGGGTGTGCGCCTACGAGGTGCTCACCTGGACGCCGGCCGTGGCGAACATGATCCGCGAGGGCACGACGTTCAAGCTGCACTCGATCATGCAGACCGGCCGCAAGCTCGGCATGGTCCTCATGGACGACCAGATCCGCACGCTCCTCAACGAGGGCAGGATCACCAAGGAGGTCGCGCGCGGCGCCGCGGCCAACCCCAAGCTGTTCCAGTGACGGACCCTTCGGCTGCCTTCGACGTGAGCGGTCCTGCTCCTCACCGCAGCCGCGCGACGTAGTCCTTCCAGCTCGCCTCGAGGGCGGTCACGTCCACCGCGCCGAACACGCGGCGGTAGGCCTCCTCGATGTCGGCGCCCGCCTGCAGCGCGCGGAAGTAGTCGCGGAGCAGCTTGCGGCCGCCGTCGCTCGAGGCGAGGAAGTGGCACACCGACCAGGCCTGGGCGTAGTTGACGAAGGGGCGCGAGCCCCAGGTGGCGCGGTCGGCGCGCAGCAGGCTGGCGAGGTCGAACGGGCGGCGGCCGATCCCCGCCAGGGCCTCGCGGATGTCGGTGAGGCGGCTCGGGGCGCGCGAGGGGATCAGGCCGTAGCGCAGGCGCCTCTTGGTCAGCTCGCAGGTGCTGAAGTACTCGGCCATGCCCTCGTTGAACCAGGTGGGCGGGTCCGGCACGTAGAGGTGGATCCACTGGTGGAAGGTCTCGTGCATCAGGGTCTCGAGGGAGCCCTGGTCGAGGAGCCCCTGCCGGCGCGGGTCGGGCTCGTCCTGGTCGAAGAACACCAGCACGCGGTAGCCGGGCAGGTAGTAGCCGAGGGTGTTCTCGGTGTCGCCGACCCGCAGGCGGCGTGAGAACCGGGCGAAGTCGGGCTGGCGCGCGAACACGTACACGGTCGGGACCAGCTCCTCGCGCCGCTCCTGCGCGAACAGCTTGTCGTAGGCCACGTAGGCCTGGTCCATGATCGAGCACACCTCGCGCAGCCCGGCGTGGCCGCGGCGCGCGCGCTCGGCGGCCGCGCCGCGCTCGTCCTCGTCGAGGGCGGCCAGCTTGCGGTCGAGCGCGTCGAGCGCCGCGGCGTCGAGGCCGAGGTCGGTCATGACCCGGTAGCGCCCCTTGGGCGTGGTCGCCACCAGGGCCGCCGCCGCGTGCGGGTAGCTGCGTCCGAACGGCCCCTCGATCAAGGTGCGCAGCTCGGGCGCGCCCGGGAAGGGCTCGCCCTCGCCGGGGTCCGCCAGCGCGTAGGCCTCCTCGTGGCGCCCGAGGTAGAACGCGGCGAGCGCGCGCGCCATGCGCCCGCGCGCGCCGGCGAGCGCCTCGGCGCGCTCGAGCCCTTCGAGCGCGCGCGAGAACTCCCCCTCGGTGAAGTGCAGCAGGCCGCGCGCGGTCCACAGCGCCGGTCCGTCGCCGCGCTGCTCGAGCCCCGCGACTGCCTCGCGCAGGGCCCCGACGGCCTCGCGGTCGAAGGCCTCGAGCGCGGCGAGCAGGAGCTGCGCGGTCGGCTCGTCGAGGGCCGCCCAGGCGGTCTCCTCGTCGGCCGCGGGGGGCGGCAGCTCGCCTGCCTCGGGCGCACCACCGCCCGCAGCTTCACCCGGGTCGTCGCGCGGCACGGGGGGCGGCGGCGTCAGCGGGAGGTCTCCGCCGTAGTAGCCCGGGTCCTCCCAGTCCTCGTCCTCCTCCCAGCCCTCGTCCTCCTCCTCGGCCTCGTCCTCCTCCTGCTCGTCCGCGGCCGGGGGCGGCTCGGC
>CAZMSZ010000252.1:2990-11353 GCA_964569055.1 uncultured Planctomycetota bacterium | reverse complement strand
CCTCGGCCTTCTTGGCGGTCTTCCGGCCAGGGAGCCGTGCTCGCGAGCGACAGCTTCCCTCGGCCTTCTTGGCGGTCTTCCGGCCAGGGAGCTGTGCTCGCGAGCGACAGCTTCCCTCGGCCTTCTTGGCGGTCTTCCGGCCAGGGAGCCGGGCTCGCGAGCGACAGCTTCCCTCGGCCTTCTTGGCGGTCTTGCCCGTGCCGTGCTCGTGCTCGGCCGCCCCCTACGCCGCGCGGCGCAGCGCCGCCACGAGCTGGGGCTTGCTCATCTTGCTGCGGCCGGGGACGGCCGCCGCCTTGGCGCGCTCGTAGAGCTCCTCCTTGCTGAGCCCCTCCAGGTCGCCGGCCGGGCTCGGCTCGTGGGCGGCCTTCCCGCCGGCGTGCAGGCGCAGGCTGCGGCGCAGCACCTCGACCACGTCGACCGGCTCCGCCTCGGCCTCGGCGGCCGCCCCCCCGACCTCCTCGCTCACCTCGACGAGGTCCTCGCCGCGCGCGCGCTTCTCCTCGGCCAGGGCGCGCAGGGCGGCCGCGCCCTCGTCGGCCAGCGCCTCGCGTGGGAGCTCGTCGAACGTCCGGCGGTCGATCTCCTGCTCGAAGGCGCGCACCAGCTTGCGCGGCGCCCGCCCCTCGAGCGGGAGGTCCGCCTCCTCGGGGGGACGCAGCTCGTCGGCGAAGCGCAGGGTCTGGGCGTGGAGCACGCCGCCCTGGGCGAAGATGGCCACGAGGTGCTCGCGCCCGCGCATGACGAAGGTCGCCACGCCGACCCGGCCCGAGCGCTCGAGCGTGTCGGCGAGCAGGCGATACGCCTTGAGCGCGCTCCCGCCCGGGGCGAGCAGGTAGGCGCGCTCGAACAGGGCGGGGTCGACCTCCTCGCGCCGCACGAACCGGCGCAGGTCGATGTCCCGCGAGCGGTCCGGCTCGAGCGCCTCGAGCTCCTCGTCGGTCACGAGCACGTGCTCGCCCTCGCCGAGCGCGTAGCCGCGGGCGAGGTCGTCGGGGTCGAGCGCCTCGCCGTCGGCCGGGCAGTAGTACTCGCGCGCCAGCGGGGTCCCGTCGGGCGCGAGCGTGCGCAGCGAGGGCCCGGCCGCGCGGTTGCCGGCCAGGAGCTGCACCGGGATCGCCACCAGCCCGAAGCTGATCGTCCCCGACCAGAACGCCCGGACCTCCGGCTCCTCCTGCTCGCGCTCCTCAGCCACGCTGCCCCTCCTTGGCGGCCTTCAGGCTGGCCCGCAGCGCCTCCTCCAGCCGCCGGGTCGGCCGGCGGTAGCGCGGCTTGCGCGGCTTGGGCGCGCGCCCCTTGGCCTTGGCCTCGACCAGCTCGCGCACCCGGCGCTGATACCCCTCCTCGAACCGCTCCAGCTCGAACGGACCCTCCAGCGCCGCGATCAGCTGCTCCGCCAGCCGGCGCTCCCCCGCCTCGAGCGCGCGGCCGCTCGGCGCCGACACCTCGCCCAGCTCGACCACCTCCTCGGGCGCGTGCAGCGTCTGGAGCAGCAGGCGCGCGCCTTCGCCCCCCGCGCCCGCGCGCGGCCCCACCACGCCGACGTAGCGCTTGCGCCGCATGACCCAGCGCACCAGGGCCAGCCGCTCGCGCCGGGCGAGCGCCTCGTGGAGCGCGAGGTAGGGGCCCTCCTCGCCGTCGGGCACGAGGTGGTAGGGGCGCTGGTAGTAGGCGGGCGGCAGCGAGCGCGGCGCGAGGAAGCCCACCACCTCGATCCGGCGGCTCGAGGGCGGCGCGAGGCCGCTCAGCTCCTCGTCGCTGAGCGCGACCAGGAGCCCGGGCTCGACCGCCAGGCCACGGCGCGCCTCCTCGCTCGGCACCTCGCGCCCGGTGCGGGGGTGCACCAGGCGCTGGCGCACCGGCTCGCCGTCCGCCGCGTGGAGCAGGCGGAAGTGGACCCGTCGGTCGATCGCGGCCGAGATCAGCTTGACCGGGACCTCGCCGGCCTCGAGCGCGATCACCCCCTTCCACAGCGCGCGCGTCACTTGACCACCAGCAGCCGGGCCGTGTCGGGCTCGCGGCTCCCCACCTCGATCACCACGCCCTGCCCGTGGCGCCGGATCAACAGGTCGATCCAGCCGCCCCCGCCGACCGACAGCTCGCGCAGCTCCACCCACTCCAGCCACTCGGGGAGGCGCGGCTCGTGCAGCTCGACCACCTGCCGGGCGCCGTCGATCCGCAGGCCGAGGGCGGCCTGCAGCAGCAGGAACGGCGCGCCGGCGGCCCAGGCCTGCGGGACGCAGGCCACGGGGTACAGGACGGGGCGGCCGGTCGCGCCGCGCTCGAACCCGCAGAACAGCTCGGGGAGCCGGTTGAGGTCGAACGAGCGGGCGGCCGCGAACATGGCGTCGAACAGCACCAGCGCCGGGGCGGTGAACCCGTAGCGCGCCAGGCCCGCCGCGACCAGCGCGGTGTCGTGGGGCCACACCGAGCCGTTGTGGTAGCTGAGCGGGTTGTAGCGCGGGGCTTCGCGCGAGAGCGTCCGCACGCCCCAGCCGCTGAACAGCTCGGGGGAGAGCAGGCGGGCCGCCATGCGGCGCGCGTCCTCGGGCTCGACGATCCCGGTCAGCAGGCACTGCCCGGCGTTGGAGCTCGCCACCTCGCAGCGGCGCTTGCGCCCGTCGAGCGCCAGCGCGAACAGCTCCAGGCGCTCGCTCCAGAAGGCCTCACGGAACCGGCGGCGCAGCGCGGCGGCCCGCGCCTCGAGGTCGGCCGCGCGGCCGCGCTCGCCGAGGGCGGTCGCCAGCCGGGCCCCGCCCCGATACGCCCCGTAGACGTAGGCCTGCACCTCGCACAGCGCGATCGGGTGGGGGACGTCCTCGCCGCTGGCGTCGAACACCGAGTCGTTGGAGTCCTTCCACCCCTGGTTCACCAGCCCGGTCTCGGCGCGGCGCTGATACTCCACGAACCCGTCGCCGTCGCGGTCGCCGTCGCGCTCGATCCAGGCCAGCGCCCGCTCGACCGCGGGCCACAGCCGACCCGCCAGGGCCAGGTCGCCGGTGCGCTCGAGGTGCCGCCCCGCCAGGAACACGAACAGCGGCGTGGCGTCGATCGAGCCGTAGTAGCGGCCGAACGGGATCTCCCCCAGCGCGGCCATCTCGCCGCCCCGCCGCTCGTGCAGGATCTTGCCCGGCTCGGCGTCGCGGGCCGGGTCGTGCTCGGTCGCCTGCGTGGCCGCCAGGAACTCGAGCACGCCCGCGCTCAGCCGCGGGTCGACCCACAGCGTCTCGAGCGCGGTCACCAGCCCGTCGCGCCCGAAGGCGGCGCTGAACCAGGGGGTGCCCGCGTAGGGGTAAGGGCCGTGCTCGGTCTGGGTGCTCAGCATGCGCAGGTCCTCGAACGAGCGGCGCAGCCAGGCGTCGAACAGGGCGTTGCTCGACTCGACCTTGCACCAGCGCCGGCGCATGGCCGCGCTGTCGGCCTCCGCGCGGGCGCGGACCTCCGCGTGGGGCTGGATGTCGCAGCGCGCGGGCGCGGTCCGCTCGCGGCAGCACACCGCGACCTCGATCGCGCGCACCTCGCCGGGGGCGAGCGTCAGCCTGTAGCGCGCGGAGGTGGTCGAGAGGGCGGCCGGGGGCGGTGAGAAGTGCAGGACCGTCCGTCGCTCCACCCCGTCGAGGCCCAGGTAGCCGAGCGAGACCATGTCGCCGCCCGCCGTGCCCGGCGGGAGCAGCTGCCCGCGCCGCGGGCGGACGGCGCCGCGGACCTCGAAGATGTCGGCGTAGTCGGCGGCGAACCGGTAGAACAGCGTCATCGCGACCGGCTCGCGGCCGAAGTTGCGGAGCACCAGCTCCTCGCTGCAGCTCCCCTCCCCGAGCACCTTGTGCCGGCGAATGTGGACGGTGTCCGACTTGAGCGGCCCGCCCTCCTCGGGCTCGAGGTCGGGGTTGGTCAGGTCGGCGACCATCACGTCGGAGTCCTCGAGCACGGTCGAGTTGAGGAGCAGCGGGCGGTGGTCCCCCGCCAGGGTCAGCGCCAGCTCGCTCAGGTAGCGCGTCCCGTTCACGTACACGCCCTGGTAACCAGGCGACACGCGGTGGATGTCCCCGTAGCGGTCGAGGACCGCGAAGGTCTCCTGCTCCTTGAGGATCCGGACGCGGTGGTCGGCGAGGGTCGCGGCGGCGAGGACGTAGTAGCGGTCCTCGATCTGCACGATCCGCTCGAGCGGACCGCGCGTCACGCGGCGAGCCCCCGCCGCGCCCCCACCGCGGCCCGATAGAGCGCGACGTAGTCGCGGGCCATGCGCGCCGCCGTGAAGCGCTGCTCGAACTCGCGCCGGCAGGCGGCGCGGTCGAGGCGGGCCGCGGCCTCCACGGCGCGGCAGCCCTCCTCGACCGTCTCGAACAGCAGCCCGCTCACGCCGTGGCGCAGGACCTCGGGCACCGCGCCGCGCGGCCGCGCCAGGACCGGCGTGCCGCAGGCGAGCGCCTCGATCATCACCAGGCCGAACGGCTCGGGCCAGTCGATCGGGAACAGCAGCGCCCGCGCCCCGCCGAGCAGCTCCTGCTTGCCGGCCTCGTCCACCTCGCCGAGCAGCTCCGCCCCTCCCGCGCGCAGGAGCGGCCGGACCTCGCGCTCGAAGTACGCCCGGTCGCCGGCGTCCACCTTGGCGCCGATCCGCAGCGGCAGCCCGGTCTCCTGGGCGATCCGGATCGCCTCCACGACCCCCTTGTCGCGGCAGATCCGCCCCACGAACGCCAGGTAGTCCCCGCCCTGCGGCTCGAACCGGTACAGGTCGGGCGGGAGCCCGTGGTAGACGTTGCCGACCCAGCGCGCCAGCGGCCGCGGCCGACGCTGGGCGCGGGAGATCGAGACCAGCGCCGCGTCGGGGAACTCGCGGAACACGCCGCGCAGCTCGCGGATGTCCAGCCGGCCGTGGAGGGTCGTCAGGATCGGGCTGCCGAGCCGGCGCTGCAGCGGGAACGCGAGGTAGTCGACGTGGGCGTGGATCAGGTCGAAGGCGCCCTGGCGCGCGGCGCGCGCGACCTGCTCGAGCTGGACCACGTGCGGCGCCAGCGGGTCGCGGCAGCGCGGGTCGAGCCGCAGCGCGCGCGGCGCGCACGGCACCAGGCGGGCGCGGGTGCGCGAGTCGCCGCTCGCGAACAGGGTCACCTCGTGCCCCTGCCGGACCAGCTCCTCGACGAGGTAGGCGACCACCCGCTCGGTGCCGCCGTACAGGCGCGGCGGGACGCTCTCGTGCAGGGGCGCGACCTGCGCGATCCGCAGCGGCGAGTCGGGCTCGGGGCCGCGCTCCAGGCTGGCCTCGTCCGGCGCCCGTCGCGGCGGCGCCGTCGACTGGACCTCCGTGTCGGGCTCCTGCATGGCTCCTCCCCGCAGAACAGGGCGTGCGTGCAACGCGAGTGCCGCCGCCGCCCGCCGACGCGAGCGGTGTCGGCACGGCCGCGGACGCCCTCGGGCGCGACGCCGGGGGCGCGCGCGGCGCCGGGAGGGATGCTCGCGCCCCCGCGCACCCCGGCGAGCAGCCGTCGCGCGAGCGAACCGCGCGTGGCGCGGGGCTTGCACTGCAGTGGGCGTCGGACACCGCGGACCGCCATGCGGATCGGGCGGCGCACGTCACGACGAGAGGAGGTTCGACGTGATCCGGAAGCTGCTGAGCGGGCTGCTCGCCCTGCCCCTCGCGTTCGCCCTGGCGCTCCCCGTGGTGGGCCTGGTGGGCTGCGACGAGGGCTACGACTTCGGCCAGGACGACACCTTCGAGGACACCGGCGAGGAGATCGACCAGGGGGTCGACGAGGCCGGCGAGGGGATCGACGAGACCGGCGAGGACCTAGACGAGTTCGGCGATCAGACCCAGGACGAGATCGAGGGCATGGGCGACGAGGCCCAGGATCGGATCGAGGAGCGCGGCGATCAGCTCGAGGACGTGACCGACGAGCTGGACAACCAGTAGCGAGGTCGCCGAACGCTTCGCCCCCGAGCGGCGCGGGCGCGCCAGCGGGACACCGCTGGCGCGCCGCTGCGCCGACGGGCGCGCACAGGAGGGACTCTGATGCCGAAGGCGTGGAGCAAGAAGGACGAGCGTCAGTACGAGCACGTCAAGGAGAGCGCCAAGGAGCGCGGCGGACGCTCCGCGAAGCGGGCGGAGGAGATCGCGGCCCGCACCGTGAACAAGCAGCGCAAGCGGGAGGGCCGCACCAAGGAGCAGCGAGAGCAGGGCAAGTCGTCCTCCAGCTCGAGCCGCTATCGCAGCTCGGCCCGGACCAAGCGCGCGGGCGGGCTCGAGGAGCGGACCGTGGACGAGCTCAAGCAGCGGGCGAAGCAGCTCGGCGTGAGCGGCTACAGCAAGATGCGCAAGCAGGAGCTGGTGAAGGCGGTGCGCTCGGCATCGTGAGCGGCCTCAGGCCGCCGGCCGGAGCTGCCCGAGCTGCTTGTCCACCAGGCCGGCGTACAGGCCGCCGCGGGCCAGCAGCTCGAGGTGGCTGCCCTGCTCGGCGATCCGGCCGTCGCGGAGCACCAGGATCCGGTCGGCATCGACCACCGTCGACAGGCGGTGGGCGACCACGAACGTGGTGCGGCCGCTGACCAGGCGCTTGAGCGCCTCCTGGACGAGGTGCTCGGACTCGGCGTCCAGGGCGGAGGTGGGCTCGTCGAGGATCAACAGGGCGGGGTCGCGCAGGAGGCAGCGGGCGATCGCGATCCGCTGGCGCTGGCCGGCGGAGAGGCGGCAGCCGCGCTCGCCGACCTCGGCGTCGTAGCCGCGGCGCATGCGCGCCACGAACTCGTGGGCGTTGGCGGCCCGGGCGGCGGCCTCGATCTGGTCGTCGGTCGCGCCGGGCGAGCCGTAGGCGATGTTGCGGCGGATCGTGTCGTCGAACAGGAGCGGGTCCTGGTGGACCACGCCGAGCTGCCGGCGCAGCGAGCGCTGGGCGAGCTGGCGCAGGTCGATCCCGTCGATCGTGACGGCGCCCTGGTCGGGGTCGTGGAACCGCAGCAGGAGCGAGAGCAGCGTGGTCTTGCCGGCGCCGCTCGGACCGACCAGGGCGATCGTCTCGCCCGCGCGCACGTGCAGGTCGACCCGGTCGAGGGCCAGCGGCCCTTCTCGCTTGTCGTAGGCGAAGCTCACCCCGCGCAGCTCGACCTCGCCGTGGAGCCGGCCCACCTCGAGGGCGCCCGGGGCGTCGGGGACCTCGTCCTCGGCGTCGAGGATCGAGAGCACCTCGTCCACCGAGACCGCCGTCTTGCGCACCTTCTGGTAGAGCCCGGTCAGGCCCTGCACCGGCGCGAACACCGCCCCGAGGTAGCCCAGGAACGCGACCAGCGTCCCCACGGTCACCTCGCCGCGCAGGACGAGCAGCGCGCCCAGGGCCAGGACGGCGGCCCGGGCCACCAGCACCAGGACCCGCTGCGCGGCCGTGACCCCCGAGTCGCGGCGGACACCGCGCACCACCACCCCGTTGGCGTGGCGGACCTGCCGCAGGAACCGGACCTGCTCGGCGTCCTCCATGGAGCAGCTCTTCACGGTCAGGATCCCGTGGAGCACCTCGTTGAAGCGCGAGTAGATCCGGGCCCAGCGGTCGAGGAGCCGGCGCTCGCGCCGGACCTGCTCGGGCGCGGCGGCGCGCGAGATCAGCCAGGGGAGCGGCAGGAACGCGAGCACCACCAGCGCCAGGCGCCACTCCAGGCGGAACATGACCACCACCGAGGCGACCAGGAACAGGAGCGAGGGCATCAGCCCGAACGCCACGTCGCACACCCCCGTGACGAACCCCTGCACCCCCCGCTCGAGCCGGGTCAGCGTCGAGCCGACCCCGCGGCGGTGATGAAAGCTGATCGGGAGCTGGTGGAGCTTGCCGACCGTGGCCTCGAGCAGCGCGTAGTGGACCCCGATCCGCGTCCGCCAGCCCAGCCAGTTGGCGAGCGCCTCGAGCAGCTCCTTGCCGAGCGCCGCCGCCACGAACAGCGCCGCCCCGACGAGCAGCGCCCGCACCGTCGGCTCGCGCTCCAGCGCGTCGAACACCAGCTTGAGGGCCAGCGGCTCGGCGGTGGCGGCGCCCGCGGCCCCCAGGCTCAGCGCCAGGGTGACCGAGGTCGCGCCCGCGTGCGGCCGCAGGAAGCCGACGGCCCGCCGGAGCCGGTCGGGCGGTGAGGGGTCGGGGTCGGCCACGCTGCTGCCTCCGAGGCCAGGCCCAGGCGGCGCACGCCCGGGTCGGTTGGGGGCCGCTATCTGAAGATCCGCGTGCAGCTCCGCAAGACACAGGACCCGGGGCAGGAAAGCAGGAGGCGGGCTCGCCGGAGGAGGGGCTCGGCTTGGCCAAGGAAGGCAGGAAAGCAGGAGGCGGGTCGCCGGTGGAGCGGCTAAGAGAAGGCACGAAAGCAGGAGGCGGGTTCGCCGGCGGAGCGGC
>CAZMSZ010000252.1:2496-2890 GCA_964569055.1 uncultured Planctomycetota bacterium | reverse complement strand
GAAAGCAGGAGGCGGGTTCGCCGGCGGAGCGGCGTCGGCGGCCACGGGCCAAGAAGAGAAGGACAGGAAAGCAGGAAAATCAGGAAAGCAGGAGGCGGGTTCGCCGGCGGAGCGGCGTCGGCTTGGCCAAGGGCAAGAAATCAAGAGGCAGGGACCCCGCCCTTGGGGACCTCTCTCTCTCTTCTCCTTCAGCGGAAGGAGCCTCGCCACATGAGCGACAGCCCCCGAGCCGCAAGCGCCAAGGCCCCTTCCTGCTTTCCTGTTTTTCCTGCTTTCCTGCCTACTCTTCCTTCGCGAAAGGAGCCCCGCCACATGAGCGACAGCCCCCCGAGCCGCAAGGCCAAGGCCCCTTCCTGCTTTCCTGTTTTTCCTGCTTTCCTGCCTACTCTTCCTT
>CAZMSZ010000252.1:0-2396 GCA_964569055.1 uncultured Planctomycetota bacterium | reverse complement strand
CAGCGGAAGGAGCCTCGCCACATGAGCGACAGCCCCCCGAATCGCAAGCGCCAAGGCCCCTTCCTGCCTTCCTGTTCTTCCGGCTTTCCTGCCGACTCGTCCCTCAGCGGAATGACCTACTCCTCCGGCCAGCCCCCCCGCGGCCAGTGGAGCTCGCTCGGGGCCGCCCGCCCGCAGGCCGCGCGCAGCTCGGCCTCGTGGTCGGCGGTGGGGGACCAGCCTGCCTGGCGGCGGGCGACGTAGATCCCGCGGCTGGGGCGGGCCAGGACCTCGAAGCCGACGCCGCGGAGGAGGGCCTCCATGCAGGCGCGGTTGGGGAGCCAGCGGTTGGTCGGGTCGCCGGCCATGCCGTGCTCGAGGAACGTCATGCGTGGCCAGCCCGGGGTCGTGACCCGGTACAGCTCCTCGAACGCCTCGAGCGGGCGCTCCTCGCGCAGGACCGCGTCCTCGGGGACCGAGAGCGACTGGAACACCAGCAGGTCGCGGCAGCGGCGGGCCACGAGGTCGAGCGCCAGGAGGGGGTAGCGCAGGTGATAGAACACGCCCATGAACAGGACCAGGTCGAACGTGCGCGGCTCCTCGGCCAGCTCGTAGACCTGCGCGCGGCGCAGCTCGACCTGCTTCTCGAGGCCGAGGCGGGCGCGCGCCCAGCGGGCCTGGCGCAGGTAGTGCGGGTCGGCGTCGAGCCCCACCACGCGCGCCCCGCGGCGAGCCAGCTCGAACGAGTAGAAGCCGGCGTTGCAGCCGATGTCGAGGGCGGTCCACCCGGTCAGGTGGCGGGGGAGGTGCGGCGCCACCGAGCCCTCCCACACGCAGGCCGGGAAGTCGCCCAGCGGGTGGTCGGGCGCCGTCTCGGGGACGCCTGGGAGGTGGAGGTTGTGGAACCACGGCCCGAGCTGTTGGAGCTCGCGGTCCACCGGGTTGCCGGGGGACTGGAGCGTCGCGAGCGGTCGGTGATCGGCCATGTCGGCTCCTCGGCGGCGCCCTGTGCGGCGCCCCCTCAGGCGCTCCGCGCGTGGGCGTGGCGGCCCACGAGCTCGGCCACGTAGCCCTCGAGCTGGGCGGCGCGCGCCGCCGGGGTGTGGCAGGCCAGGGCGCGCGCGCGCGCGGCCCGGCCGATCCGGCGGCGCTCGCGCTCGGACATCAGGGCCAGGAGCTCGGCCACGTCCTCGGGGCCGTCGGCGAGCAGGATCTCCTCCTCGGGCTCGAAGAACGCCTCGATCCCCTCCCAGCGGTCGCTGATCACCGGGGTCGCGCAGGCGGCCGCCTCGAACAGGCGAATGCTCGGCGAGTAGCCCGCGCTCACCATGGCGGCCCGCGTGACGTTGAGCGTGAAGCGCTGCGCGGCGTAGAAGCTCGGGTGGTCGGGCGGCGCGAGGTGCTCGAAGCGGGTCACGTTGCCCGGCCAGTCGAGGTCGGGTGGATAGAGCGGGCCCGCCACGCAGAACTGCGCGCGCGGCAGGCGGCGCGCCGGCTCGAGCAGCAGCTCCTCCAGCCGGGGCTGCCGGTCGTCGCTGTACGTGCCGAGGTAGCCGAGGTCCCAGCGCGGGCTCGCCTCCTGCGGGCCGTACTCCGCCGGGTCGACCGAGCAGTAGAGCGGGCAGGCCCGGCGCGCGCCGTGCACGCGCTCGAGGGTGCGCAGGATCTCGCCGCCCGTGAACGAGAGGTACAGGTCGTAGCGCGGGATCAGGGCCGGGGTCAGGTAGTCGCAGCGGCCCCGGGCCAGCGCATCGAGGGTGACGGGCGTGTCGATGTCGTAGAACGCGCGCACCCCCCGGGCGCGGTCGAGCGCCCACTCGCCGAGCTCGGCCCCGTCGGGGACGTAGCTGCCCACGACCACGAGGTCCGCCTCCTGCACCGCCGCGGCGTAGCGCAGCCGCAGCTCGTCGAGGCTCTCGTAGAGGACGGCGCGGCCCCAGCGCGGCCGCGGCAGGTCGCGGTTGGCGGCGTACCACGGCACGTCGCGCTCGAGGAACAGCACGTCGTGCCCGCGCCAGGCGAGCGCGCGCATCAAGGCGCGGTAGGTGGTCGCGTGGCCGTTGCCCCACGACGAGGTCACCGACAACCCGAAGATCACGACCTTCACGCGCTGCTCCCCTGCTCCGCGCAGCGGCCGGCCTCGAGCAGCGCCTCCACCTGCTCCGCCCGCCGCGCGTAGGTGTGCTCGGCCAGGACCCGTCGCCGCGCCGCCTCGCCGATCGCCCGCGCCCGCGCGGGCGCCAGCGCGCCGAGGTGGGCGGCCACCTCGTCGCCGTCCCGCGCGACCAGCACCTCGCGCCCGGGCTCGAGGAACTCCTCGATCCCCTCCCAGGCGTCGGTGATCAGGCAGGCCGCGGCCCCGGCCGCCTCGAACACCCGGGTGGCGGGCGAGAAGCCGTAGCGCGCCATGCTCTCGC
>CAZMSZ010000251.1:0-11370 GCA_964569055.1 uncultured Planctomycetota bacterium | reverse complement strand
GCCTCGGCCAGCCGCGCGGCGTAGGCGCGCCCCTCGTCGCGGAGCGGGTCGAAGCCCGCGGTGAGCACGCAGGCCCGGGCGACCCCGCGCAGGTCGGCGGCGAGGAGCGGCGAGACGAAGGGCTCGCTGCGCCGCGCGTGGTCGGGGCAGTAGTGGTCGCGGAACCAGACGACGTCCTCGTAGGAGAGCAGGAACCCGCGCGCGAAGGTGCGGTAGCTCGGGGCGTCGCGCGACATGTCGAGCCCGGGGTAGATCAGGAGCTGGAACGCGGGGCCGGCCAGCCCCTCGTCGCGCGCCCGCAGGGCGGTGACGGCGGAGAGGTTCCCGCCCGCGCTGTCGCCGCCCACGGCCACGCGCGCCGGGTCGAGCCCGAGCTCGCGCGCTCGCCCGAGCACGTCGCGCAGGGCGGCCAGCGCGTCGTCCGCCGCGGCCGGGTAGGGGGCCTCGGGCGCGCGGCGGTAGTCGACCGCGATCACCACGCAGTCGGCCCGCGCCGCGAGCGCGCGGCACACGCCGTCGTGCGACTCGAGGTCCCCGACGACCCACCCGCCGCCGTGGAAGTAGACCAACCCCGGCGCCGCCGCGCCGAGGCCGGCGGGCCGATACCGCCGCGCGCGCAGCGGCCCCGCCGCGCCGGCCAGGGTCAGCTCCCGCGCCTCCACGCCCGGGGCCTCGGGCGCCAACAGCGGCGCGGTGAGCGCGAAGTTCCGCCGCGCCTCGGCCGGGTCCTTCCCCGTGAGCGGCGGCGCGCCCAGTCGCTGATCGAGCCACAGCAGCCACTGCACGTCGGGGTCGAGCCGCTGCCCCTCGACCACGACGGGCGGCCCCGTGAGGAGCCGGCGCAGCCGTCGAGGCGGCGCGAGGAGGCGACGAGCGAGCGCGCGGGGCGGAAGCATGGAGAGGATCGTAGCCAGCCGGCACGGGCCGGAGCACCCCGAGCGCGCCGGCGCTCGTCGCCTCGGCGCGTCGCGCTACGGCGGCAGCGCGTCCCAGCGAGCGAAGGCCTGGCCCGGATCGCGCCACACCAGCGAGCGCGCGACCCCGACCGCCTCCTCCCAGCGGTAGGCCCGCGACGACAGCCGCTGCTCGCGCCCGGCGAGGTCGGACAAGAGGACGAAGTAGCGGTCGTGCTCGCCGACCTCGTTCGCCCCGCCGCTCGAGGTCGCGGCCGGGATCATGGCCACCGCCAGCGAGTGCGCGAGCTGGAGCGCCACCGCCGTCACGACCTCGTGCCCGTCGGGGCAGCGCGCGAGCGCCGGGTCGTCGCGACCCGCGGCCAGCACGAACCACTGGTGAGCGCGCGCGCACACGCACTCGAACACCTGCATGACGACCTCCCGGGGTGCAGGCGGGAGTGTCGGAAGACCGGCGGCACGGATCGTGCCGCCCGCCACTCAGTCGAGGCGGACGACCTCCGTCGTCTCCGCCGCCGGGTTGCTGAGCACGAGGGTCTCGCCGTCCGCGCTGAACGCCACCAGCAGGTCGCGCGGGGCGGCGGCGTGCGGCGCGGGGGGCTCGGCCGTCGCGAGCTGCTGCAGGTGCGTTTCGAGCGGGCCGGGCGAGCACGGAGATCAGCTCGCGCACGATCGCCCCGAGGGGGTCCCCCGGCTGCGATGGCCGGCCGGGCTTGGCGGCGGCGCGCTCGACCGCCTCGAGCAGCGCGCCGTCGAGGTCGCGAAACCCCAGCTCCGTCACGAAGTAGCGTCGGCGAGCGGCGGGACCTCGCCGGCGAGCGCCGCCCGCAGCCGGGTCAGCTCCGCGGGCCCGAGGTCCGAGCGCATGGCCCTCTCCACGCCGCCGACGCCGCGGGGTTCCCGGCGCTACACGCCCTTCTTGAGGCGCAGGCCGAGGTTGTCGGAGAGGCGCTCGACCTTCTTGATCTTCTCGACCACGGTGTCGACGTCGTAGTCCACGCGGCGGTAGCGGATCTCGTTGTCGTCGATCACCACGTAGCAGGCGCGGGTGTCGTTGTCGCGCGGCTGGCCGACCGAGCCCACGTTGACGATCACCTTCTTCTTGTCGCGCGTGTAGACGAAGTTGTGGTCGATCTCGCCCGGCGTCACGTAGTCGAGGTCTTCGTTGATGATGCACGGCGTGTGGCTGTGCCCCACGAACAGGACCTTCTCGAAGCTGGCGAAGATCTCGTCGAACTTGTCGTAGTTCCCGTTGTAGATGTCCTCGCGCAGGATGTACTCGATCGTGGGCTGGCGCGGCGAGCCGTGCACGAAGTAGAGCCCGTTGGTCTGGAAGCTGAGCGGCATGCGCTGCAGGTAGGCCCAGCGCGCCTGCTCGTGCCCGTCTTGGACCTTGACCTCGTCGCGCGTCCAGTCGATCGCCTCGCGGGCCCAGGCGTTGAAGTTCTTGGCGCCCTTGAGCACCGCCTCGTCGTGGTTGCCCATCAGGCTGACGCGCACGCGGGGCATGACCATCTGCATGACCTCGCGCGGCTGCGGGCCGTAGCCCACCACGTCGCCCAGGCAGATGATGTCCTCGATCCCCTGGCTCTCGATATCCGCGAACACGTTGGTCAGCGACTCGACGTTGCTGTGGAGGTCGCTGATGATCGCGTATTTGCGCGAGACGGTGGCCATGGGACCCTCCTTCGCCGGCTCCGAATGTAGCCGCCACGCGGAGGGGCAGCAACCGGCGGCCCTCAGGCGTCGCGCGCGGTGCGCAGACCGTGCCAGGGCTCGCGCGAGCCGGCCGGCCAGCCGAGGGGATAGGTGGTCGCCAGCACCTCGAACCGGGTGGCCGCGGTGAGGAAGCCGCCGCCGCGGTCGGTGCGCTGCTCGGGGTCGAGGCCCAGCTCGCGCGCGCGCTCGTCGGTCAGGCAGGGACCCTGCAGCTCGCCGCGCTCGAGGCACCAGCGGCCGAACCCGGGCCCGTGGACGTCGGCCACCCAGTTGTTCACGTTGCCGGCGCAGTCGTGGAGGCCGCAGGGGCTGACGCCGAGCGGGTAGCTGCCGATCGGGGTGGGCGCGCCCACCCGGCCGGCGAAGTTGCAGCGCGCCGAGCTGGGCGGCGCGTCGCCCCAGGGGTAGGGCCGCGCGTCCAGGCCGCGCGCGGCGCGCTCCCACTCGGCGCTGGTCGGCAGGCGGCGCCCCTCGAACGCGCAGAACGCGGCCGCCTCGTACCACGACACGCCGCTCACCGGGAGCAGGTCGCCCGCCAGCTCGAGCCGCTCGAACGAGCGCGGGCAGCTCACCTGCTCGCGCTGGCGCCAGCGCCACCCCTCGCGCGTCCACAGCTCGGGGCGGTCGTAGCCGCCGGCCCGCACGAAGCGGCGGAAGCGCCGGTTGGTCACGGGGTGGACGTCGATCGCGAACGGCGCGAGCGTGACCAGCCGCGCCGGCTGCTCGGCCTCCTCGGCGAACAGGTGTCCGGCCGGGCGTCCCATGAGGAACGCGCCGCCCGGGATCACGACCTCCGCCTCGTCGTCGGGAGCCATGATCAGGGAGGCGGCGCGAGCGCGTCCAGGTCGCGCAGCAGGCGGCGCGCGGTGCGGAGCAGGAGCGGCGCGGCCAGGGAGCCGGGGGACATGGTCCGCTCGTAGTGCAGGCGCGGGTCCGCCCACAGCTCGGTCGGGATCAAGTAGCCGAGCTCGTCGTTGCCGAGGCCGATCACCAGCCGCGGCTCGCCCGCGATCAGCTCCTGCAGCGCGAACCCGAGCGCCGGGACCGGCTCGCCCGGGAGCGTCACCAGCACCGCGGGCCCGAGCTTGATCGCCTGGACCTCGGTCGGCGTGTAGCCGTCGAAGAAGGGGCGCGGCCCGAGCAGCCCGAACAGCTCCGCCAGCAGGTAGCGCCGGTTCTGCACCGGCATGGCGACCTCGCGCCGGCCCGCCGCCAGCGCGACCTCGGCCGGGAGCGGCTCGGCGTCCCCGAGCGCGCCGAGGGCCAGCGCCGCCAGCGCGCTGCCGATCCGCTCGACCTCGGGGAAGCCGTCCTCCGCCTCGTCGGTCGTGACCATGCCGCCCAGCGCGCCGTTGAGGAACACCGCCACGCTCCCGGGGCGCGCCGCCTCGAGGTCGCGGTACAGCGCGGCGCAAAAGTCGGCCGACAGGAGCAGGTTGTCCTTGCCGAGCCCCTCGGGGTGACAGGCGTAGTGCACGAGCGTCGCGATCGGCGCCCCGTCGGGGCGGTCGACGCCGAGCACCGTCAGCGTGCGGTCGATCGTGTCGGGGTGGCGCCGGTTGCGGCTGATCCCCTCCGCCGGCGCCTGGGCCTGCGCGATCCGCAGCCGCGCGGGCGCGAGCGCGGCGAGCGCCTGCTCGGCGGCCTCCGTGACGCCCGACAGGACGCGGCTCACGTAGTCCTCGTCGAGCCCGCTCACGACGGGGGGAAAGCCCCACAGCCCGAGCGTGTCGGGCCCCGAGTGGGTGTGCGTCGCCGCGACCAGCACCGCGCACGGCGCGACCCGCCGGCGCAGCCGGCGACGGATCGCCTCGACCTGGTAGTGGTGGAGGCCGATCAGGTCGACCCCGACCAGCACCACCGTCACCTCGCCCCGGCGCAGCGCCAGCGCGCGCGCCATGAGCGGGTCGTGCACCCCCTCGCTGTCCTTGAGGAACGAGAACCCGGCCATCTCGACCGAGCCCGCCGGCGTGAGGTCGACCTTGGCGGCGCCCGCCTCGAGCGGCCCGGCCGGCGCGCTCACCACCTCGGGCGGCGGCTCGTGCGCGACGCGCCGCAGCTCGTCGGGCGGGCTGAGGAACGCGCAGCCGCCCAGGAGCGGCGCCGCGATCAGGACCGCCGCCAGCAGCGGGGAGAGCTCGAACGTCCGGCGCGCCACGAGCCCGGCTTACGCGAGCGGGGCGAGCCCGTAACCCGCCGCCCCGCGCACGACGCGGCCGAGCGGCGTGAGCGGGTCGTGATAGAAGACCTGGACCCAGCCCTCGGCCACGGCCTGCGGGAGCAGCCGCTCCTTGGCGGCCCAGCAGTCGCGCGGGTAGAGGTCGAGGGCCATCACGTAGTGCGGCTCGATGTGCGCGCTGGTGGGGATCAGGTCGCCCCAGAACACGACCGTCTCCTCGCCCGCGCGCACGCGCACGAGCTGGTGCGCGCGCGTGTGGCCGCCCGTCACCTCGAGGTGCAGCCCGGGGTAGGGCTCGGCGTCTCCGGCCAGCGCCTCGATCCGCCCGCGCTCGCGCGGCAGCTCGAGGTCCTCGCCGCGGTAGCTCGCGCGGCACAGCCGGCAGTCCTCGGCCGAGTCCTCGAGCTCGTCCTGCTGCACGAACACCTGCGCCCGCGGGAAGCGGAGCTCCTCGCGCCCGTCCTCGTCGCGCCGCACCAGCCCGCCGCAGTGGTCGAAGTGGAGGTGCGTGAGCACCACCGCGTCGACGTCCTCGGGCCCGAGCCCGAGCTCGCGCAGCCCGGCCTCGACCCCGCGCCCTGCCTCGAGCGCGCACTGCTCGACCAGCTTGGCCGCCCGCCGCTCGGGCGCCGCCCCGCAGTCGATCAGGATCGTCTTGCCCGCGGGGGTGCGCACCAGGAGCGGGCGCATGGCCAGCTCGATCCGGTTCTGCTCGTCGGGCGGGCAGCGCCGCGACCAGAGCACGCGCGGGATCACCCGGAACATGGCCCCGCCGTCGAGGCGGAACCGCCCCTCGTCGAGGAGGTCGAACCGAAAGCCCCCCGCGCTGAACGCGCTCGGCGAGTGCAGCTCCAGCATTCGTGAACTGTACCCCGCCGCTGTGGCCGGCTCCAGGGAGCGCGGCGAGCGGCTCGGCTCAGCTCAGCGAGGCGTCGAGGACCGAGTTGTCGCCGCCGTGCCCGTCGGGCTCGCGCCGCGGGTTCTCCGGGTCGGCGTGCCACGCGCTCCGGTCCACGACGAACTTGTAGGTGTGCCGCCCGGCCGGGAGCTTGACCGTCAGCTCGTAGAGACCGTCGCCATCGGGGTCGGCGAGCACGTGCGCGTCCTGGCTCCAGCCGTTGAACGAGCCCGCCACCGCCACGCGGCGGCCCGGCGTCGCGCGGAAGCGGAACGTCACGTCGAGCTGGCCGTCGCTCCGCCGCGCGATGGCCGGCGCGCCGCCCGTCCCCGTCGTGGGCCCGTAGGTCACCCCGCCGCCCGTCACCGGGCGCTTCATGACGGGCACCGTGGAGCGCTCGAGGAACAACAGCGCCAGACAGTGGCCCGCCACCTCGCCGTCGCGCTGCCCCGAGGTGTCGTGGTGGAAGCGCCCGTCGCCTTGCTGGCGGCGCAGGATCGCGGCGGCGCCCTCGTCGTACCAGTCGCGCCCGCCGAAGCGGTTGAGCGCGAGCAGGCTGCCGGCGCGCTCGAGGGTATAGAGGTAGTAGAAGTACCAGTCCGGCTCCGCGCCCGGGTTGGCGTCCACCGAGAAGCGGTGCGCCAGCCAGGCCGCGCCGTCGCGCAGGGCGCGGTCGACCTGCGGGCCGAGCTCCTCGTCGTAGCCGCGGTAGTCCTCGAGCTCGCTCTTGCAGACCACCAGGATCGCGAGCCCCGCCGCCGTCATGCTCCCGCGGGGCGCGGCCCCGGGCTTGTAGCCCCAGCCGCGGGCCTGCATGCGCGTGGCGGTGCTCGTCGCCGCACCGGGCTCGCGCTCGCGCGTGCCGTCGCGCCCCTTCTTGCGCTTCTTGGACCGCCTCGCCCGGCGGTCGAGCAGCCCCTGGATCTCCTGGTCGGCGGCGGGCACCGAGAACGTCGCCACGTCGGGCCCCTGCGCCTCCTGCAGCTTGATCAGGCCGGACGCCGACTTGAGGAACACCTCGGGCGGGACCTTCACCCCCATGCGGATCGCGGCCTTGAGCGCCAGGATCGCGAACTGGGCGTTCGACACGTCCGCGTCGCCGTAGAACGGATAGCGCCACAGCCCCGAGGGGTCCTGGTGCACCACCAGGAACTCGGCCGCGCCCGCCAGCCAGCGGCGGTCGCGCGGCGGGGCGATCTTCTTGAACCGCTTGCGGATCTGGGTGTGGAGCGGCTCCTCGTCGGCGATCGAGCGCTGGTCGTCGGGCGTGTAGCGCGCCTCGAGCGCCAGGATCGCGGTCGACACGCAGTAGACCCGCTGGAGCGGCTGCTCCAGCAGCCAGTCGAAGCCGCGGTCGATCCGCGGGTCGTCGGGCGGCGTGCCCGCCTTGAGGAGCGCCAGCAGCGCCAGCGCGGTCTCGCCGGTGGCGTAGCCCTCCCCCGACCAGTGGTCGCGGACGGTGCCCGTCGCGGCGTCGATCCGACCCTCCAGATACTTCCGTCCTCGCTCGACGGCGGCGTTGACGGCCTCGTCGCTCACGGCCGCGGCCGGGTGCGGGACGGCCAGCCCACCGGCGAGCAGCGCGAGCAGGATCGGCGCGGTGTTGCGGCGCACGGCGGCCTCCTTCCGGTCCCCGGACTCCAGATGAGGGAGGCGATGCCTCCCAGAACCGGACAGGTGCGTGCAAACAACGCCGTTTCAACGGCTTGGCGCGCGGCTGCCGGTGGGGTCGGTAGACTGGAGGGGTGGCGCGACGCGAGGGAAGAGGGCTGCGGATCATCGCCGGGACCCACCGGGGGGCACACCTGGACACCCCGCCCGGCAAGGTCCTGCGCCCCATGCGCGATCAGGTCCGCGGCGCGCTGTTCAACAGCCTGGACGCGGCGGGCGCCCTCGAGGGGGCCCGCGTGCTCGACCTGTTCGCGGGCTCGGGCTCGCTCGGGCTGGAGGCCCTGTCGCGTGGGGCGGCCGGGGCCGTGTTCGTCGACAACAGCCCGGTCTCGCTCGCCTCGCTGCGCGGCAACGTCTCCAAGCTGCGCGAGGAGGCGCGCTGCACCGTGCTCCGGCACGACCTCGGCCGAGGGGTCGACCCGCTCGCGGTCCACGGGCCGTTCGAGCTGGTGCTGGTCCACCCGCCGTTCGAGCTCCTCCGCCGCCCGCCCGGCCCGGCCGAGCCCGAGGTCGGCGCGCTCCTGGGTGCGGTCGCGACCCGCCTCCTCGCCCCGAGCGGCCGGCTCGCCTTCGAGACCCCGCGCGGCTGCTTCCGCGACGCCGAGCACGAGCTGCCAGCGCTCACGTTGTTGCTCCGGCGAGACTACGGCAGCACGACCCTGTTCGTGGCCGAGGCCGCTACTCCCCGAGCGGCTCCACCGTGACGGACTGCGTCTCCTCGAACTCCACCTCGAGCAGGTTGGCGCGCCCGTCGGGGAGGCGCATGGTGGCCTTCCCCTTGAACCGGGTCGTCCCCTGCCAGGAGGCGTCCTCGAGCGGCGCGTCGCGGCGCCAGCGGTAGGTTCGCGTCGCCCTCAGCGGGGGGCCGGCGCTGAGCCGCACGCCCATGCTCGGCAGGGTCACGAGCAGCAGCTCGATCGTGAACCTCGCGGTGATCTTGCGCTCGACCTCGCTCAGCTCGCCCTGCGAGGGTGAGCACAGGCCGAGCTTCGCCTCGGGCACGAGCACCGCCGCCGCCGTCTCGGGCTCGAGCTCCCAGGGCTCACCCGGGCGGACGAGGCGCGCGGGCAGCCAGCGCTGCAACGTCGGGCGCTCCAGCTCCTCGGTCAGCGAGGCGAGGAAGCGGGAGGCCGACGCGGGGAGCGGCGGCGCTGCGGGGTCGGGCTCGACGCGCAGCGCTCCGTCGTCGTCGCGGGCGAGGCGGACGGTCCTCCCCTCGAGCGAGTGGTCCTCCTCGCCGTCGAACGCGAGCCGGTAGCGGGCGAAGCGGAGCTCGTAGCCGGTCGCGCGCTCACCCTCCACGGAGGTCACCGCGCGGACCAGCTCGACGTCGACCTCGCGCCGCTGCTCGAGCACCTCGGGCTCGGGCTCTCCCTCGTGCTGCGAGCGGTTGATCTGGGAGCGCCGCTCCTTCCACGTCACGCGGACCTGCTGACCGACCGCGGGCGCTGGGGCTCGCAGCGGGTCGTACACCGCGGGCGGCGCGACGTCCTGGGCCGCCGCGGGGGGCAGCGCCGAGGCCAGCAGAACCAACAGCAACAGCCGGCCCAGGGGGCCGGCTGCTGCGAGCTGCGGACGCGACCGAGACCTCAGCAGAGGACGACGATCTTCTGCAGGTCGTCCGCGACGCTGTCGACCGTGGTGTCGGCGGGGCCGGCGTCGAGCTGGAGCGAGGGGGGATCGATCTGGGTCATGCCCCCGCACGCGAAGGAGGCCCCGGTGATCCCGACGACGAGCAGGACGGCGGCGCAGAGCTTCTTCATGGTGTCGGCTCCCGTTCCCGTTAGCAGAGGACGACGATCTTCTGCAGGTCGTCCGCGACGCTGTCGACCGTGGTGTCGGCGGGGCCGGCGTCGAGTTGGAGCGAGGGGGGATCGATCTGGGTCATGCCCCCGCACGCGAACACGCCCGAGACCCCGAACACGATCGACACCGCCACGCCCGCGATCAACTTCTTCATGTCGTCCTCCCTTGCTGGTGAGGGCCGCCTGTGCACCGTTCGTGCCTATGCGTTTTAGCCCACCGATCAAGGACTTACAAGAACGCTCCCGATCGAACGGCGCCTGGAGGAAACAGATCACCCGTGGGCTGTGCCAGAACCGCTCGGTAGCGCGCCTCTCCGAGGAGACCGTCCGGCGCCAGTCAGCGCTTGCAGCCGCGCGTGGTGGAACCAAACGGCGACAGCCGGCCCGAGGGGGCCGGCTGTCGGAGCTCGCGTTCGTTCGCCCGCTAGCAGAGGACGACGATCTTCTGCAGATCGTCCGCGACGCTGTCGACCGTGGTGTCGGCCGGACCCGCGTCGAGTTGGAGCGAGGGAGGATCGATCTGGGTCATGCCCCCGCACGCGAACACGCTGATCCCCGACATCGCCACCGCCACGACCACACCAGCCACGAGCTTCTTCACGAGTGCCTCCTCCGCTACCTGGTGAGTCGCGCCTGTGCAGGGCTCGTGCCGTCGCGGCTCGACTACGAGTTGCGTCGTGCCCAAGCCCGATTCGTCGTCGTCTGGCTACAGCCAGGCGGTGAGCTGTGACGTGAGCGCTCGGCCAGCCGTCGCCCCACCGCGAACCAAACGAAAACAGCCGGCCTGGCGGCCGGCTGCTTCAGCGAAGGCCAAGGGCCTCCTAGCAGAGGACGACGATCTTCTGCAGGTCGTCGGCCACGCTGTCGACCGTGGTGTCGGCCGGGCCCGCGTCCAACTGGAGCGAGGGCGGATCGATCTGGGTCATGCCACCGCACGCGAACACCCCGGTGACCCCGGTCAGGCTGACGGCGACGAGCAGGCCCGCAAACAGCTTCTTCATGTTCTTCATGGTGAGCTCCGTGTTTCTCTCTAGGTCGTTGTTCGTTTGTTCAGGACGTTGGGCCCTTAAGCAGGAGCCGTGCCCGAGGTCGGCGAGACCGTCTCCCAGGGACTTAGGCTCATTTCGCCGGTTGCGAGGTCGCCTGACGGCGCCGGTCGGGTGAGCGATCCTGTCGCACCTCGCCGCGCAGGTGATCGAGGACCGTGTTGAACAGCCGAGGCATGTGCAGCACGATCCCGTAGTGGCCGCAGTCGAGCCACTCGATCCGCGGCCGCTCGAGGCGTTCCCACAAGGCCAGCGTGGACGCCTCGGGCACGATCTCGTCGCGCCGCGCGTTGACCATGTAGACGTCGTCGGGCTCGATCCTCGCCGCGAACGTGAGCGGGTCGACGGGGCGGAGGAGCGGCGTGAGCGCCTCGAGCTCGAGCCCTTCGGGGCGCTGCCGGCGGATCTCCTCGGGCAGCGCCGCCAGCAGGCCGGGGAGGTCGCCGCCGCCGAGGAGGAGCGCGGTCCGGCCCAGGCGCGGATCGACGCCCCGCGCGACCGCGGTCACGAACGCGCCCAGGCTCACGCCCACCAGGCCCACCCGCTCGGGGTCGACCTCGGGCAGCGCCCGCAGCGCGTCGCCGGCCCGGATCACGTCGAGCACCGCCTGCTGGAAGGTGGCGAACCCGACCTCGGGGCCCAGGCTCAAGAACCCCTCCCGGGTCCCCGGCTCGCGCCGTGCCCCGTAGTTGGGCAGGCTCACGAACAGCGCCGCCACCCCGTTCACCGCGAGGTGCTGCGCGAGCACCTTCTCCGCGTCGAAGGAGCCGCCGAGGTGGTGCACCACCACCGCCGCGGGGACCCGCTCCGCGCGCTCCGTCGGCAGGTAGAGCGTGCCGTGCACGACGGGCCACCGCCCCGCGCGGGCGGAGGGGAACTCGACCTCGCGCACGGCGTGGCGCCGCAGCGCGCGCGCCGGGCCGAGGGCGAGCGCGAACTCGCCCGCGGGCACGCGATAAGGCGCGAGCGCGTCGTCCGGCTGCGGCCCCGGCCGGAGCGGCGGCAAGGCGGGGTGCACGGCGCGCAACGTGACCGCCTCCGACGGGGTCGGATTGGCGCGCGCGAGGAGCGGGAGCGCCGCGAACAGGAGCAGCCAGGGGAGGGAGCGGACCATAGGGGCCTCCGCTCCGAATGCTAC
>CAZMSZ010000250.1:5708-11417 GCA_964569055.1 uncultured Planctomycetota bacterium | reverse complement strand
CGGGGCGATCCTCGCCGAGCAGCCCCCAGGAGGCGACGCGACGGAGCCGTCGTGAGCGAGCCCGAGGCGAGCCTGCTCGCCGCGACCGAGGCCACGTTCGCCGCGCGGCGCTGAGGCGCGTCGCGCAGCGATCCCGGCGCTACAGGATCCCCTCGCTGAAGCCCGGGTCCCAGTCGGGGTCGCGCTCGGGCGGGCGGGTCTCGGAGGGCGCCTCGCCGGGGGCCTCGCCCGCCTCGCGGGCGGCCGCCTCGACCGCGGCCTCCTCCTCGTCGAGCTCGTCGTGCCAGTCGAGCTCCTCCTCGCCCTCGAGCTCGGCGCTCTTGCGGAGCTGCCACTCGGCGTCGACCAGGCCGCGCTTGAGGAGGCGCTGCGCGGCGCGGACCTTGGCGGCCAGGTCGGCGCGGCCCATGGCGCGGAGCGGCTTGCGGGTCAGGCGCAGGGCCTGGATCGTCTGGCGCAGCGCGCGCACCACGTCGCCGTCGGAGGCGTCGGTCAGCTCGCGCAGCTCGGCGAACTCGGCGCCGTCGACCCAGGCCGCCACCACGCCCGACAGGTCCCAGTCGAGGAGCTTGCTCGGGGCGCGCACGCCGCGCTCGACCTCGAGCGCGACCAGCGAGCCGACGGCGCGGTGGGCGAGGCGATAGGCCTGCTTGCCCACCAGGCGCTTGGGGTCGCCGCCGCCGTAGTAGACGCCCTTGCGCGCCTCGAACACCACCGCCGCCATCATGACCGCGATCTGGCCCGCGGTGAGGCCGTCGAGCGCCTTGCTCCACACCAGCTCGGCGATCTCGAGCTCGTGGCCGAACACCTGCATGGCGAACCGGCCGCGCTCGGTGATCTGGCCCTGGGAGTCGATGTAGCCCAGCTCGGCGAGCACGCCCATCTTGAGCCGGACCTGCTCGACGATGTCCGCGTAGCGGCCGCCCCCCGCCCGGGGCGCGGGCGCGGCCGACGTGGGCGCGTTCGCGCGCTCGCGCCCGGCGCCGCGCTCGTCGCGCTCCTCGCGCTCGAACCGGCCGGGGCGCCCGCCGCGCCGCTCCTCGCGCTCGAACCGGCCGGGGCGTCCGCCGCGCCGCGGCCCGCGCTCGAACTGGCCGGAGCGTCCGCCGCGCCGCTCCTCGCGCTCAGCGCCGGCCCGGGCGTGCCGCTCGCTCGGACCGCGCCCGGGGTGCTGCCCCTCCTCGGCCCGCTCCGCCGCCCGCCGCCCGCGCCGGCCGCGGTTGTAGCCGCGCTTGTGGCCGCGCTCCGCGAAGTCGTCCTCGTCGCGGTGGACGCCGCGCCGCTCCACCCGCACCGGCGGCGGCCCCTCGCCGCGCCCCCGCGCCGGCCCGCGCACCACCCCGCCGCTCGCGCGCGGGGCGCCCGCCTCGCCGCCGGCGGCGATCCCGGCGCCGACCGCGGCGCCCTGCCGGCGCTTGGCGCGGAAGTTCGCGAACGAGCGGGCGCAAGCCTCGTACAGCTCCTCGCCCAGCCGTTGATACAGGTTGAGCAGCGTCCCGTACGACAGGTTGAACTGGCTCGCCACCGGCTCCACCCGGCCGTTCACCGTCTGCAAGAACATGCGGCGGTCGTCGCGGAACGGGTCGAACAGGAGGAACACCGAGCCGCTGGTGTCGATCCCGCGCCGGCCGGCGCGCCCGGCCATTTGCTGGTACTCGCGGGTCTTGAGCGGGACGCGCGCCTTGCCGTCCCAGCGCATCAGCCCCTCGAACGCCACCGAGCGGGCCGGCATGTTGACCCCGAGCGCGAACGTCTCGGTGGCGCACAGCAGCCGCACGTGCCCGTCGGTGAACAGCCGCTCGATCACCTCCTTGAGCGCGGGGAGGATCCCGGCGTGGTGATACGCGATCCCGCGCTCGATCAGCCGGCGCACCTGCGCGATCTCGGGGTCGCTCAGGTCGAGCTCGAACGCCGCCGCGAGGCGCATGAAGTCGTCCGCCGCCGCGCGCGCCGCCTCGGCCGAGGGCATGAAGTCGTGCCGCCCGCCCACCGCGACCGCCAGCCGCTCGCAGGCCGCGCGCGAGAACAGGAAGAACAACAGCGGCAGCTCCTCGCGCTCGGCCACCCGCTCGACCAGCTTCTCCTGCGCCCGCTCGTAGTAGCTGCGCAGGTCCCGCTGCCGCTCGCGCGAGCGCTGCTTGAACGCCGCCCGCCCCAGCCGCACCTCCCGCATCTGCTCGAGCGGGCGCACGTCGCCGCCCTCGGTCGAGCACACGAACACCTCGAGCGGCACCGGACGGCGCTGCTCGAGCACCACCTGCACCGTCGACTCGCGCACCTCGCGGATCCAGGCGGCGAACTCATCGAGGTTGGAGACCGTGGCCGAGAGCGCCAGCACCCGCACACCGCGCGGCGCGAAGATCAGCGACTCCTCCCACACCGTGCCGCGCTCGGGGTCGTCGAGGTAGTGGACCTCGTCGAAGATCACCCAGCCGATCTCGGCGATCCGCGCCGGGTCCTCGAAGATCGTGTTGCGGAAGATCTCGGTGGTCATGATCACCACCGGGGCCCCGGCGTTGATCGAGACGTCGCCCGTGCTGATCCCGACCTGCCCCGGGAACGCCTCGGACAGGTCGCGGAACTTCTGGTTGGAGAGCGCCTTGATCGGGGCGGTGTAGACCGCGCGCTTGCCCGCCGCGAGCGCGCGCTCGATCGCGAAGTGCGCGATCAGCGTCTTGCCCGCGCCGGTCGGCGCCGCCACCACCACGTCCTCCTCGCGCTCGATCGCGGCCATCGCCTCCCGCTGGAAGCGGTCGAGCACCAGGCCTTCGTACGTGGACTTCAACGGTCGACCTCGCGGTGCGGCGCTGGGGCGGCTCGGGGGACGTGGGTCACGGCGCGTCGCCCGGCGGAGGACGGCGACCCCGGCGGGAAGGCGACCCTGCGGAACGTCGTGCGAACCCGGCCCACCCGACCTCGCGATCGTTCGACCCTGTCGCCGTTCAGTCTATCGCAGCCTCCCGTCACCCCGGCGCGCGGGGACCGGGCGCCGGGCGCGCTCCGGCGCCCGGCGCCCGCTTGCCGGCGCCCCGGCGCGGTGCCACGATCCGGGCGTGGAGCTGGTATCCGCACGCCTGCGGGCGGGCGCCGTCGAGCGCTGCCCCTACTGCCACGACCTCCTCGGCGAGGGGGGCGCCCGGATCACCTGCCCGAGCTGCGCGACCGAGCACCACGTCGAGTGCGCCCTCGAGCTCGGTCGCTGCACGGTGCTCGGCTGCGAGCGCACGCTCGAGGTCGCGGGGCACCAGGAGGAGGAGCGGCGTGCGCCGCGGCGCGAGTCGCCCGCGCGGCGCGCGATCCGCGAGCGCTTGGCGCAGCGCGCGCGCTCGTTCGTGCGCGACCACGCTCGGCGACCCGGCGACGCCGAGCAGCGCCTGCGGAGCTTGCTGGAGGAGCGCGACCAAGCGCTCCAGGATCGCGACTACGAGCTGGCCGCCCGGGCGGCGGAGGCGGTCGCCGCGCTCGCGCATCGGCTCGAGCCCGAGCGCCTCGACGCGATCCGGCGGGCGCACGCAGCCGCGCGCGCGACCGCGTCGCTCCGGCCTGCGCTCGACGTCGAGCGGGAGCGGCGGATCGTGCGTCTGGCGACGATCTGCGCCTTGATCTGGATCACGTTCGTGCTGCTGGTGTCCGTGCTCGCCAACCTGTAAGGCGTTCGGGGAGCGCGGTCCGCGGCCCGGCAGGCGAGCTCCGCAGCCGCCTGGCATCCTGGAGGTGCATGGCCCCACCCACTTGCCCTCATTGCCGGCGCCCCAGCGACTCCCGCCAGCGCCCGAGGTTCGAGCCCCGCGACGACGCGGCCGACCCGGGTCGCGCGATCGGCATCCTGGCCGCGCTCGCGCTGGCCGTGGCCACGGCGGGCTTGCTGCTCCTCGCGCTGGGCTGAGGCGAGCCCAGCCCCAGCCGAGCGTTCGCTCAGCTAGGGCCGGGCCCGTGGTTCCGAACGTCCGAGGTCCAAGGAGGCGCGGCGGGCGACGCTCGCCGCCGCTCAGTGACAGATCGAGATCACCCCGCGGCAGCAGGGGAACGGGTCGTGGACCGTGGCGGGGAGCAGCAGCAGGTCGATCGTGACGACCGCGACGAGCAGCAACCCGACCGCGAACCAGGCCGCGATCTTCCCGCCGTCGCTCGTCTGCTGCAGACCATGCGCGTGCTGGGCGTGATCGTGATCGTGGGCGGCCGTCGCGAGCGCGGCGTCACCGCCGGCAGGCGCGGGGCGGGCGAGGTGGCTGGCGCAGCCCTGGCAGAACAACACGAACACGAGCAGCAGGGCGAACAGGAGCTGGATCGGGCGCGGCATGGGGCTCTCTCCGGCTGGCTGCTGGTGGGACGCGGACCCCCTGGGTGGTTTCACCGCCTGTCACCGCCGACGTAACCTCAAGCTCGCCAAGCGACTCCCCGCGCAGAGCGCCATAAGCAGGGCTGATCGAGCCGTTTCGCCTCGATTCCTTCGCGCGCCTGCGCCGCGCGGGTAGGGTCGAGCGCATGCCGCGTCCACGCCGCCGCGTCGCCGCCGTCGCGCTCTCGCTGGCCCTGCTCGCGCCTGGCTGCTCGCACGTGCTCGGACGCGCCAACGGCGGGATCCCCGCGTTCGAGGAGGCGCGCGCCCCCGTGCGGCAAGCGGCCGTCGGGGCGAAGTACCTCGGTTGGGCGGCCTCGGTCCCGCTCTTGATCGCGACCCTCCCCGTGGCCGCGCTCGCCTGGGCCACGCCGTGGGTCGACCTCCCGACCGCGATCGACATCGCCACCGCCCCCTCGCTCGCGCTCGGCTACACCACCCAGGCGCTGCTCGCGGGGCCGGTGTGGCTCGCGTTCGGCTGGGCCGACGACCGCGCCGGCGAGCCCGCTCGCCCCGCGCCGCTCGCGCCGCCGCGCCTCCCGCTCACGCCCTGGGGGCTGATCGTCGATCACCGCCCGCAGACCGAGCCCGCGCGCCCGGCCGCGCCGCTGCCCGAGGCGCTCGCGGCGCGCTATCCCCTCGACCGCGAGCAGGCGGACCGGCTCGCGGCCGCGCTCGTGGCCGACGCCGCCCGCGGCGCCTCCCCGCGCACGGCCCGCCTCCAGCACCTCGCGGGCGCGCTGGAGTGGTACCCCGCCGACGCCAGCGGCCCCGCGCCGCTGATCCTCATGACCCCGCCCAGCCAGGCCACCTTCGCCGCGCGCTACATGGCCGAGCGGTTCGCGGGGCGCGGGCTCCACGCCGCGGTGATCGCGCCCGACGGCGTGTTCCTCGACCCCGCGCTCGACGCGGCCGGGGTGGAGCGCGCCCTGCGCGGCGCGGTGGTCGCCGCGCGCGCGGCGGTCGAGGCGCTGCTCGCGCGCCCCGAGGTGGAGCGGGTGGTGTTCCTGGGCGTCTCGGCGGGCGGCGTGTTCGGCACGCTCCTGCTCGCGGTCGAGCCGCGGGTGGAGCGCGCCGCGCTGATCCTGCCGGGCGGCGACTTCCCGGCGCTCGTCGCGACGAGCACCGAGTCGACCGTGCGCGCCTACCGCGAGGCCTGGGCCGCGCGCGGCGTCTCGCCCCGCGCGCTGGCGCAGGCGTTCGCGCGCGAGCTCGAGAGCGACCCGCTCCACCTCGCCCCCTACGTCGACCCGCGCCGCGTGCTCCTGTTCCTGGGCGCCTGGGACGAGAAGGTGCCGATCGCGGGCGGCCTGAAGCTGCGCGACGCGCTCGGCCAGCCCGAGACGTACCTGCTCGCGGGCAACCACGAG
>CAZMSZ010000250.1:0-5608 GCA_964569055.1 uncultured Planctomycetota bacterium | reverse complement strand
TTCGATCCCCAGCCCTGCTCCTTGACACCGGGAGTCCTCATGCAGCGCGCCTCGCTCGCGGCCGCCCTCGTCCTCCCTGCGCTCGTCGTCCTGGGCGCGTCGAACGCTCGCGGGGCCCCCGACGAAGGCGCCGTCACCCTCGAGGGCGGCGTCCTCACGATCGAGCGCGACCGGGTGCGGCTCGCGGTCGACGACGAGGGCGGGCTGCTGCTGCGCTGGCCCGGCGGAGAGCAGCGCCTGGCCCCTGCGGCGCTGCGCGGGCTGCGCGAGGTCCGCGCCGCAGGCGCGCTGCACGTGAGCGGCCGCCTCCACACCGCGACCGCGCTCACGCTGCGCGCGGAGCACCTCCTGATCGGCGGCTCGGTCCGCGCTGGCGCGGTGGCGCTGGAGGCCGAGGGGCTGCTGGAGGTCGAGCAGGCGGGTCGGGTGACGAGCCGCGGAGGAGCGGTAGAGCTGCGCTCTGGCCGCCTCTCGCTGGTCGGCGAGGTCGACGCGGCCGGCGGGGCGGTGAGCGTCCACACCGAGCGGCTGCTCCACGCGGGGCCGATCCGCAGCCCGGGCGGCCGAGTCGAGCTGCGGTGCGAGCGCTACATAGCCACCCGCGCCGGGGCGATCTCGACCGCTGACCCCGCCGGCGAGGGCGGCCCGATCGAGGTGCTGGCGAGCGAGCGCCTGTTCAGCAGCGGCTGCTACCGGGCGACCGGCAGGCGCGGCGGGCGGGTGTGGCTGAGCGGCGCGGAGGTGCGGCTGGTCGCGGCGACGGTCGACGCCAGCGGCGGGAGCGGCGGCGCGATCTGGGTCGGCACCTCGGCCGCGGCGCCCGCGCCGTCGGCCCAGCCACCCAGGCCGACCTGGCGCGCGGCGGAGGTGCTGGTCACCCGCGGCGCTCGCCTGTCCGCCGACGGACTGCAGGGCGCGGGCGGCGAGGTGCGGGTGGGTGCCACCTGCCGCGCCGAGCTGTTCGGCGAGGTCGGGGTGCGCGGGCTCCACGGCCGCGGCGGCGAGGTCGAGCTGTCGGCCGCGGGGAGCCTGCGCTACGGCGGGCGGATCGACGCGGGCGGCCAGACCGGCAGCGGGCACGTGCTGCTCGACCCCCAGGACCTGATCCTCGACGACGCCGCGGCGCTGCTCGCGCAGTACGAGCTGGTCGATCCCAACGACGACGCCGGCGGCGTGTTCGGCCAGGACCTCACCGTGCTCCCCAACGGCAACGTGGTGGTCGCGGACGAGCTCGACGACTTCCTCGGCACCGACTCCGGCGCCGCCTACCTGTTCGACGGCACCACCGGGGCCCTGATCTCGACCCTGCTCGGCTTCAAGGCGAGCTGCTTCGTGGGCCGCGAGATCGTGGAGCTGACCAACGGCAACTACGTGGTCGTGAGCCCGCTCGCCTCGACCGCGTTCACCTCGGTCGGGACGGGCGTCGTGACCTGGTGCGACGGCGCGACCGGGATCGGGACGAGCGGGACGGCCAGCGCCACCAACAGCCTCACGCGCTTCAACGACGGCGACACGTTCGGCACCGCGGTCGTCCCGCTCGCGACCGGGAACTACGTCCTCGTCGCGTCCAGGTACGGCGACGGCACCGACACGCTGCTCGGCGCGGTCGCCTGGGCCAGCGGGACGGCAGCGAGCGCCGGCTTCGTCGGCTCGACCAACGCCCTGGTCGGCTCGACCGCCGGCGACCAGGTCGGCTGGCTGGCCGGCGACCCGAGCGTGATCGCGCTCTCCAACGGGAACTACGTCGTGATCAGCAGCGGCTGGGACAACGGGGCGGTCGTCGACGCAGGGGCCGTGACCTGGTGCGACGGGAGCACCGGCAGGGTCGGCACGATCGACGCCACCAACAGCCTGACCTCCGACACCGCCGGCAGCGCGACCGGCTCCAGCGGCGTGGTCGAGCTCGCCAACGGCCACTACGTGGTCATGTCCCAGGCCTGGTGCAGCGCCAGCGCGGACTCGGTCGGCGCGGTGACCTGGGGCAGCGGCACCGGCGGAGTCAGCGGCCTGATCAGCTCCAGCAACAGCCTCGTCGGCACCACGACCCTCGACCTGGTCGGGCTGGTGACCCCGCTCCCCAACGGGAACTACGTCGTGTACAGCGACACCTGGGCGAGCAATCGCGGCGCCGTCACCTGGGCCGCGGGAGACGGATCGACGACCGGCGCGGTCGATGCGACCAACAGCCTGGTCGGCGCCACTCCGGGCGACCGGATCGGCCTCGCGGGCGTCGTGGCGCTCACCGGCGGCGACTACGTGATCTCCTCGCAGATCTGGGACGGGGGCCGCGGCGCGGTCACCTGGGCCGACGGCTCGGCCCCTACCGCCGGGACGGTCTCGGCGGCCAACAGCCTCGTCGGCACGAACGGGGGCGACGTCGTCGGCTCGGGCGGGGTGGTCGCGCTCGCCAACGGCCACTACGTGGTCGTGAGCCCGAGCTGGGACGGGGGCGACACGGACCTCGGCGCGATCACGTGGTGCGACGGCACCCAGGCGACCGTGGACGAGGTCGACGCGACGAACAGCCTGGTCGGCTCCTCCTCCATGGATCAGATCGGGTCGAAGGGCGTCGTCGGCCTGGGCAACGGGAGCTACGTGGTGGCTTCGCCGGGCTGGGACGCGGGGGCCGCGTCCAACGCGGGCGCGGTCACCTGGCACGGCGGGACGGGACCTGCGCCGACGGGGCCCCTCTCGGCGGCCAACAGCCTGGTGGGCGCCCAGGCGAACGACCAGGTGGGCTCGGGCGGCGTGACGGCGCTCGCCACGGACCACTATGTGGTCGCCTCGCCCCTGTGGGACCTGGGGCCCACGCCCAACGCGGGGGCCGCGACCTGGGGCGACGGGGCGGCCGGGACGGTCGGCGCCGTGAGCGCGGCGAACAGCCTGGTGGGGAGCCAGACCGACGACGGGGTCGGCCAGCTCGTGGTCGCGCTGAGCACCGGCGACTACGTGGTCGCTTCGCCGGAGTGGGACTCGGGCGCCGTCGCGGACGCAGGCGCTGCGACGTGGGGCGACGGCGAGGGGGGCACCACCGGCCCGGTCGACCTCGCCAACAGCCTGATCGGCGCCGCAGCGGGCGACCTGGTCGGTGTAAGCGGGGTGCGCGACCTCGCCAACGGCTGCTACGCCGTCCTGAGCGCCTCCTTCGGCGTCAGCGACGAGGGCGCCGTCAGCCTGGGGCGCGCGAGCGGCGGCACGACCGGGATCGTCTCGGCCGCGAACGGCCTCCTGGGGGTGGGGGCGCTCGCGGCGCTGCTGGAGGTCGCGCCGGTGGACGGGGGCCTGGTGGCGAGCTTCGCCAACCAGCGCCTCGCGGTGGCCCTGCGGCTCGGCTCGAGCGCCTACGACCTCGCCGCCGGGCAGTCGATCACCGCGCCCACCGCGCGGGTCGTGGAGCTGCTCTCGGCCGGCACCGACGTCACGCTCCAGGCCAGCCGCGACCTCGTGATCCGCTCGCCCCTCGCGGTCGACAACCCCAGCGGGACGGGGGGCACCCTGACCCTCTCGGCTGGGCGCAGCGTGAGGATCGAGGCGGACGTGACCACCGACGGCGGCGACTTGATCGCGATCGCCAACGACGCGCTGGCGAACGGCGTCGTCGATGCCGACCGGAGCGCCGGCGACGCGCAGGTCGCCAACACCGCCACGATCGACGCCGGGACGGGGACGGTCCGATTCGAGACCCGCGAGGGCGCCGGGTTGACCGAGGCGGACCGGACGGACTACGTGCTGGGCACGATCACCGCCGGCACGACCGTCGTCGTCCCCTTCGTCGACTCGCTGGCGCCGACGACGGCGGCGCTCACCGCGACGATCGTCACGATTCAGGGCGGCGGGCTGAGCGCGGCCACGGTCACCGTGGGCGGCGTGGCGGCGATCGTGAGCAACGTCGCCGGCGACGAGGTCCAGTTCACCGTGGCCGCGACCACGCCGACCGGGACGCAGCCCGTGGTGGTGACCACCCCCTCGGGCTCGGTGGGAGCGGGCGACCTCGACGTCGAGCCGCTGGCCGACCTCGCGGTGACCAAGACCGTGGACGAGCCGACGCCGGACGAGGGCGCCACGATCGTCTACACCGTCACGGTGACCAACCAGGGGCCGAGCGCGTCGACCGGCGTGGCGCTCACCGACCTCCTGCCGGCGGGCGTGCAGCTCGTGTCGACGAGCGTCAGTCACGGCGCCTACGACCCCGGGACCGGGCTGTGGACCATCGGCGCGCTGGCGGCGAGCGACAGCGCGACCCTGGACCTGACGTGCACCGTCGACGCGGGCACCGCCGGAACCACGATCACGAACACGACCAGCGGCTTGGCCGGGAGCGATCTGGGGGGCGACCCCACCGACGACGCGGCCTCGGTCGGGATCCAGCCGCGGCTGGCGGACCTGGCGGTGACCAAGAGCGTGGACGAGCCCACGCCCACAGAGGGCGAGGCGGTCGTGTACACGCTGACGGTGACCAACCAGGGGCCGAGCGCGGCGGGCGGGGTCGCGTTGACCGACGCCCTCCCGGCCGGCGTGACGTTCGTGAGCGCCACCCCCAGCCAGGGGACCTACGACGCCCCGAGCGGGCTGTGGAGCGTCGGGACGCTGGCGAACGGCGCGGCCGCCACGCTGACCCTGACCTGCATCGTGGACGCGGGGACCGCCGGGACGCCGATCACCAACTCGAGCAGCGGCCTGACCGCAGACGGCCTGGGGGGCGATCCTGCCGACGACACGGGGTCGGTCGCGATCACGCCCCAGCTGGCCGACCTCGCGGTGAGCAAGACCGTGGACGAGCCCACGCCCGAGGAGGGTGAGGCGGTCGTCTACACGGTGACGGTGACCAACCAAGGGCCGTCGGCGGCCGACGCGGTCGCGCTGACCGACGCCCTCCCGGCCGGCGTGACGTTCGCGAGCGTCGCCGCCAGCCAGGGGACCTACGACGCCCCGAGCGGGCTGTGGAGCGTCGGGACGCTGGCGAACGGCGCGGCCGCCACGCTGACCCTCACCTGCACCGTGGACGCGGGGACCGCCGGGACGACGATCACCAACGCGACCAGCGGCCTGACCGCGGACGGCCTGGGGGGCGATCCCGCCGACGACACGGGGTCGGTCGCGATCACACCGCAGGTGGCCGACCTGGCGGTGACCAAGACCGTGGACGAGCCCGAGCCGCTCGAAGGGGCCACGGTCGTGTACACGGTGACGGTGACCAACAAGGGGCCCGGCGCGGCCGGCGGAGTCGCGCTCAGCGACCCCCTCCCCGCCGGCGTCACGTTCGTGAGCGCCACCACCAGCCAGGGCACCTACGATCCCGCGAGCGGCCTGTGGAGCGTGGGCAACCTCGCCAACGGGGCAAGCGCCACCCTGACGCTCACCTGCACCGTGGACGCCGACACCGGCGAGACCACGATCGTGAGCTCCACCAGCGGCCTGACGGCGGACACCCTCGGGGGCGACGCCAGGGACGACGTGGGGTCCGTCACGATCACGCCGCAGTCCGCCGGTGGCTCGTCCTCCTCGAAGTGCTCGCTGGCCGCGCCGCACCGCGCGAGCGCCGCCACCGACGCCCTACCGCTCGCGCTCCTCGCGCTCCTGCTCGCGGGGCTGCGGGTGGGCGGCCGGC
>CAZMSZ010000249.1:0-11477 GCA_964569055.1 uncultured Planctomycetota bacterium | reverse complement strand
GCACGGGCACGGGCACGGGCACGAAATGTGTGGGATCGTCAGCCGTCTCCGTGCGCGTGACCGCTGCCCGTCCGCGATCTCGAAACCCCATCGCTTGCGACGGCGCGTCGCGCTCGGGCGGACACGGGCACGAGCACGAGGCTCAATGCGAAGGCCTCGCGGGCGGAGCCCCCCCAGAGACCACGCACGCCTCGCGGCAGAGCAGCTTCGCGTCGCGCGCCGACAGCGGCTCGTCGGTGAGGCCGCAGCGCCCGCCGCCCGCGGCGCCGCCCTGGAAGTGACGGCACGTGCGGCACACGCCGAACGGGCGCCCGCCGTGCGCCCGCTGCAGGGCGCGCAGCAGCTCCTCGAGGTCGGCGGCGAGGCGCCCCTCGCGCTCGGGGCCCAGCGCGGCCACGGCCTGGCGCAGGAGCGGCGGCGGGGCCGCCTCGCGCACGACCCGTCGCCCGGCCGCCGTCAGGCGCAGGCGCACGCGGCGGCGGTCGGCGGGGTCGCCGCGCCGTTCGAGCAGCCCCTCGCGCTCGAGCACGTTGAGCGTCTGCGAGACCGTCCCCTTGGTGAGGCCGAGGTACTCGGTCAGCGCGCCCGGGGTGTCGCTGTAGCGGTTGCAGCGGGCCAGGTAGGCCAGCGCCTGCAGGTGCACCGGCTGCAGCGCGCCGCCGTCGGCCAGGCGCGCCTCGGCGCGGAGCAGGTTCGCCAGCCGCTCGATCAGCTCGTGAGTCCGCTCCGCCGGGTCCATGCCGCACCTCGTCTTGGATCGTATCGCCTCGACACGTCTTGACCAAGCACCCTCGCGCGCGGTAACGTCCGCTTGGTGTCGAGTCGATACTACTGAACACAGAGGAGGATGTCATGAGCAAGGCCGTGTTCTTCCACGCTGGGTGCCCGGTGTGCGTCGCCGCCGAGGACAACGTCGCGCGCGCGATCGACTCCAGCCGCTACCAGGTCGAGGTGGTGCACCTCGGCGAGCGGCCCGAGCGGATCGCGGAGGCCAAGCAGGCCGGCGTGCAGTCCGTCCCGGCGCTGGTGCTCGACGGGCAGCCGTTCCACATCAACTTCGGCGCCTCGCTCGCCGACGTGGAGGCGAGCGTCAGCAAGTGAGCTCCAGGCCGCCCGGGCGCTCGACGGCGAGCGCTCGGGCGGCCGCCCTGCCTCCCCTGGCGATGACGCTCGAGCCTGGTTGGAATGGGTGCTCGAGGTGCCCGTGAGCCCCGCCGAGCTGGTCCGCCCCCGCATGCTCGCCGCGTTCGCCCTGGCGGCCTTGGGCGGCGTGGCCCTCCGGTTCGCGCCCTTCAGCCTGCTCGAGCTGTTGTGGTCGCTCCCGTTCGGCACGCTCCTGGTCCGCTGGGGCGCGCCCGGCGCGCTGGCGATCGCCGCCGGGATCGGCGCCGGCCGCCTGGCGGCCGAGGGCGATCCGAGCCGGGTGCGCCGGTTCACGGTCCTGTTCTCGCTGCAGGCGCTCAGCGCGGTCGCGGCGCTCAACTGGGCGACGTTCGCCGCGCCCCCTCCGTTCTCCTGGCTCCTCGCCATGGCCGTTAGCCTGGTCGTCGGCTTCTTCGCGGTGGTGGGAGCGGCGCCCGCGCGCGCGCCCGCCGACACGTCCACGGCCGCGGCGCCCAGCGCGAGCGCAGGCACGGCCCCGCCGCTCCCGGCCGGAGACTTCACCGCGGCGGTCCAGCAGGGCGCGGCCGCCCTGACGCACCCCGCGGCGCCTCCCGCGCCGGCCGGCTCCGCGCCGGCCGCGCCCCTCCCGATTCGCTCCGTCCGCGAGGAGCACCTCTACATGGACCTCACCCCGTGCGCCTGCGGCGACGCGCGGCGGGAGGCGGACCGCAGCGCCACCATGGCGGCCGGCGAGCAGCTCTTCAGCCGGTTCGAGTGGGCCTGCCCGGGGTGCGGCACGACGCGCCGGTTCGACTTCCTGCTCCCCGAGGACATGGCCTACCTCTCGGTGCGCGCGCCGAGCTACGCCCATGGGGAGGCGCCCTCGCGCCTGATCGACGCGGGCCAGTGGCTGGCGGTGAGCGATCGATACGCGCGGAGCGTGCCCGCCGAGCCGAGCCCCGACCCCGAGGCGCGGCGCCGCGCGGCCATGGCCGTGGGCGAGGCGATCTCGGCCATGGAGGAGGTGCTCAAGTTCGTGCCGCCCGACCCCATGGCCGAGGCGCCCGCGAGCGCCTTCTGGACGCCGGCCGGCAGGAGCAAGCAAGCGGAGCTGCCGGGGCAGTTCCGCCGACTCGGGCTCGAGGCGCGGCTGGGCGCCTACCGCGACATCCTGGCGAAGCTGGAGCAGGGCGGGTGATATCCATGAATGAACGCGCAGATCGTCACGCAGGCTGCGGGCGCGGAGAGCTCGACCTCCTCCGCTCCGCCAACCGGGGCGCCCGCGCCTTGCCGCGCCGGGGGCGCGCGGTGCTCAACGCCGGTCCGGCCCACACGGGCCGCGTCCCGCTCCAGCGCCGGGTCGACGCGCGGCAGCGCAAGCGCGCCGCCGGGGCGAGCAGCGTGGGGCGCCTGCTCCCCAGCCCCGCGTCGGCGCAGGCGGCCGGCCCGGGCGCGGTCGGGGCCGCGCAGGCCGGGGCGCGCGCCGACGGCGGCGGGGGCGCCGTCGCGGGCGCGGTCGCCGGCGCGGTGGCGGGGGCGACCTGGTGAGCGCCGAGCCCTCGCCCGCCGACCTCGTGCCGGTCGGGCCGCCTCCGTTCGTGCTCGCGCTCCCGCCGGGGGCGCGCGACGCCTCGACCTACACCTACGTGCTCCCCTCCGCGCGCCGCTACAGCGCGAGCGTGGTGGTCAAGCTCGACGACCTCCCCGAGGCGGCGGGCGACGAGGACCCGCTCCTGCGCTACGCGCGCGAGCAGGTGACGAGCCTGACGCGCGAGCTCGCCGGCTTCGAGGAGCTCGAGCCGCTCCGCGCGCTCGAGGCCGAGGAGGGCGGCCGCGACGGCCGCCTCCGCCTGCGCTACCGCTGGGGCGAGTCGCCCTCGCGCTTCGTGCAGGAGGTCCTGTTCGTGGCCGACCGGCCGCGCGGACTCGCGCTGGTCGCCACCTTGACGCACCTCGCCGACGCCAGCGAGGCGGAGCTCGCCGCGGCCCGCGCCGCGCTGGCGGGCTTCGGCCCGCGCGAGGACGCCAGCGCGTGAGCCGACGGCTCCTGTTCCGCGAGGACGACGTGGTCCCGCGCGGCGTCGGGCGCTCCGAGGGAGGCGGGTGCTACGACCTCGAGGCCTACGGCGACGACGCCACCCGGCGCGGGCTGCTCGTGGTGCGCATGAGGCTCCAGTTCACGTTCGTCGACCCGGCGGACCTCGACTGGGGCGAGTACCGCGCCTGGGGGATCCGGCGCGACCGCGACCACCCCATGCTCAACGTCATGCACCGCCTGGCCGGGGGCCCCGAGGGGATCGAGGCGGCGCAGGCGCGGGTCGCCGCCTGGAGCCGCGCCGACGCGGCGGACTTCATGCGGCGCTACGCCCAGCACGTGCGGCGCGGCTGGAGCTGGCGTCACACGATCGCGACCGACTACTCGCGCGTGGCGTTCCGCGGGTGGGACGTGGAGGTCCGGCTCGACTGCACCGACGACGCGACGTGGGCGGACCACTACGAGGTCACGGCCGTGAACATTCGCGAGGGCTCGTTCCGCAGCGCCGTCTCGCGCCGGACGGACACGGCGTGGCTCGACAGCGAGGACCTCGAGCCCAAGAACGGCGGCCAGCTCGCCTGCGTGCACGAGTTCGGGCACATGCTCGGCCTCCCCGACGAGTACCTCGACGTGCAGACCTGCGCGGCCTGCGGCCGCGACTACAGCCCGCGGCTGCCCGACCCGGGCGACGACACCGTGGCCTGCCCGCGCTGCGGCGCCGACCAGGTCTTGCCGGACGACGCGGTGGTCGGCGTGCGCCACTGGGCGTGGGACACGGCGAGCATCATGCACGCCGGCACGCGGACGCGGCCGCGACACTACGCGCCGTTCGCCGACTGGCTCTCGCGTCAGTTCCGCGCCGAGCTCGGCCGCTTCTTCTCCGACGTCGACGAGTGCACGTTCTACGTGCAAGGCGAGGCGGGCGACCACGCCGGCGGCCGCTGGACGGTGGCCAACGCGGGCGTGTTCCGCCGCTGAGCGTGACCCCTCAGCCCCCGTGGACCTCGACCAGCTTGGTCTGGCTCGGCGGGTCGAGCCGGCCCGAGGGCTCCAGGCCGTGCTCGCGCTGGAAGGCGACCAGCGCCGAGCGCGTGACCGGGCCCAGGGCGTCGTCCTCGCGCCCGGCGTAGAAGCCGAGGTTGTTGAGGCGCTGCTGCGCCCCGCGCACCTCGCCGACCGGCGCGAGCTCGCCGAGCGCGACCCGGTAGTGGTCGAGGTCCTCGCCCTCGCCCACCCACACCTCGGCCTCGGCCACCCCGGCGGGCGGGTCGAACCGCAGCTCACCGCGCGCGTCGAGCGCCCCGCGCCGCTCCTCGCCCCCCAGCCGCAGGCGGTAGGGCGCGCTCGCCAGCGGCTCGCCGAGGCGCTGGAAGCAGAGCACGACCGGCTGCCGCAGCCGCACCTCGTACTTGGGCCCCGTGCGGCAGACCAGCGCGAGCGCGTCGGCCTCCGCGTCCGCCGCGGCCTCGGGCTCGACCGCCGCGAGCTGATCGGGCGCCACGCCGGGCAGGCTCAGGCGATAGGGCCCCTCGGCCGGGAGCTCGACCTTGCCGTAGCCCCACTCGTCGGTCTGGCCCTCGAGGGGCGCGCCCCCCTCGGGCGCGACGCGGAACGGCTGGCCGACGATCGGGCTGGCGTCGGCGGCGTCGAGGAGCGAGAGCTTGGCCAGCGGGCGCCCGCTCCGGCGAGGCACCTGGAACGTGCGGGTGGCGTCCCACTGCAGGGTCCAGGCGGCCTTCTCGATCCCGCAGCTCGGGCAGGCGTCGAGCTCGTCGCCGAGCGTCTGATCGCAGTGCTCCCAGGGCATGGAAGGTCCTCGTCGGCCCGGCGAGGGTACCAGGCGGCGGGCGCGCCGGCCAACGGACCCGCTATGCTCGACCCGACGGGAGGCCTGCATGTGGGTGATCGACTACGAGCCGAAGGACCCGCCGCGGCGGGTCGAGCTCGGCGCCCGGATCCACGCCACCTTCGGCGGCGTGGTCCAGACGGTGGGCTGGGGGGTGCTCCTGTTCACCTCGGCGTTCGTGCTCGTGTTCGGCGCGGCCTCCGATCCGCGCGCGTTGATCGACTTCGCCGGCCCGCTCGAGGAGGCCGCTGGCGAGGTGGTCGACGTGCAGAGCACGGGCTCGCAGGTGAACGAGCAGTACGTGTACGAGTACGTGTACGAGTTCGTGGGCCCCGACGGGGTCGTGCGCGGCGGGCGCTCGTTCGCGGTCGGCAGCGGCCCCTCGCCCGGCGCGCCGGTCCGAGTCGAGTTCCCGAGCGGCGACCCCGACCGCTCGCGGATCCAGGGCATGCGGACCGCCACGTTCCCGCCCTGGGTGGTGCTGATCGTCGCGGCGTTCCCCACGGTCGGGCTGTGCTTCATGCTGGTGGGCTTGCGCAACGGGTTCCTGTACGCGCGCCTCCTCCGCCACGGCGTGCTCGCCTACGGGACGCTCGAGAGCAAGGAGCCGACCTCGACCAAGGTGAACGAGCAGCCGGTGTGGAAGCTGACGTTCGCGTTCACCGACGGCGAAGGGCGAACCCACCGGGTGAGCCACTCCACCCACGAGACGGCCGAGCTCGAGGACCAAGCGCAGGAGCGCGTGCTCTACCTGCCGGAGGACCCCGCGCGCGCGGCCGTGCTGGACGGGATCCCCGGCTACGGCCAAGTCTCGAGCCTGGGCGGCTTCGAGGCGCTCGACGGGCGCTGCTACCTGCGCCTGATCCTGCCGACCCTGGTCATGCTGGTGTACGGCTTCGCCGCGGTGTTCTTGTTCGGGGGCTAGCGCGCCGGGCGGATCGTCACCTCGGCGCCGCGCTCGATCCGTCGCGCGCGGGCCAGGTCGCCCATGTTGAGCGCGAGCGCCAGCTTGCCGCGGCTGTTGCGGTACAGGAGCGGCGCGCCCTCGGGGACGTCGCCGAAGGTCGCCACGTAGGGCACCTCACCGGGGTCGCGACCTCCCGCCGCGACCACGACGCGCTCGCCGTACGCGACCCCGAGCTCCTCGAGCCAGGCCGCCGGAATGTCGGTCCACACGTTGCCGAACGGCTCGTCGATCGCGATCACGCGGCCGCGCAGGACGCCGCCCTCGCGGCTCGGCCGGGGGCGCTCGAGGCGGACCCAGTCCTCCACCAGCGGCCCCACGCCCTCGAACGAGCGCCCGGCCGCGAGGTGGCCCGCGACCGGCGCGAACACGTCGCGGCCGTGGAAGGTCGCGCTGACGGCGTCGCGCAGGTAGTCGGCGGTCTCGATCGCCCGCACGGCCGTCAGCCCGTGCTGGAGGGCCGCGTCGGTGATCACCCCGTTGTCGGGGGCCACGATCAGGCTGCCGTTGGCGAGCCGGGCCACGATCGCGCGGCGGGCCGTGCCGACCCCGGGGTCGACGACCACGCAGAACACCGTGCCGGCCGGATAGACCCCCGGCGCGTCGGCCAGGAGGCGCGAGCCCTCCGCCACGTCGAACGCCGGGACCTCGTGGGTGAGGTCCACGAGCTGCACGTCGGGGGCGAGGTCGAGCACCACGCCGCGCAGCAGCCCCACCGCGTCGTCGCGCAGGCCGAAGTCGGTCATGAGCGCCACGACCGGGCGGCGGACGGCGCGCGCGGGCGCGGGCGGGGCGGCGCAGCCGGCGAGGCCGACGGCGAGCGCGGCGAGGAGGGCGAGGGCGGGCGGACGGGTCACGAGCGGCGCTCCTGCGTCTCCTGCTGATACCGCTCGGGCGCGCCCCGCGCCAGCGAAACCCGGCGGCGAGGCATGGCGGCGGCGCGGCGGTATCGTGGGTGCATGGCGCAGCCCCCGCGCAAGCCGCTGTTCGAGGTGCTCGACTGGGTGGAGACGCCGCTCGGGCCGCTCTGCCTGCGCCGGCGCGACGTGCTCGGGCGCCCGGGCACGGTGGTCACCGAGGTGGTGCTCGACCACGAGCTGCTCATGAGCAGCCTCAACACCGCCTCGGAGGAGCTCCTGGCCCGGCGCGCGCTGGAGTGGCACGGCGGCGCCGAGCTGCGCGTGCTCGTGGGCGGGCTGGGCCTGGGCTACACGGCGGCGGCCGCGCTGCGGGGCGGACGCGCCGCGCAGGTGCGCGTGGTCGAGCGGCTGCCCGAGGTGATCGACTGGCTGCGCCGCGGCCTGGTCCCGCTCTCGGGCGAGCTGACGGGCGACGCACGCCTGGCGCCGAGCGTGGGCGACGTCTACGCCGAGCTCCTGGCCGAGCCCGGCGAGGCGCGCTGGGACGCGATCCTGATCGACGTGGACCACTCGCCGCGCGAGCCGCTCGGGCCGAGCTCCGCGCCGTTCTACACCGCCGAGGGGCTGACCCGGGTGGCGCGCCACCTCGCCCCGGGCGGCGTCCTGGCGGTGTGGTCGGTCGCCGACGACGAGCCGTTCGCCGCCGCGCTCGGCGCGACCTTCGCCGAGGCGGCCCGCGAGCGGGTCCGCTGGGAGAACCCGCTGGTGGACGAGGGCCAGGAGGTCGAGGACGTGCTGTTCCTCGCGCGGCGGGCCCCGTAATTAGTAGAACGGGGCCATGGCCCGCCGCCGCCCCGCCCCCTGCGCCACGCTCCTGATCTCGTGCCGCGACGCCCGCGGGATCGTGGCCTCGATCTCCGAGCTGGTGTTCGAGGGTGGCGCGAACATCCTCGACGCCGACCAGCACGCCGACCCGGCCGCCGGGCTGTTCTTCATGCGGCTGGTGTTCGCGCTCGAGGGGTTCGCGCTCCCGCTCGAGGAGGTCGCCCCCGCGGTCGAGCGGCTGCTCGCCCCGCACGACCCGTGGGTGGCCGTGCGCACCTCCGAGCGGCGCAAGCGGGCCGCGATCCTGGTCTCGCGCGAGGACCACTGCCTGTACGACCTGCTGCTGCGCCAGCGCTCGGGCGAGCTCGACTGCGAGTTCCCGCTGGTGATCAGCAACCACGCCGCGCTCGCGCCGGTGGCCGACCACTTCGGGGTGCCGTACCTGCACCTGCCGATCGAGCCCGGGGCGAAGGCGGCGCAGGAGGCGCTCCTCGAGGCGGCGCTCGTCGAGCACGCGGTCGACTTCGTGGTGCTCGCGCGCTACATGCAGGTCCTGGGCGCCGACCTCGTGGAGCGGTGGGCGGGGCGGATCATCAACATCCACCACTCGTTCTTGCCGGCCTTCCAGGGCGCGCGCCCCTACCACCAGGCGCACCGGCGCGGGGTCAAGCTGATCGGGGCCACCGCCCACTACGTGACCGCCGAGCTCGACGAGGGCCCGATCGTGTGCCAGGACGTGACCCACGTCTCGCACCGCGACGGGGTGGGCGACCTCGTCCGCAAGGGGCGCGACCTCGAGAAGCTGGTCCTGGCCCGCGCGGTGCGCTGGCACGTCCAGGACCGGATCCTGCTCCACGGGAACCGGACGGTGGTGTTCGCGAGCTGACGCTCAGCGGGCCTCGCCGCGGAGGCGCGCGATGTCGGCCTGGAGCTGGGCGCGCCTGGGGTCGCGCGGCGCGAGGCGGAGCACCTCCGCCAGCGCGTCCGCCGCCTCGCCTGGCCGGCCCAGCCGCTCGAGGGTGCGGCCGCGCCCGTAGTGGATCGCGACCTTCACGGCCATGAGGTCGACGGCGCCCTCGCGCTCGGCGAGCGCCCGCTCGTAGTCCTCGAGCGCGCCCTCGTAATCGCCTGCCAGGAAGCGCGCGTTGGCGCGGTTCAGGATCGTCGTCCCGTCGTGGGGCGCGCGCTCGATCGCGCGCGTGTAGCGCTCGACCGCGGCCTCGTAGTCCCCCGCGCGCAGGCAGGCGGTCGCGCTCAACGCGAGCGGCGGCTGGCTATACGGCGCCAGGCGATGCGCCTCGTCGCAGTCGGCGATCGCGCCCACGAGGTCTCCGAGCGCCATCCGGGCGTTCCCTCGATACACCCAGTACATGAAGTTCTTGGGCGCGAGCGCGATGCACCGGCTGTAAGCGACGCGAGCGAGCGCGGGGTCGGTGGTGATGGCCAGGTGGCCGAGCAGCTGCCACCCGTCGGCGCTGTCGCGCAGCTCGGCGGCGCGCTTCATGTCGGCGATGGCGCCGCGCACGTCCCCCAGCTCTTGGCGTGCCTGCGAGCGCCCCATGAGCGCTACGGGATGGTCGGGCGACAGGGCCAGGGCGCGGTCGAACGCCTCGCGCGCGCGCGCGTGCTGGCCAGCGTCCTGCCGGGTCTTTCCGAGGATGACGAGCGAGTTGGCGCCGGGCTGGAGCTCGACCAGCCGCTCGGCGACCTCGAGGCGCTCCGCGCGCTCGCCGACCGAGCCGAGGACCTGGAGGGCCACGATGTGGTCGGGGGCGCTCGCCAGCGCCTGTCTCGCGTAGCCGGCCGCGACGCCGTTGCGTCCGCCGAGCAGCTCGAGCTGGGCCAGCACCGCCCAGCAGTTCGCCCGCGCCGGGGCGAGCGCGGCGGCCGCGAGCGCGTCGGCCCGGGCCCGCTTTGGGTCGCCCGCCTGCAGGTGGCAGAGCGCCCGGACGCCGCGCAGCCGTCCGTCCGCGGGGTCGAGCGCGAGCGCCCCGTCGAGGTCGGCGATCGCCTCGCCCCAACGGGCGTGCCTGGCGTGGATCTGCGCGCGCAGCCCGTAGAGCTCGGCGGTAGCGCGCGGCGTCGCGAGCACCTCGTCGAGCCGCGCCAGCGCCGCCGGCTCGTCCACGTCCATGAGGTCGCGGACCTCGGCCGCGAGCGACGTCGGCGCGAGGGGCGGCGCGACCGGCGGCGTGCCGGAGGGCGCCGCCTCGCCCCAGCCGACCGCCAGGAGCGACGCGGCGACGCCGAGGAGGAGCACCACCGCCGCGGCCACGGCCCAGCGAGCGCCCGAGCTGGTGCGCGGCTGCAGCTCGGCGGCCGCGGTCGAGCGCGTCGCGTCCGGCGGCGTCGCCGCGAGGCCGTCGGCGAGGAGCGCCTCGAGCTCCGCTGCGAGCGCGGCGGGGGTCGGGGGGCGCGCCGCCGGGTCCTTGGCGAGGCAGCGGAGGCACAACGCGTCGAGCGCGCCCGGGATCTCGGGGCGGAGGGCGCTGGGCGGGTCCGGCTCCTGCCCCAGCGTGGCGGCGATCAGCTCCACCAGCGACTGGCCCTCGAACGGCGGTCGGGCGGTCAGGCACGCGAACAGCAGCGCGCCGAGCCCGTACACGTCGGCGGGCGGGCCGATCGCGCCGAGGTCCCCGCGGGCCTGCTCGGGCGGCCAGTAGGCGGGCGTCCCCAGGAACTGCCCGGCCACCGAGGGCGAGGAGATGCTCGCGTCGAGGTCCTTGGCGAGCCCAAAGTCGGTCAGGAGCGGCTCGCCCGCCCGCAGCAGCACGTTGGCCGGCTTGATGTCGCGGTGGAGCACGCCCTGCGCGTGGGCGTAGGCGCAGGCGTGCGCCAGGGTCGCGACCAGCCGGGCCGCCTCCTCCACGGGCAGGGAGCCCTCCTGCTCGAGCCGTTGCTCGAGCGAAGGCCCTTCGACGAGGTCCATGGCCAGATACGCGCGTTCCCACTCGTCGACCCCCGCGTCGCGCACGGCGACGAGGTTGGGGTGACGCAGCCGCCCGAGCACCTTCGTCTCGGTGCGGAAGCGGCGCGCGGCCGCAGGAGTCGCCCCGCAGCGCGTCAGCTTGAGGGCGACCGTGCCGCCTGGGCCCTGGGCCCGCCACACCGTCCCCATGCCGCCCTGGCCGAGCTGCGCGACCACCAGGTACGGGCCGATCCGGCGCCCGGGAGCGGGCCCGATCGCGTCGAACAGTCCGGACACCTCTCCCCCCTCCGTCTCGGGTCTTAGCGGGCGGGCGCGGACCCTGCAACGCTCGCGGCGCGCGTCTCGACCTCGAGCGTCGACGGCGCTCGGCTGGCGGGTAGCCTCATGGCGTGACCGACGCTCCCGATCATGTGGCCGGCGACTCGTCGCTGGCGGAGGAGGCCGAGGCCGCGCGGCTGCGGGCGCGGCTCGAGCGCGGGGAGCTGCCGCGCGAGCGGCTCACGCTGGCTGCGTTCCTCGGCCACGAGCCGAGCCGGCGGGCGCTCGGGCGCGCCGAGGACGCGGACGAGGAGCCGGCGCCGACCCTCGAGTTCTGGGGACGGCGGCTCGCGCGCTGGGGGCCGCCCGTCATGTTGCGCACGGGCGCGGCGCTCGGGCGTCACCTCGCCGCGGTCACCGCCCCGCCCGAGGAGGTCGCGGCCGCGCTGCGGCAGGCGACCGCGGCGATCGACGCCTTCCTCGCCCGGCGCGAGCCGAGCGAGACGGCGGCGCGCCTCGCGGCGACCGAGCAGGCGGCCACGGCGACCGCGCGGGCCGCGCTGTCCCTCGACCCCGAGGCCCCCGCCCGGCGAGCCTGCCAGGTCGCCCTCCCGACGCTGCGCGCCGTGATCGACCTGCTGCGCGGCGAGGCGGTC